>CALERA010000058.1 GCA_937908275.1 uncultured Desulfarculaceae bacterium | reverse complement strand
GCGGCCACGTTGTGCGCCGCCGACTGCACCTCGCTGACCACGCTCTTGAGCTTGGTCACCATCTTCTCCAGGGCGTGGCCCAGGGCGTCGCGCTCGCCCAGCACCTTCACCTCCATGGTCAGGTCGCCTTCGGCCATGCGCTCGGCCACCTTCACGCTGTCGCGCAGGTTCTGGCACATCTTGTTCATGGCCTCGGCCAGTTGGCCGATCTCGTCCTTCTGCCTGATCTCCAGGGTGTGGCTCACGTCGCCCAGGGCGATGGTGTCGGCCAGGCCCACCGCCTTGCCCAGGCCCTTGCTGATGCTCATGGCCAGCCACAAACCCAACCCAGCGCCCAGAAGGACCGAGACCGCCAGCACCAGCAGCATGATCCAACGCACCCGGGCCTCGGTTTCATCGGTGGTCTTGCCGGCCTGCTCCATCTCCTTCTCGCCGCCTTCCACCAGGTTGTTGAGGATCTCCTGGGCGGCGTCCAGCGCCTCGCGCCCCTTGCCGTTGGCCAGCTCCTGGGCGTGTTGGATGCTGTGCTCCAGGCCCACGCTCACCACCCGCTGGTTGATCTCGGCGAACCTGCTCCAGGCTCCCCGCAACTCCGCCAGGGCGCCTTGCAGTTCGGGAGTGGCCAGGCGATCCAGGCTGCTCAGGTCGGCGTTGACCTCTGACTTGAGGGACTCGATCCGCTTGGCCGTTTCCTGCGCGTCCTTGGCGGATGATTGCAGGATCAGGCTCCTCTCGTCCCGCTGCAGCGTGACCAGGGCCAACTGGATCTTCTCGGCCAGATGGGCGCGCTGGCTGGCCAGACGGGCGGGTTCGCCCGGCGCGCGCTGCTGGTCGGCATAGGACTGGGACGCCACCTTCTGCAACAACCCCACGCAGCGCTCATAGGCCGCCTGCCCATCGGCCAGGCACAGGTTCGTGGCCAGGACATCGGAATTGCGCGTGGCCAGGGCGATGATCTCCTTGTTCAGCGCGACGTACTGCTCCCACTTGGCGCTGAAGCGATCCACCAGGGTCTTGCCCTGCCCGTCCTCCAGCTCCCGCAGCTTGTCCCGCGCCGCGTCCAGGCGCTTGCCGGCCTGCTGCATCACCTCCGCCTGGGCGGCCACCTCCTTCTGGTCCTCGGCCAGGATCAACAGCTTTTGGGCGCGGCTGATCTCCAGGAGCTTCTGGTCCAGCTGGAAGGCCAGGTCCACCTTGGGGTAAATGCGCCGCATGATGTTGTCCACCAGGTCATTGATGGTGGAAATGCTGGACAGTCCCAGGAGGGACGTCAGGGTCAACAACAGCACGATCGCGCCAAAACCTCCCAGCAACTTCGCCTTAATGGTAAACCTCATGTCGATGCTCCCTTTGTTCTGCTAGCCAAAGCCAAACGCCGGCCCGTGAGCGGCGGCCGCCGGGACGCGGGGCGTCAGCGCCCCAGCCCCAGTTCCCGCTCCCGCTCCTGCAAACCCAACTCGTTGCACAGGGCGTTGAGGTCCACGATCAAGGCCAGGGTGCCGTCGCCCAGGATGGTGGCCCCGCTGATGACGTCGATGTGCTTGAACATCGGGCCCAAGGACTTGATCACCGTCTGGTGGTTGCCGATCACCCGGTCCACCACCAGCCCCAGACGCGCATTCTCCAGCTTGGTGATGACCACCTGTTCGATGTCCGGGGGTTGGTCCGGCAGCTTGAAGCGCCGGCGCAGCTTGACGTAGGGCACCAGTTCGCCCCGCACCGTGACGGTGTGGCGGCCGTGGGAATCCCGCAGGTCCTGGCGGGTCAGCTCCACGCATTCCTCGATGTGCGAAAGCGGGATGACGAAGAAATCTCCCGCCACCGAGACCAGCAGGCCGTCGATGATGGCCAGGGTCAGGGGCAGCTTCAGGGTGATGGTGGCGCCCTGGCCCTTCACGCTGTCGATGTCCACCTCGCCCTTGAGGCTGCGGATGTTGCTGCGCACCACGTCCATGCCGACCCCGCGGCCGGAGACATCGGTCACGGCCTTGGCCGTGGAGAAGCCGGGCTCGAAGATGAGGTCCAATATCTGCTTGCGGCTCAATTCGCTGTTGGCCTCGATCAGGCCCTTCTCGATGGCCTTGGCCCGGATCGCCTCCGGATCCAGGCCCGCGCCGTCGTCGTGGATCTGGATCAGCACGTAGGCCCCGGAGTGCACCGCGGTCACGGTCACCACCCCGGCGGCCGGCTTGCCGGCGGCCAGGCGCGCGGCCGGCGGCTCGATGCCATGGTCCACGCTGTTGCGGATCAGGTGGACCAGGGGGTCGCCCAGGCGCTCGATGACCGTCTTGTCCAGCTCGGTCTCCTCCCCCACGGTGACCATCTCCACTTCCTTGCCCAGGTCGCGGGAGAGGTCGCGCACCAGGCGCTTGAACTTGTTGAACAGGGTCCCGATGGGCAGCATGCGGATGATCATGGTGTTGTGACGCAGCTCGGAGGTCAGGCGCTCGACCTGCTCGGCGATGGTGGTCAGCTCCGCGTCGGCGCGGACCGAGGCGGCCGAGGTGAGGCGGGCCTGCACCGACACCATCTCGCCCACCAGGTCGGCCAGGATGTCCAGGCGCTGGGATGGCACCCGGATGCTGGAGAACTCGCTGGCCGCCTGGCGCTTTTGCCGCGCCTGGCGCACCTGCTGCTGCTCCCGCAGGGCCGCGTCCACCCGGCCGGGCGCGACCTCGCCCTTGGCCACCAGCAACTCGCCCAGCCGCCGCTGTTCGCGCAGAGCCTCCTCGAGCCCATCGCTGGAGATGTCGCCCTTTTCCAGGAGGATCTCGCCCAGGCGCTTGTATTCGGCCTCGCCGTTGGAAAGATCCACCTGGTCGATGACCTCCACCCGCAGGTCGCACTCGTCCTCCACGAAGATGAAGACGTCCCGGATGACGTTTTCATCCTGGTCGGTGGTGAGGACCAGGTCCCAGTGGGTGTAGCAGGCCTCGCTGGCGTACTCCTCCAGAGCTGGGATGTCCTCCAGGTGGGCGATGACCGCGCACTGGCCCAGGGCGCGCACTTCGTCCAAGAGCAGCAACGGGTCGGCGCCGTTGGCGAACAGGCCGGGCCGGGGCCGGAATTCGATGCGATAGGTGCGTTCCTGGCCCGCGCTTGGCGGCGGTCCCGCCGGGAGCGCGGCGGGCTCCGGCGCCGGCTGCAGCAGGGCCTGGAAGCAGCTCTTCAACTGGCAGGTGACCTCCAGGTCCGCCGGGGCCCCGCCGAAGGCCTCGTCCAACAGGGAGCGGATGTGGTCACGGGCGCGCAGGGTCAGGTCGATCAGGCGCGGCGAGCAGGTTATCTTCCCGGAGCGGGCCTGGTCCAGGGCCGACTCCACCTCGTGGGTGAACCCCGCCACCGCCTCGAAGCCGAACATGGCCCCGGAGCCCTTGATGGTGTGCATGGCCCGGAAGATGCGCCCCAGCAATCCCTGATCCTCGGGGCAGTCCTCCCACTCCAGCAGCGAGGTTTCCAACTCCGCCAGCAGCTCGTTGGCCTCTTCGCGGAAGGCCTGGCGATGGGCCTGCAGCTCGTCGATCATCCCAACACCTTCTTGACCACGGCCAGCAGTTGCTCGGGCTTGAAGGGCTTGACGATCCAGCCCGTGGCCCCGGCGGCCTTGCCGGCCTGCTTCTTGGCGTCCTGGGATTCGGTGGTCAGCAGGATGATGGGCAGGAACCTGGAGCTGGGGTTGGCGCGCACCCAGCGCGTCAGTCCAATGCCATCGAGGTTGGGCATGTTGAGGTCGGTGATGAGCATGTGGACCTGGGTGGCGGCCAGCTTGCGTTGGGCGTCGCTGCCGTCCACCGCCTCGACCACGTTGTAGCCGGCCTGCTTGAGGGTGAAGCCCACCATCTGGCGCACGCTGCTGGAGTCGTCCACAGTCATGATCGTCTTGCTCATCGCTCACCTCCCAGGTTCCAAAGGCAGTCCGCGTCCTCCTGGCCATCGCATCCCCACTGGCGCGGATAGCCCGCCCGGACCACGGCCCTCTCGAAGTCAGCAGAAATCCCCGGGGCCAGGGTCAGGCGCTTGCCCAGACGGCGGGCGCTGCGGTGCGCGGCGCAGAGCAGTTGCAGGCAGCACAGGCCCACCTCCCGGGCCTTTCCCAGGTCCAGCTCCAGCCACTGGGTCTGCTCCAGGGCCTGCGACAGGTTCTGGTGCAGTTCGCCGGCCTGCTGGATGCCCAGTTCTCCCTGGAGCGCCAAGGTCATCCGCTCGCCCTGCCCTGAATCAGCCATGGTGTACGCCTCCATCCGCGTTGTCAGAACAGCTCCACGTTGTCGCCCAACTCCGCGTCCGCCGGGGAGGACGCCGGAGCCAGCGGTTTCGCGGCGGCCGGGGCCGGCTGCGGGACCGCTCCCGGTCTGGCGGGCAAGGCGGTCGCGCCACCCTGGGCCCAGGCCTGGTGGATTTGCCGCTCGCTGGCCATGGTGTAACGCTGGGACAAGCCGTCCAGGCCGCCGCCGGTCACGGCGCGGTTGGCTCCCGGGCCTGGGTCGCGCTGGCCTGGGAACCGCCCCAGGCAGGCCATCAGCGTCGCGGCGCTTTGCTGAATGCCCAGGTGGAACCGGATGGCCCCGGCCCCTTGCTCCAAACGGTCGGCCAGGTCATGACCGTTGCCCTCCAACTCCCGCAGCAGTTGGTTGCAGGCCTGGTTGTTGGCCCGGATGGCCTCCAGCACCGCCTCCAGCTCCGGCGCGGTCTGCTCGCCGCCCCCGGAGTCCGCCGCCATGGCCCGGCGCAGCGAGTCCGCCGATTGGCCCAGGTGCCCCAGCACCCCGGACAGCTCCTGGGTGGCGGTGTGGGCCTCGGCGGAAAGGTTCTGGATGGCCTGGGCCAGGCTTTCCAGGGCCGCGCCATCCCCACCCAGGCGGGCGGATTTGATGGCCGCGTTCAGGGCCACGAACTTGATGGCGTAGCTGATGGCGTCGATGGAGCGCAGGGACGCGCCCACCTGCTCCAGGGTCCCCACCACCGACTCCACCAAATCGCGCAGACGGGCCAGGGCCCGGGTCGTCTGGCCGGCGGCGGTCGTGATGCCCGACAGGTCGGCCTCCAGCCGCTCCAGGAAGGACGCCTCCTGCCCGTCCTCGCCCCGGGCCAGCCGGTGCGCCTCCTGGGCCACCTCCCGCACCGAGCCGGCGATGCCGCGCAGGCTGGTCTGGATGGTCCCGGCCGCCTGCTCCAGCTCCGCGACGGCATGCCCCAGGAGCGCGGTCTGCAACTGGCAGACCGCGGCCGGCGCGTCCTCGGCCCGGCCCATGGCCAGGCCGGAGAGGGCCTCGTGTACGTGCTCCAGGCGCTGGCGGGTGATGTCGTGGAACTGCATGGAGGAGACCACCTCGGCCACGTTGGCGTGGACCTGGCGGGTGCTGTCGGCCATCCGGGCGGCGGCCAGTTCGGACTGCCCGCGCCATTGCCGCAGCTCGCGCAGGCTCTGGTCGATCACCGTGACCAGGCTGCCCGCCTCGCCGCTGAGCCCGGCCCCCAGGCCGTCCAGGCTGCCCAGGGTCTCGTCCAGGCGGGCGCTCAGGCCCGCCAATTGGGCGGCCATGCCCTCGGTCTGCTCCTTGATGGTGTCCGACAGGCGTGTGACCTCGTCGGCCAGGAACTGGAAGCCTTCGTCCTGGCCCTGCATCCGGGCGCTCTCGATGCGGGTGGAGATGCCCAGCACCCGCAGCCCCATCACCATCTGCTGGAATCCGGCCAGGGGGCGGCTGGCCACCGCGACCTCTTGGCGCACCGAGGCCAGGATCGCCAGGTTCTCGGCGAACACCGCCTGGGACTGTCGGAAGCGGACCCGGGTTTCCTCCACCAGGATCTCCAGGCGTTGGGCGGCCTCGGACACGGTCTGGCCCGAGACCAGCTCCACCACCCGGGCCCCCTGCTCGGTCATGCTCTGGGCCGCCAGGAAGAAGGTCTGCACCTGTTCGCCCAGGCGCAGGAAATCGCCCTCGGTCTCGCCGCTGAGCTGGCGCAGGCGCTCCAGGCCCTGGCCCAACTCCTGCCGGAAACCCCGGCCCAAGCGCCTCCCGCCCCCGATCCAGCGGGACGCTCGCGGCAGCCAGGCCCAGGCCCTGGACCAGACGCCCCGGCCGGAGCCCTCCGGACGGCCGTAAGCCGTGCGCGCCAGGCTCTCAGGAGGCATCGGCGCGCTCCAGTTCCCGGAAGGCCCGCAGCAGGTCCTCGGAGGTGAACGGCTTGGCCAGGAACAGGCAATGGGGCAATTCCCGGGCTCGCCTTTGCAGGTTCTCGTCCTGGTAGCCTGAAATCAGAACCGCCTTGAGACCGGGAGACAGGCCACGACAGCTCATGATGAACTCCAGGCCCGATTGCCCGGGCAGCACCTGGTCGGTGAGGATCATCTCCACCGGCTCGCCTCGGCCCAGGGCTTCCCGCAACTTGTCAAAGGCATCCTCGGCGTCGTGGCAAAGGATGGAATTGAAGCCCAGGCGCGCCAGCCACAGCTCCAGGGCGTTGCGGGTGCCCCGATCGTCGTCCACCACCAGAATGTTCAACCGACCTCCTCCCATCGCGGCGCTCTCCGGACATAAGAATTCCCCACCGCCCCCGGATAATGCAGGGGCCGCGCCAAGGAGGCCGCGAAGGGGTGCAACTTTTTTGATTAATAATTACCGACTATTAGCGATGACGTAATTTCAGGAGCGATGACGGGCGGGATGGCCTGGCCTGACAAATTGTCATGGCCGGGAGCGAGACAGGCGAATTTCGCCAGCAACCACGGATAGCTATCATCCACGCCATTTTGACGTGGCTGGGTGGTCAGGTTGCCGCACCGGGTTCGTCCTCCTGCTTGAACTTGCGCTGCAGGGTCCGCAGGGAGATGCCCAGCGCGCGGGCGGCGTGGGTGCGATTGCCGCCGCATTGGCGCAAGTCCCGCTGGATCAGGAGGCTCTCCATCTCGGCCAGGGTGGCCGGCCCGGTCTGGCCTGGGGACGCGTCCCTCTCCGCGGGCGCCAGCAGTTCCGGCAGCGAGGCCAGGGACAGGCGCCGCCCTTTTTCGAAGGTCACCCCTCCGGCCATCAGGTTCTCCAACTGGCGCACGTTGCCGGGCAGGGGGTGTTCCAAAAGCCGCCGGGCCAGGTCCGGCGCCAGGTCCTCGATCGGCTTGCCGGCCTCGTGCGCGTGGCGGCGCAGGAAATGGCGCGCCAGCGGGAGGATGTCCTTGTGACGCTCGCGCAGGGGCGGCACCAGGATGGTGACGGTGTTGAGCCGGTAGAACAGGTCCTTGCGGAAGGCGTTGCGCCTGACCTCCTGGGTCATGTCGCGGTTGGAGGCGCAGAGCAGGCGCACATCGGCGGCCACCGGGCGATCGCTGCCCAGGGGGTAGAACACCCGCTCCTGAATGACCCGCAGGAGCTTGGCCTGCAACTCCACCCCCAACTCCGACACCTCGTCCAAAAACAACGTGCCGCCATGCGCCGCCTCGAAGAAGCCCCGCCGGCTGGCCTCGGCCCCGGTGTAGGCCCCCTTGACGTGCCCGAAGAAATCATCGCTGAACAGGTTCTGATTGGCCGCGGCCATGTTGACCTTGATCAACGGCCCGCCGGCGCGCCGGCTGAGGGCGTGGATGACGTTGACCAGCAGCTCCTTGCCGGTGCCGGTCTCGCCGCAGATGAGCACGTTGTATTCGGTGGCCGCCACCGCCTCGACCTGGTGGAAGACGCGGGCCATGACCGGGTCCTCGCTCAAAATCCGGGCGAAGGCCTTGGGGTGTTGCAGCTCGCTGAAGGATGGCTCGCGCGCGTGCAGGGACAGGGCGTAACGCAGCTCGTAGCGCTCCAATGCGTTGCGCACCTCGGTGACCAGCTTATACTCGTCCACCGGCTTGACCAGGTAGTCATAGGCCCCGTAGCGCACCGCCTTGACCGCCGAGGGCAGGTCGTTCAGGGCGGTGATCATCAGGCACTCCACCTCGGGGAACTCCTCCTTGATCTGGCGCAGGAGTTCCAGCCCGTCCAGTTGGGGCATCACCTGGTCCAGGAGCACCAGACGGAAGTCATGCCGACGCAGTAGTTCCGGGACTCGGCCGGGGTCGGAGACCAGGGCCGGCTCGGGCAGCCCACCCCGGATGAGGGCCAGGCCGAAGCTGCGCAGGATCAGGTCCTCGTCGTCCACGATCAGGATGGGCGTCGGCTCGGCGGGAATGCTCTCCATGGCTCAAGCGCTCTCCCCGCGTGCGATCAGGCGTTTGAGTTTATTGATGAAATATTGGAAATTGAATGGTTTGGCCACCACCTCGGCCAGACCTGACTCCCGGATGGCCTGGGCCTCCGGGGAGTCCGGCAGGCCGGTGATGACCAGGACCCCGATCTGGGCGAAGGCCGGGGTGGACTTGATGTGGCGGATCAGCTCGGAGCCATCCATGCCGGGCATGAACAAATCCAGCACGATCACGTCCGGGGTGTAGCGGCCCAGCTTCACCAGGGCCTCCATGCCGTTGTCCGCCACCTGCACCGAGAGCTCGGGATTGGCGCTCAGGGACTTCTGGATCGCCTGGCGCATGGTCTGGTCGTCATCCACCACCAGGACCTGCGCCGGACGCACGCTGGGGATCAGGGGGAACAGCACCTTGAAGACCGTGCCCTGGTTGGCCGTGGACTCATAGGAGATCGAGCCCCCGAATTGCTGCACCAGGTCGCGGGTCACCGACAGACCCAGCCCGGTGCCGTTGCGGTTGGGGCGCTGGGTCACGAAGGGCTCGAACAGGCGGTCGGCGATCTCCTCGGGCACTCCCCGGCCATTATCCTTCACCTCCAGGAAGACCATCTCCCCGCCGGGGTCGCGTCCGGTCCGCACCTCCACCAGGCCATGGTCATGGTCGATGGCCTCGGTGGCGTTCATGACCAGGTTGATCAGGATCTCCTCCAGGCTGGTGGGATCGGCCAGGAGGTTGGGCAGACTGGGATCGAGCTCGGTGCGCAGCTCCACCCGGGCCCGGCGCACGGTGGCGCTGGTCAGGCTCAGGGCCTTCTCCACCGCCTGGTTGAGCGAGGTCTCCCGGGGTTGGGACACCGGGGAGGGGCGCGCGAAGTCCTTGAGGTGGGCGACGATATTGGCCGCGCGGTTGATCGCCTCGTCGGTGTCCTCCAGCACCTGCCCCAGCTTGCCGGTCAGCAACTTGATCGGGATGCCGCCAAACCTGGCCCCCGGCTCCTCCTGCGCCTTTTGCCGCAGGAGGGGAAGCACGTCCCGCCAGATGTCGCTGAGCATGGATACGTTGAACATCAGGGTGTTGATGGGGTTGTTGATCTCGTGCGCCACCCCGGCCAGCAGGGTGCCCAGGGCCTCCATCTTCTGCACCTGGCGCAACTGGGCCTGGCTCTGGCGCAGGCCGTGCTCGGCGTTCATCCGCCGGGTGATGTCCAGGGACAGACCCACCAGCCTGATCGTCGCGCCGCTGGCGTCGCAGATGGGCCCCAGGCAGGAGGCCTGCCAGCGGGTCTCGCCATAGGGCAGCAGCACGCGGTATTCCGAGCTGGAGATGCTGCCGGAGAGACCTTTTTGGAACCAGCGCAGGGCCCTGCCCCGATCCTCGGGATGGACGGTTTTCAAAAATGACTTGGGATCGTGGTAGACCTCGTCCTCGGAGCGGCCGAACATGGTGAAAAAGTTCTGCGAGACATGGACCATGCGTTTCTCGACGGCGTCGTACAGGAAAAATATCCCATCGAAGGTGCGGCCAATTTGCTGGAACAGCCTGATGAACTGCCCCAAGGCCGACTCGGCGCTCAGCATGGTTCAGAACCCTTTCCGCGCAAGAACATCCGCTTGCGGCTTGATGGTGATGGGGGTCGAACCGAAGCAATTGAGGCCGCTGGGTGAGGATGCGGCCGTCTGGACGCCCACCGGTCCAGAGGCGCGGCCGGTGGTCGCGGGCGGACGCCCGGCCCGGCCGGTTTGTCAGCGGCGAATCTCGCCGTCTCTGATCGCCGGGCAGGCGGCACTGCCCGATCTTAGCCTGGACAACAATTTTGGACAAGAAGCAGCTCTGATTTAGGCATTTATAATGCGCCCGCCTGGCCAGGCGGGTCTGGCCGGGGAAAATCCAAGGGTCACTCCAACTCGACGCGGCCGCCACTCCTCCCCCCGGCCGGGCCATCCGGCAGCCCACTCAACCCCTGATAAATCTGGTGTAAATGGGTTATTGCTTGACTTCCCGGGACCCCTTTGCTAACAACCCTTCCTGAACGTGGTGACGAAAGCCACAAGCGACATCCAGCGCAACCCGGCGCACTCTCGGACCAGGCCAGACGACAGGCTGGCCATCGGCCTCGGCTGACCCGGTCCCCCCAACCATAAGACGACAACACTCAGGCCACGAAGGTCACTTCCCGGGGAGGAGGCTGCCTTCGTGGCCTGTTTTTTCGGCATGCCCGACGGAAGCCGCTCCGGGGTGGTCTCGGGCGTGAGGGAGCGGACAACCTTGCCACGCATCCCTGCGCCGCGACGACTTGGATGCAACCAACGCCATCTCGGAAAAGGAAAATCGTGATGTTTGAGCAAGCGGAATCTCGCGCGCGGAGGTTGGCGCCTCGGTTTGGCCAGGAGCACGGCCCCCGGCCGGACGGCTCGCGCCCGGCCCAGTCCTGGACTCGCCTGGCCGGAAGCTGCGCCTGTGCGCTGCTCCTGGGCGTCCTGGGCTGGGGGCCGGCGACCGCCGGGGCGGCGGAAGCCCAAGCCACCCCGGCCAAGGCCCATCCCCTGGAGGAGATCGTGGTCAACTCCAACGCCGGGGACCAGGCCGTGGCCCTGACCCCGGCCTCCACCACCATCGTGCTGGACAACTACGACACCGTCAGTCCGGTCCAGAACGTGGGCGA
Source organism: uncultured Desulfarculaceae bacterium (assembly GCA_937908275.1). Taxonomy (GTDB): domain Bacteria; phylum Desulfobacterota; class Desulfarculia; order Desulfarculales; family Desulfarculaceae; genus JACRDC01. Next base: position 7,166 of record CALERA010000058.1, on the reverse strand, counting down.
TTACCTCAAAAACCTGATCCTGTTCGATTATCGTGGCGGCGGCAACCTGGTGCCCGCCGACGACAGCTTCCAGTTCCGCTCCTTCGAGACCAACCGTTTCGTCCTGGCCATCGATGGACTGGACCTGCGCAAAACCGGCGGCCGCAAGTCCACCAACATCGTGGACTTCGCCTACCTGCCGCCGTTTATGATCGAAAAAATCGAGGTGCTGCCCGGCCCCCACTCGGCCCTGTATCCAGCCAAGGCCATCGGCGGCGTGGTCAACCTGGTCAGCCGGGCCCCGGCCCTGCGCCCGGAGGCCAAGCCGGAGCTGAAGGTCTCCACCAGCTACAAGTCCTACAACACCCAGAATTACACCGTGAGCGCCCAGGGCAGCGCCGACCGCTTCGCCTATGACCTGGGCTACCAGAAGTACAAGACCGACGGCTACCTGCGCAATGGCGAGGCCGAGATCAGCACCGTGGTGGGACGGGTGGGCTACGTGATCCCCTCCGGCGGGCACCTGGCCCTGACCGGGTCCTACTCCGACAACGACAAGCGCATCCCGGTCAACAACGACCCCGGCGACAAGGCCACCCGATACGACAACGACTACCCGGTGGTCACCGGCTCGGCCTTCAACTACAGCGACGATCCCTCCTGGGACGGCAACGCCTTCTCCTATCGCCTGGACTATCGCCAGCCGACCCGGGTGGGCGAACTCTCGGCCGAGGCTTCCTACGCCGAGGAGACCAAGGACCGCGCCTACCTGGCCAGCGGCGCCTACACCTCCATGTTCACCCGCTACTATCAGCAGGCGGCCAAGCTCCAGGACCGCTACCGCTTCAACGACCGGCACGAGACCACCCTGGAGGTCGATGGCCAGCAGCTCTACGACGGCGACCACGACACCAAGAACAAGCGCATGGAGATCAAGGGCCTGGGCGTCCAGCACCAGTGGCGCATCCTGCCCCGCCTGAGCCTCACCGCCGGCCTGCGCTACGAGGAGGTGGACATCTGGGTCGGCAACACCACCACCACCGGCAAGTACATCAGCGGCCAGCCGGATTGGATCCAGCGCAACTGGGGCGAGGTGCTGCCCAAGTCCATGCTGACCTACGAGCTGGACGACCTGGCCACGGCCCTGCGCGACACCTCGCTCTCCCTGGGCGTCAGCCGCATCTGGCGCGCGCCCGACTATCACGGCGACTACAACCCCCAGGGCCGCCCCACCGGGGCCTGGCTGGAGCCGGAGCACGGCCTGGGCATCGACGCCATCGTCAAGCGCCGCCTGATGGGCAACATCGAGGCCAAGCTGAGCTACTTCCACTACATCATCGAGGACTACATCGCCAACAACTCCTCCTACGCCAAATACACCCCCAGCGGAAAGAACAAGGTGACGCCGGGGCAGGAATACAAGGACTACAAGATCAACCTGGACGAGATGGTGCGCAAGGGGGTGGAGCTGGAGGTCAGCGGCAACCTGCTGAAGGACCTCTCCTTCTACCTGGGCGCGACCTACCAGAAGCTGGAAAACCAGGGTGACGAACTGGCCGGCTTCGACGCCGAGTCCAACGTGGCCAAGTACCGGGTCAACGCCGGCCTGCGCTACAACCTGTTCAAGAACACCAAGCTGCTGCTGGACTACAAATATCAGGACCAGCAGGTCAGCGAGGTGGCCGAGCAGTTGACCGAGGACACCTGGACCGTGCGCGAGGTGGCCATCGACGCCTACCACCTGGTGGACTTGGGGGTGGAGCAGAAGTTGTTCAAGCAGTGGGGGCCGCTGCGGGACGGCGTGCTGCGTCTGTTCATCGAAAACGCCTTTGACGCCACCTATTACGACACCAGCGGCTACCCGGGCACCGACCGCACCTATGGAGTGGGCCTGAGCTTCCGGCTGTGAGGCCCCTTGAGTGGACGCAATGTCCCGGAGTTGGCATATCAGACCGCGCGTTGGACGCGGACCTGGAGCGACGCTCTGACCATCAAGCAGGGAGATGAACGCAGATGAAGACATGCCTGAAAAAACTGAGCCGCTGGACCACCGGCCTGGGCCTGGCGCTGGGGATGGCGCTGGCGCTGCTGGCCGGGCCGCTCCCGGCCGGGGCGGGAGAACCGGGGCGGGGCGGTTATCAACTGGTGGGGCTGGGACCCGGCGACCTGGACCTGATGACCCCCCGCCAGGTGCGGGCCATCGCCGAGGCCGACGTGGTCTTCTGCGACGCCAAGACCCGCGACAAGCTGGCCTCCCTGGTGGATTTCGCGGGCAAGCGGGTGATCGAGGGCTACAACCTGGCCTTCCCCTTCTATGGCCAGGACTGCGCCCAGGTCCCGCCCGAGGCGAGCCAGCGCTGGGGCAAGACCTGCGCCGAGTTCAAGAAACTGCAAGCCGACTTCACGTCCTTGGTCCGCCAGGCCGTGGGCCAGGGCCAGCGGGTGGTGATGCTCAGCGGCGGCGACCCCACCATCTACGGCCCCGGGGTCTGGACCCTCCTGGCGCTCAAGGACCTCGAACCCACGGTGGTGCCGGGCCTCAGCGCCTTTAACGCCGCCAACGCGGCCCTCAAGGTGGGCCTGGGCGAGATCATCATCACCGCGCCCTTCCAGAAAGAGGGCCGGGCCGACACCCTGGAGAAGCTCTCCGGCCATGACCAGGCCACCCTGGTCATCTTCATGCCCCGGGACCTGGAGGCCCTCCTGGAGCGCCTGGCCAAGGTCAACCCGCCCGAGATGCCGCTGGCGGTGGTGGCCAACGCCGGCGTGCGAGGCCAGGAGAAAGCCATCCTGGGCACCCTGGCCGACATCAAGGGCCAGCTGGCCGGCCAGGAGATGAAGAACTCCCTGGTCTACCTGGGCCGCGACCTGTCCCGCTCCCAGTATCGTCCTGACCAATCCCCGGGCCAGGCCGGTCCGGGCAAGTTCTACCTGGTGGGCATGGGGCCGGGCGACCCGGACCTGGCCACCCTGCGCGCCCTGGAGGTGATCAAGCAGGCCGACCTGATCTTCGCCGGCCGCAGCCTCCAGGAGCGCTTCGCCAAGGAGCTGGCCGGCAAGCGGGTGCTGGACGGCTATCACCGCCTGTTCCCCTTCTTCGGCAAGGATTGCGCCAAGCTCAGCGAGCAGGAAAAGGCGCGCGAGCGCCTGAGCTGCGAGGAATACCAGCGCAAACGGGACGAGTTCATGGCCCTGACCCGCCAGGCCATGGCCGCGGGCCAGACCGTGGCCATGCTGGACAGCGGCGATCCCCTGGTCTATGGCCCCTGTTCCTGGACCGTGGCCGCCCTGGCCGGCCAGAACACCGAAGTGGTGCCCGGCCTGAGCTGCTTCAACGCCGCCAACGCCGCCCTGGCCGCCGGGGTGACCGAGGGTAAGACCTCCCACTCGGTGCTGTTGGCCTCGGGCTGGACGGTGGAAGAGATGGCCCGGCACCAGGCCACCATGGTCCTGTTCACCATGCGCACGGAATTCCAGAAATTCGTCGACGCCCTGGCCAAGCACTACCCCCCGGAGACCCCGGTGGCCATCGTCTTCGAGGCCGGCTTCCAGAAGGACGAGAAGGTGGTGCGGGGCACCCTGGGCGGCATCACCCAGCAGATCAGCGGGCAGAAGCTGCCTTTCCACCATCTGCTGTACGTGGGCGACTTCCTGACCAACGAAAAGCCCTTTTAGCGCGGCCATGCCCTGGCGGGCATGAGATCACGCGGGAGATGAGCATGAGAAAAAGTTCGTTTGGCCTGGCCGCGATCTGCGGCGGACTCTGGCTGTTGCTCGCGGGCGCGCCCGCCCTGGCCCACAACATCTGGCTGGCTCCGGACAACCACTTCCCCCAGGTGGGCGACACGGTTCAGATCAAGGTCGGCTTTGGCCACGACTACCCGGCCAGCCGGATGGACCAGCCGGTGAAGGAAGGCATGATCGGCGAGGCCCTGGCCATCGCCCCGGGCGGCGGCCAGGTGGTTTTGGAGAAAACCGCGGTCGACACCTACCGGCTCAAGATCGAGCAACCCGGAGCCTACCTGGTGGTGGCGGCCATGCCCCCCGGCCTGTTCAGCCGCACCCCGGAGGGCATGAAGCGGGGCGGACGCCAGGACTTCCCCGAGGTCAAGAGCTGCATGGAGGCGCGCATGGTGGCCAACGCCTTCTTGTTCGCCGGCGGCCAGGGCCCGGCGGCGCAGAGCGCCCAGCCCCTGCAGCTGAAGCCCCTGGCCGACCTGGCCAGCCTGAAAAAAGGCGGCGTCCTGCCGGTCCAGGTCCGGTTCGAGGGCCAACCCCTGGCCGGGGCCCAGATCAAGGCCACCTACGCCGGCTACCAGCCCCCGGCCGAGGCCCAGCCCCACAAGGGCCACGGCGCGCCCATGGCCCTGGAGGCCACCAGCGACGCCGAGGGCAAGGCGGAGTTGAAGCTGGACGCCCCCGGGTTCTGGCTGGTGATCCTCACCCACAACACCCCCTACCAGCCGGCCGAGGTCTGCGACAAGCGGATGTATCTGAGCAGCTACGCCTTCGAGATCAAATAGACCAACAAGGACAACGTCGCCATGCCCCCGGAAAACAACAACGGCTTGAAACCGCAACTGCGTCTCTGGGACGCGGTGATGATCGTGGTGGGCAACGTGATCGGGGTGGGAATCTTCACCACCACCGGCTTCATCGCCCGGGACATCGGCGACGCCTGGTATTTGCTGGCGGTCTGGGTCCTGGGGGGAGGGCTGACCCTGCTCGGCGCGCTCACCTACGGCGAGCTGGGCTCGGCCTTCCCCCGGGCCGGCGGGGACTACGTCTTCCTGCGGGAGGCCTATTCCCCGCTGGCGGGCTTCCTGGTGGGCTGGATCGGGTTCTTCATCATCAACCCCGGCTCCATCGCGGCCCTGGCCCTGGGCTTCAGCGCCTACCTCCTGCCCCTGGTGTACGGGGGCGCGGCCGCCCCTCCCCTGTTGGCCAAGTCCATCGCGCTGCTGGTCATCCTGGCCTTTTCCAGCCTCAACTATTTCAGCCTGCGCTGGGCCAGCCGGGCGCAAAACCTGTTCGGCGGCCTGAGCCTGGTCACCATCTGCGTGCTGGTGGCGGCCGGCTTCCTCTGGGGCCAGGGCCAGTGGGGTCATTTCGCCGCCAACCCCGGCGCGGCCTCCCCGGCCGACCTGTTCGGGCCGGCCATGGTCTCCGTCTTCTTCACCTATAGCGGCTGGTTCGTCTCGGCCTACGTGGCCAGCGAAATGATCACCCCCCAGCGGACCCTGCCCTTTTCCCTGATCATCAGCAGCCTGATCGTGACCGTGGTCTACGTCCTGGTCAACGTGCTCTACCTCTACGCCCTGCCGGTGGAGAAGATGGTCGGGGTGGTGGACATCGCCCGCCTGGCCGCGTCGGTCCTGTGGGGGGAGCGCGCTTCCCAGCTCCTGGCGGTGGTGGTGATGTTCGCCATCCTCAGCAGCCTGAATTCGGTGGTCCTCACCGCGCCGCGCATCTACTACGCCATGGCCCGCGACGGCCTCTTCCCTCGCCGGCTGGGCCAGCCCCACCCCGCCCGCCAGACCCCTCATTGGTCCATCGTCAGCCAGGCCCTGGTCTCCTGCCTCCTGGTCCTGGCCGGCGACTTCTACCGCCTGCTGTCCTTCACCGCCTTTTTCATGCTGCTCACCTCCATCGCCACCGCCGCCGGGGTGATGATCCTGCGCCAGCGCCGGCCCGACCTGGCCCGGCCCTACCGGGTCTGGGGCTATCCTCTGACCACCTTGTTGTTCATCTGCGCCTACGCCTGGATCGCGGTGCGCATCTTCCTCTACAACCCCGGCGACGCCCTGATCGGCCTGGCCATCGCCCTGTCCGGGGTCCCGGTGTACCTGATCCGGCGCGGGCGGACCCCAACCACCCGGCCCTGAGCGCGGCCTGGCTGGCCTTGGCTGGCGGCCGGGGCCGGCCTGGATAGTTCCTGCCCACCCCCGCTCCCGGCCCGCATATTTTTTTCGCGGCGGCCTGGTCCGCGAGTGGCGGACGAGGCGGGCCGGGTTGGCCAAGGGCCTGATCTCAGAGGCGATGCCGGCGGGGCCAGCCAGCCGCCATGGGTGGCATGGCCAATGCTTGCTATAATAATGGTGGAGGGGTCATGATCCGGCCTCGGCCCGAGGAGTCCCTCCCGGGGCTTGGTCCAGCCCCGTGGCCCAGGCCCGTGCGTGGTTTGGTCGAGGTTGCTTGCTTGGCCTGGCGGGAGCCGGGCGGAGGAAAGAAATGCGCCGGAAGTCGCTCCGGGTCCTTGGTGGGGTGGCGGTCCTGTTCCTGGCCTGCACCCTGATCGCCCCCTCCCGGGCCGAGGCCCGGGGACCGGGCTGGGGCTGGGCCTTGCCCCTGGGCGTGGCCATGGTGACCATCGCCGGGCTCTCCTACTACACCCACTCCGGGGTTTATTATCGCCCGGCCCCCTATGGCGGCTATGTGGTGGTGCCGCCCCCGGTCACGGTGGTGCAGAGCGCGCCGGCCCCGGTGGTGGTCGCCACGCCCGGCGCGCTGCCCGTCTCGGTGACGGTGGCCTCCCCCAGCCTGAACATCCGCTCCGGTCCGGGCTATGAATACGCCGTGGTGCTGGTGGTGGCCCAGGGCAGCACCCTGCCGGTGCTGGGGGGGTCGGGGGGCTGGCTGTCGGTGCGCACCCCCAGCGGAGGCGCCGGCTGGGTGGCCCAGCAGTTCACCCGTCCCAACTGGGCGATCTCGTCCAACGGCTGAGGCCGCGAAAGCCAGGGGGGATTGGGTTTTTCAGGCCCAATCCCCTTGGCTTTTTGCGCCCCCGGCCTGGGCTGGCCCCAGGCGGCAACCGCCTAGTAGTTGACCTGGTCGATGCCCTTGAGGCCCAGGATCTCGCGGGCCTGGGCCGGGGTGGCCGGTTTGATGCCGAACTCCTTGGCGATGCGGATCAGCTTGGCCACCTGCTCGCCGCTGTTCTTGGCCAGCACGTTGCGCTCCAGATAAAGGTTGTCCTCCAGGCCCACCCGGGCGTGGCCGCCCATTAGCAGGGCGTGGGTGGTCATGGGGAACTGGAAGCGCCCGGCGGCGCAGACCGACCACTGGAAGTCGCCGATCTGCTTGCGCGCGGTCTCCACCAGATGGATCAGGTGGTCCAGGCTGGCCGGAATCCCGCCCAGAATGCCCATCACGAACTGCAGATAGACCGGCTTTTGCACGATGCCGTT
>CALERA010000057.1 GCA_937908275.1 uncultured Desulfarculaceae bacterium | reverse complement strand
AGCCCCGCTCCGGCTGATGCAAGGCCAGAAAGCGCCCGGCCAGGTATGCAGGGTCCAGGCGGCCGCGATGGGCCAGGGTCTCCAGGATGGCGATCATCATCTGGGAGTCGTCGGTGTAGGACCCGGCCGGCAGACGGCCGGGCAGAAGGCGCTCCACCCTGCCATGGACGGCCCGGATGCGTTCGGGTGGCCAGCCCTCCACCGGCATGCCCAGGGCGTCGCCCAGCATGGTCCCCAAGGCGGCCCCGGCCAGGCGGGAGTAGGAACGCGCGGCTGGTGGCGGGTCAGTCCCGGGCACGACTCACGACCAGGAGGGCCAGGTCGTCGGGCAGGCGCACCGACTCCACGTGGGTCAGCAGGTCCTGCTCGATCTGGTCCAGCAGGCGCTCGGGCTGCCCGGGGTCGGCCTGGGCCACCAGTTGAGCCAGGCGGTCCAGGCCGAACTCCTGGTCCGTGGGGCTGTGGGCCTCGATGGCCCCATCCGAGCAGAGCAGCAGCACCTCGCCCGGGGCGAAGGCGACGCTGGCCTGACGGTAGGTCTGGTCCGCCAGCATACCCAGGGGCAGGTCCAGGGCTTCCAGGGCCTCCACCTGGCCGTTGGCCCGGCGCAGCAGGCCGGCCGGCGCGCCGGCCGAGGCATAGACCAACTGGCCGGCTTCCGGGTCCAACAGGCCCAGGAAGGCGGTGGTGAAGCTGTCGCCGGTGGTCAGGGGGTCCAGGGCCTGGTTGAGCTTGGCCATGAAGGCCGGAGGGTCGGCCAGCAGGCGGCGATGCTGCTCCCAGAGGGTGCGCAGGATCATGGTGTACAGCGCCGCGGCCACGCCATGGCCGGCCACGTCGGCCAACATGAAGGCGTGACGTCCGTCGGGCAGGGTCTCCACCCGGTAGTAGTCGCCGCCCACCATGTCGTGGGGGCGGTAGAGCACCTGGAAGTTGGCCGATCCGCTGGGCAGGTCGCCGCTCAAGGCGTGCAACTGGGCCACCCGGGCCCGCTCCATGTTCACCACCTGCTCGGTCTCGTCCCGGAAGACCTCCACCCCGCCGATGACCTTGCCGGCCTCGTCGTAGATCGGGGAGACCGAGACCGCCACCGCCACCCGGTCGCCGGTCTTGCGCTTAGCATAGACCAGGTAAGGCGCGGTGAGGGCCCGGCCCTCGGCCATGGCCCGGTGCAGGGGGCAGCGCCCGGGTTCGCACAGGGCCTGGCCAAAGCGGTCCACGTGCACCAGGATGTCGTCGCGGCAGCGGCGGCCCAGGACCTCCTCGGCCTCCCAGCCGGTGATGCGTCCCGCCGGCCGGTTCCAATACAGGATGCGGCAGTCGCGGTCCACGACATAGATGCCGTCGTTGGTGTGATCCAGAATGATCTCGGCCGGGACTTGCCAAGGAATGGGCGGCATGTTTGACTCCCTGCAAAAGGTGCCGCCTGAATCATCCAACCCCGGGCGGCTCCTGTCAACCGCGCCGGCTTGCGGCCGCGAGGGCCTGGCGGTAAGCTGAAATCCGGACCTCAACCCGGAGAATCATTCCATGGCCCAGATCAAGGCATCCTGCGGGGTCTATCGCCAGGAGCAGCTTCTCAACTCCCTGAAACGTCAACTGGCCCAGCCAGACCTGGACCCGGCCCGGCGGATGGACTTGGAGCGGGAATTGGCGAAGTTGGAGCGTGAACTGGGCCTGGACTGAGCCACGATCCCGCATGGTGTCGGAACGCGAGGCGCGGCCGTGAAAAAATGGTGCCTGCTGATCTGCCTGGTCGCCCTGGGCGCCCTGAGCGCTCCGGCCTGAGCGGCGGCCGGGCTTCTCACTCGGCCCGGGTCTGGGCCTCCAACTCCTCCAGCTTCAGCGCCAAGTCCTCCCAGTGGGCGGTGACCCGCTCCAGGCGGCGCTTGGCCTCGTCGTGGCGGCGGGAAAGATCGGTCCAGCGCTCGCCGTCGGCAAAGGCGGCCGGGTCCACCATCTCCTGCACGATGGCGTCCAGGCTGGCGCTGGCCTGCTCCACCTGGGCCTCCACCTTGTCCAACTCCTGACGCATGGGCTTGAGCTTGCGATAGAGGGCGTTGCGCGCCTCGGCCTCGGCCCGCTTCTGGGCCTGGGTCTTGGGGCCGGTGTCAGCCGCGCCCTCCCCCCCCGTGAGAGCCGGGGCCTTGGCCTCGGCCGGCTTGGGCTCCGGGGCCTTGGTTTCGGCGGCCGGGGCGGGCTCCACCGGGTCCAGGCGCTTCTTCCACAAACGATGAAAATCGTCGTAATTGCCCGGGAAGACCGTCACCCGCCCGTTTTCCACGAAAGCCACCTTGTTGGCGATGGCGTTGATCAGGTGGCGATCGTGGCTGATCAGGACGATGGTGCCCTGGTACTTGCGCAGGGCCTCCTCCAGCACCTGGCGGCTGGTGATGTCCAGGTGGTTGGTGGGCTCGTCCAGCAGGAGCAGGTTGGGACCGGAAAGCAGGAGCTTGGCCAGCACCAGGCGGCTCTTTTCCCCGCCGCTGAGCACCTTGACCTTCTTGAAGACCTCCTCGCCCCGGAACAGGAAGCAGCCCAGGATCGAGCGCAGGCGGCTGACCGCCATCAGGCCGGCCACGGTCATCAGCTCCGAGAGCACGTCGCGGTCCGGGTGCAGGTCTTCCAGGGCGTGCTGGCTGAAGATGCCGGGCTTGACCCGCCCGCCCAGCAGCCGCCGGCCCCGCGAGGGGAGCACCAGCCCGGACAGGAGCTTCAGCAGCGAGGACTTGCCGGCCCCGTTCTTGCCCAAAAAGGCCAGGCGGTCGCCACGCTGCACCAGGAAGTCCAGGCCCTGGTAGACCGGCTTGTCGCCATAGGACAGGTCCACCCCCAGCAGTTCCACCACGTTCTTGGCCGAGGGCTCCACCTCCGGCAGCTCGAAGCTCATGGCCTCGTCCTGGTCCGGGGCGGTCAGCACCTCCATGGTCTCCAGCATCTTCAGGCGCGACTGCACCTGCTTGGCCCGGTCCTTGCGCGAGCGGTTGCGCTCGATGAAGTTCTTGATCTCCTTGATCCGGTCCTGCTGGTTGTCAAAGGCCGCCTGCTGGGCCTTCTTGCGGGCCTCGCGCTGGTTCTCGTAGTCGCTGTAGTTGCCGCCATAGGTGAAGAGCTGGCCCTGGTCCACCTCCACGATGCGGTTGACGACCTTGTCCAGAAACACCCGGTCGTGGCTGACCAGCACCACCGAGGCCGAGCTGGAGGCCAGGTAGCCCTCCAGCCAGAGCATGGACTCCAGGTCCAGGTGGTTGGTGGGCTCGTCCAGGAGGATCAGGTCCGGGTTGCTGAGCAGGATGCGGGCCAGGGCTGCGCGCATCAGCCAGCCGCCGGAGAGGGTGGCCACGTCGCGGGCCAGTTGCTCCGGGGTGAAGCCCAGGCCGGAGAGCACCTTGCTGGCCCGGGCCTCCAGGTCGTAGCCGCCCAGGCCCTCGAAGGCGGTCTGGAGCTGGCCCTGGCGCATCAGGAGCTCGTCGTTGCGCTCTGGGCTGGGGTTGGCGGCCAGCTCCTGGTGGACGTCCCAGAGCTCGGCCTCCACCTCGGCCAGGCCGTCGCCGGTGTCCATGGCCAGCTCCAGCACGGTCTGGCCGGTGAGCTGCAACAGCTCCTGGGGCAGGTAGCCCAGGCGCAGGTGCTTGGCCCGGAAGATCTCGCCCTTGTCCGGCTCCACCGCGCCCAGCATCAAGCCCAGGAGGGTGGACTTGCCGGCCCCGTTGGGGCCCACCAGCCCCAGGCGCTCGCCCGGGCCCACGTGCAGGCTCACGCCCTTGAGCACGTCCTGGCGGCCATAGTATTTGTAAATTTGGTGCAGGGTGATCATGGGCCCTTAGATACCAGGGGGCGGCGGTCAGTTCAAGCCGACATATTCCACACCCTTATCTCCCGGGCGTGTTAAGATGCGCCCGTTTGATTGATTGGAAAAGGCTATATGCAGGAAGCCGGCTGGACCTACAACCTGATCAGCCTCCTGGGCCTGGCCGTGGTCTGCCTCCTGGCCTGGGTCAGCGGTGGCTGCCGCCGCGGTTTCCGCCCCGCCAGCCTGGCCTGGGGCCTGGGTCTGCAACTGCTGATGGGCGGCCTGATCTTCGCCCTGCCGGCCGGCGGCCGGGTGTTGCTGGGCCTCAACGACGCGGTGGTCAAGCTCCTGGGCCACGCCCGGGCCGGCATCGAGTTCTGCTTCGGCCCCCTGGCCCTGGGGCCGGGCCAGACCGGGTCCCTGGGCTTCATCTTCGCCATCCAGGCCCTGCCCACGGTGATCTTCTTCATCCCCCTGACCGCCCTGCTCTACCACGCCGAAATCCTGCAACTGCTGTTGCGCC
>CALERA010000056.1 GCA_937908275.1 uncultured Desulfarculaceae bacterium | reverse complement strand
CACCGAGATCTACACTCTTTCCCTACACGACGCTCTTCCGATCTGGTGCAGAACCTGCGCTTCGCGGCCCGGGCGATCCAACTGGCCTCGGAGCTGGACGGCGGCGGCTGGGAGGAGGACCTCCTGGCCGAGCTGGCCAAGGCCCAGTCCAACCTGCCCCGGGAGGGCAACGGGGCCCTGATCTGGCGGCGCGAGGTGGCCCCCTCCCGGGTGGGACCCCACCGGGTGGCGGCCCACGCGGTGATCAGCGGGGTGATGGACAACCAGCCCCCGCCGGAAAAGCTCTACTGCTACAACCTGGAGACCCTGGAGTACCGCCACCGGGCCGAGCTGGGCCTGAACCTGGCCTGGGGCGAGGTGCGGGTCTCCCACCAGCGCCTGGAGGAGCCCCGCGACCTGGCCTACGCCGCCCTGCACGCCGGCGGCCACGATTTCAAGGCCCTGGTGGGTCCCGACGGCCAGGGTCAGGTCCTGGCCGACGTGGAGGCCGAGGTGGAGCAGCCCCTGCGCCTGCTGGAGCAGAACGCCATCTGGGACATCTTCCAGAAGCGGCTCCAGGGCCAGACCTTCGGCATGGCCGACCTGTTCCTGGAGGGCCGGCGCGCCCTGGCCCAGGCGGTGGTGGAGCGCAGCCTGAACGAATACCGCGAGGCGGCCCGGGGGCTCTACGAAACCCACCGCCAGACCATGCTCTTTCTGCGCGAGATCAATGTCCCCCTGCCGGCCATGTTCAGCGCCCTGGCCGAGGCCATCCTGGGCGAGGACCTGACCCGGCTGCTGGCCGAGATGGAGCCCGGGCCGCTGCCCGAGAGCCTGGGGGAAATCGTGATGCAGGCCCGGGCCCTGGGCCTGGACCTGAACCGCCATGGCCCCCGCAGGCAGGTGGAGACCATGCTGGGCGAGGACCTGCTGCGCCTGGTGCAGGATTTCAAGGACCAGGGCAGCCTGGTGCGGGCCGGTCAGCTCCTGGACCTGGCCAAGGCCCTGGGCCTGGACCTGGAGCTTTGGGCGCCCCAGAACCATTTTTATCGAATGCTGCAGGACCGGGGCGGCCAGACCCTGCCCGAAGGGGTCAAGGCCCTGGGCCGACGGTTGAATTTCCTGGTGGACTGAGGCCCGCCCCGGCTTGAGCCGTATCCCGGCCGGGGGTATCATGCCCCCGGTCGGCCCCGGCCGCCCCACCCCACCCCTGCGCGGAGCGAGTAGCGTGCGGTGTCCCCATTGCCAAACGGAGCTGCCCCCCGAAGCCGAGGCCTGTCCGGCCTGCCACCCCGAGCTGGCCCCGGGCGCGGGCGCGCCCCCGCCGCCCCCGCCACCCCCACCCCTGGCCGGCATCTCGCCCGGGGCGGCGGACGACGACCCCAGCCGGCGCTTCTACGCCGGAGGGGCCGGCGGGGCCGATCCGGCCGGGGCCACGGCGGTTGACATCAGCCCCGAGGAGTGGCGGGCCTTCCTGGGTCCCCGGTCCCAGGTCTACCTGGACCACTTCGCCCGCTTCCAGCAGGCCGGGGAGGCCTTTGTCGCCACCTGGCACTGGCCCGGCTTCTTCGCCACCGGCTGGTGGTTCCTCTACCGCAAGCTCTACCTCTGGGCGGTGCTGGGCCTGGTGGGGGCCTGGATTCCCTGGTTCCGCTGGGCGGTGCACGCCGCCAGCGGGCTCTGCGCGCACTACATCTACTACGGCGAGGCCCAGCGCCGCATCCGGGCGGTCAAGGCCACCGCCCCGCCGGAGGAGCTGCTGGCCCGTCTGGCCGAGGCCGGCGGGGTCCATCCCTGGGTGCCCTGGGTGGCGGTGGCGGTGAGCCTGTTGATCCTGGCCGGCACCATCATCATGCTGGCCTTTGCCGGCGGCCTGGCCCTGGGGGTCTTCTTCGGCCAATCCCAGTCCATGAGCTATTGACCATGCCCGCACGCCCCAGCCCGCCCCCGCCCGAGGCTTATCGCCGCGCCGCCGCCCATCTGCGCCGCTGGCTCAAAGCCTGCGTGCTCTGCCCCCGGGCCTGCCGGGTGGACCGCCTGGCCGGGGCGGTCGGCTATTGCCGCGCCCCGGGCGAGCGGGCCCCGGTGAACATCGCCCAGCTCCACCACGGCGAGGAGCCGCCCATCAGCGGCCATAAGGGATCGGGCACCGTGTTCTTCGCCGGCTGCACCATGGGTTGTCGCTTCTGCCAGAACCACGCCATCAGCCAGGAGGGCTGGGGCGAGGAGCTCAACCCCCAGGAGCTGGCCCTGGTCTTCCTGGAGCTGCAACTGGCCGGGGCCCACAACCTCAACCTGGTGACCCCCACTCCCCACCTGGTGGTGATCCTGGAGGCCCTGGCCATCGCCCGCGAGGCCGGCTGCAGCCTGCCGGTGGTCTACAACACCAGCGGCTACGAGCGCGCGGCCACCATCCGCCAACTGGCCGGCCTGGTGGAGGTCTACCTGCCGGACTACAAGTACGCCGACAACCGGGTGGCCGCCCGGCTCTCCGACGCGCCCAACTACGTGGAGCACTGCCGGGCCGCCCTGCGCGAGATGTGCGAGCAGGTGGGCGAGCTGGAGCTGGACGACCAGGGCGTGGCCCGGCGGGGGGTGCTGGTGCGCCACCTGGTGCTGCCCCACGACCTCTCCGGCAGCGCGGAGGTCCTGCGCGACCTGGTGCGCCTGGGCGGGCGCGGGGTCTGGGTCAGCCTGATGAGCCAGTACACCCCCATGCACCGGGCCTTCGAGACCCCGGGCCTGGAGCGGGGCGTCAACCTGGCCGAGTACCAGGCGGCCAAGGACGCCCTGGCCGAGGCGGGCATTGAAAACGGCTTCGTGCAGGACCTGACCTCGGCCAGCGAGGAGTTCCTGCCCGGCTTCGTGCGCTAGGCATGGCCCCCGCCCCGCCCGGCCCCGCGTCGCCCGCCGATTGCCCCGCACCGGCCCCGCTCTGCTCCCCGGGCCGGGGCCTGACCTGTTTCGCCTGCTGCCCGCCCATCCGCCCGGCCGGCCATGACCACCTGGACCATCGCTCCTCCTGGCGGCGGTTTCTGAGCGACAACCGCGCGGAATTCCTGGCCGGCCGCCTGCCAGGCAAGGAAATCATGGGCTTTTTCTGCCCCGGCCTGGGCTTCCTGGACCCGGCCGGCCGCACCGCCGGCTGCCTCTACCATCCCCTGCGCAACCAGGGCCAGGACCTGCGGGTGGCCACCGGCTACCAGCCCAAATGCGCCCGGGAAACCTGCCCCGAGCTGCGGGCCTTCGCCCGCCTGGAGCCGGCCGCCCGGGAGGTCCTGCTGGACCTCTGCGCCGGTTTGGACGCCTTCACCTTCAGCAGCCGCCGGGCCAACCCGGTGATGCGCCTGTTGGGCTTCGGCCCGGCCGTGGCCACGGCCGTGGCCAGTCTGGGGTTGCCCGACCGCGAGGCCCTGGCCGGTCTGGCCTGGCTCTGGGAGTCCCCCCCGGCCTGGGGCTGGCTCCTGGGCCGCCTGGCCTCCGAACGCGGGGCGGAAACCCTGCTGCGCCCCGGCCTGGCGGCCGAGGCCCAGGCCCTCGCAGCCCGTCTGTCCCGCGAGCTGGATCCGGCCCCGCCCCTGGCCGGCGGCCGGCCCGGGGGTGACGACGAGTGGGAGGCGCGGTTTTGGCAAGCCCTGGGGGTGGTTGGCGGAGACAAATCCCGGCGGGACGCCGCGCGCGCCATTCTCGACCAGCACCTGCGGGATGCTGGAGATTGAACTTCCCACCCGGCCCGAAGCAGTCTATATTGGACTAACCTTCACATCCACGAACCTGACACTCCGGAGACTGCCATGGCCGAATGCGCGGTGAACCTGAAGAAAGTTATGGCCTGTCTGGACCTCTCGGCCTATGCCGAGGCCACCTTCATGCACGCCCTGGCCCTGGCCAAGGGTCTGGGGGGCGAGTTGGTGTTGCTCAACGTGGTCAACTCCCGGGGCCTGGACGCCCTGGACCAGTTGGCGGCCGAGGGCTACGCGGTCAGCCGGGACAAGTACATCGACACCGTGGTCGCCGACCGCCGCGCGGCCTTTGAGAAGGAATACCTGCCCCTGGCCCAGGGCGTGCCCACCTCCCTGATCTTCCGGGTGGGCCTGCCCTACGACGAGATCGTCAAGGCCTGCCGCGACGAGGGCATCGACCTGGTGGTCCTGGGCACCAAGGGCCGCAGCAACATCGTGGGCACCCTGTTCGGCTCCACCGCCGAGAAGGTCTTCCGCCGCGCCCCCTGCACCGTGGTCTCGGTGCGCGGGCCGGAGCACTGCGCCCTCACCTAGCCGGGTGCCCCGGCGGGCGTATACGGGTCGGGGGGCGTTGGGCCAGAAACAGACCTCCCACGCTCCCGTAGGTCGCGTGCCGCGACAGCCATATACGGGTCGAGAGCCTTTAGCCATCAACAGGCCTCCCATGCTCCCGTAGATGGCGCCTTCCACGAACAAAACCAAAGGCGGGCGGGGATCAACCCCGTCCGCCTTAATTTTCTCACCCGATAAGGCCTGTACGGGAGCGTACAAGGCCCGAACACGAGGCCAGCGCCCCCCGACCCGTATACGCCAACCGAGGCACTCGGTTGACCGAATGCGGTGGGGGCCGTAACCTTGCGCCATGAAAACCGATGCCCGCGACATACCCGCCGGCGGGGTTCCGCCCTGGCGCGAGGCCCTGGGACACAGCGGCCGGCGCACCCGCGCCTTTGTCTGGTTTCTGCTGAAAAACATCCTGCCCCTGTACCTGGCTACCGAGATTCTCAAGCAGAGCGGGCTGTTGGCCTGGCTGTCCGGCTTCCTGGCCCCGATCATGGGCCTCTGGGGCCTGCCGGGCGAGGCGGCGGCGGTGCTCAGCGCCGGCCTGCTGGTGAATCTCTACGCCGCCACGGCGGTGGCCGCGCCCCTGGGTCTGAGCTGGCAGCAGGTCTCGGTGCTGGGCCTGATCCTGGGCATCGCCCACAGCCTGGTGGTGGAGGCGGCGGTGGTGCGGGAGCTGACCCAGCGGGCCTGGTCCATCACCTTGCTGCGCCTGGGCCTGGGCCTGGGCGCGGGCTGGCTGCTCAGCCTGATCATCATCTGAGGCGCAGACAATGTGGGAAATAGTGCTGAGCCTGGGCCGGGCCCTGATCGACGGCCTGATCCTCTGCGGCGAGATCACCCTGGTGGTGGCCCCCCTGATGCTGGGCTACGAAATGGCCAAGGCCTACGGGGTGTTCGAGCGGCCCTGGCCGGGGGTGGCCCCGGTTCTGCGGCGCTTGGGCCTCAGCCCCGGGGCCTTGGTGCCGCTGTTGGCCGGGTTCTTCCTGGGGCTGTTGTACGGGGCCGGGATCCTGGTCTCGGTGTCCCGCGAACAGGCCCTGCCCGCCCGGGAGTGCCTGGCCCTGGCGGTCTTCCTGGCCACCTGCCACGCGGTGGTGGAGGACACCGCCATCTTCATGCTCCTGGGCGGCAGCGCCTTCTGGATCCTGGGTCCGCGCCTGCTGCTGGCGGTGGGCATCACCGCCTGGCTGGCCCGGCGCGGCCGCCTGCCCGCCTCGCGTTGACCCCCCTGGCGGGGCGGTCTATACTGAGCTTCCCCGATTCACGGAGGCCAACCATGCCCCGACACAGCCACGATTTTGTCGAGAAATACACCGGCCTGGTGGGTTTCGGCCTGGACCGCGCCACCGACGAGGCCACGGTGCGGGTCTATGTGCAGAAGCTGGGCGACGACGCCCTGATGGAGCGCCTGCTGCCCCGGATGGCCGACGCCGACCTGGAGCAGATCTTCGACTTCGTCAGCGACCTCCTGCGCCGTCACCTGGAGGAAGAGGAGTACCACGCCCTGTTCCTCAAGGACCCGGAAGGCGAGGAGGGCTAGGTCATGAGCGAGCGCGGCCTGGACTCCCGCCTGGCCCTGGTGGACGGCATCCTGCGCGACGCCTTTTTCTCGCCCCTGGGCCTGCACGACTGGCCGGCCTTCTGCTTCGGCCAGCCAGCCCTGCTGGGCCTGGAGGAAGAAGAGGCCTTTGACCTCTTCCTGCGCGCGGCCATCGTGGCCGAGACCATGGACCCGGCGGCGGCCGAGGGCCGCCTGCCCCTGGCCTGGCTCTGGGGGGCCGAGGGCAAGCGCCAGGTCCTGGCCCACGCCCTGGCCAGCCTCAAGGACGACCGGCCCTTCCTCTTCCACCGGGTGCTGTGGTCCCTGCCGGCGGTGGCCGAGGACCGGGTGGACCCGGACCAGTACGAGCTGATGGAGGACTTCCTGGCCGCCGCCCTGGAGGACGAGCTGGACCTGAGCGACGACGCCGAGGGCGAGATCGTCACCACCCGCCGCCGCGCCCTGAAGGCCGCCGGCCAGGACTTCAAGAAGCCCGACCCGGCCTGCGCCCAGTGGGCGCGCCAGGTCCTGCAAGAGGCCCCGGAGGAGGCCCTGGCCAGCGACGGCCAGTTGCGCCTCTGGCTGACCCTGGGCGGCGGGCTGGACCAGGTGCCCGAGGCCCTGCGCCCCGGAGTGCTGGTGGAGGCCTGGAGCGCCTGGACCGGGGCGGTGACCGGCGGAATCCCGGACCTGGACCTCCTGGCCCAGCTCTCGCCCCGCCTGGGCCTGGACGCCCCGGGCCTGGCCCTGCACGCCCCGCCGTCGCCCCAGGGCGGCCAGGTCATCGAGGCGGCCTGCCCCTTCTGCCAGACCAACAACCGCCTGCGCCTGGGCAAGAAGATCGAGGAGCTCAAGCGCTGCCCCCACCTGATCTACGTGGGCAGCGCCGACGAGCTGCACCTGTGGCAGGCGGTGCAGAACTTCGAGATCGGCCGCGACTTCGTGGAGCTGATGGCCAGCTACCTGCAATCGCGCTCCGACCTGGAGCTGTTCTCCACCCTGGTCAATGATCTCTACGAGATGCTGGCCCACCAGGGCCGGCTCCAGGCCGCGCCCATCCGCTGCGAGAGCGCGGCCCAGGGCTTCCATTTCCTGCGGGCCTATTTCGCCGGCCAGCCCGACGACGAGGCCACCCGCCACTAGAAGGACAAGCCATGGACCTGATCGGGATTCTGGAGCGTCTGGTGACGCCGGTGGCCCCGCCCGGGCGCGAGGACGAGGCCCGCCAGGCGGTGTTGGACCTGGTTGGCGATTGCGCCCACCAGGTGGTGGTGGACCCCCTGGGCAGCCTGCAACTGTGGCTCAACCCCGAGGCCCGGCCCCGGGTGATGCTGGACGCCCACCTGGACGAGGTGGGCTTCATCGTGCAGCGGGTGGAGGACAACGGCGCGTTGCGGGTGGCCTCCCTGGGCGGCCTGGACCAGCGCCTGATGCCCGGCAGCCGGGTGATCCTGCAACCCCGCCCCGGCGCGCAGGTCCCCGGCCTGGTGGGCCTGACCCCGCCCCACGTGGAGAAACCCGGCGAGGCCGAGAAGTCCCTGCCCTGGGAGCGGCTCTACATCGACACCGGCCTGATGGACGCGGCCAGCGCCCGGGCCGCCGGCATCGAGGTGGGCACCCCCGGGGTGATCGACGCGGGCCACGGCCGCCTGGGGGCCAAGGGCTATTACGCCCGCAACCTGGACGACCGGGCCGGCTGCGCCATCCTGGTGGAGCTCTTCCTGCGCCTGGCCCAGAGCCCGCCGCCCTTCGCCCTGTGCTGCAACTTCTCGGTGGCCGAGGAGGTCGGCCTGCGCGGGGCGGCGGCGGCCGCCTTTGGCGTGGCCCCGGACCTGGCCCTGTGCGTGGAGGCCACGGTGGGCGACACCCCCGGGGTGGAGCCGGCCCGCCACCCGGCCATCCTGGGCCAGGGACCGGCCATCACCGTGGCCGACGGGCGCATCGTGGTGCCCTGGCGGCTGGTGGAATCGCTGGAAGAGGCCGGCCGCCGGGCCGGGGTGGCCTGGCAGCGCAAGCTGCCGCCCTATGGCGGCACCGACGCCGGGGCCATCCACACCTCCCGGGCCGGGGTGCCCACCGCCGTGGTCAGCCTGCCCACCCGCTACATCCACAGCCCGGTCTCGCTGCTCAACCTGGACGACCTGGCGGCCAGCGCCTCCCTGGTGGCCGCCTGGCTGGAGCTGGCCCCCGGCCTGGCCGGAGGCCCGGCGTGAAATTCGACTTCCCCGCGTCCTATCAACTGGTGCCGGCCGAACTGGTCGCCGCCCGGGTGGAGGCCCTGGCCGCGGCCTGCCGCAAGTCCCGCCTGGCGGCCATGGTCCTGACCGCGGCCACCGACATCTATTACGCCACCGGCAGCATGCAGCAAGGCGTGGCGGTGATCCCGGCCCAGGGCCCGGCCCGGTTCCTGGCCCGCCGCCACTCCGGCCGGGCCACGGCCGAGAGCCGGGTGCCGGTCGTGGCCATCAGCGGCCTGGGCGAGGTGGCGGCCCACCTGCTGGAGGTTCTGCCGGCCCAGGCCCGCCTGGGCTTCTGCCTGGACCTGCTCAGCGCGCGGGACCTCCGGGGCTGGCAACAGCGCCTGCCCGGGATGGAGATCGTGGACGCCGCCCCGGCCCTCCTGCGGGTCAAGGGGGTCAAGGACGCCTTCGAGCGCGAGATGATGGTCAAGAGCGGCGCGCTGGCGGCCGAGGTCTATGACCTGCTGCCGCGATGGCTGACGCCCGGGGTCAGCGAGATCGCGGTGGCCAGCCGGATGGTGGGCGCGGCCATCGCGCGCGGCCACGTGGACCTGCTGCGCACCCGGGGCTCGTTCATGGAGCCCTACACCTGGCACCTGGTCAGCGGACCGGAGGGCGCGGTGCCCGGGGCCATCGACGCCGCCTTCGCCGGTTACGGCCTTTCCCCGGCCTTTCCCCAGGGGGCCAGCGCCAAGCCCCTCCGGCCCCACGAGCCCATCCTGGTGGATTTCACCGTCTGCCTGGCCGGCTACCAGACCGACCAGACCCGCACCTATTGCCTGGGCTCGGCCCCGGACCCGGTCCACCGCGCCCACGAGGCCCTGGTGGCGGTGGAGAACGCCCTCCTGG
Organism: uncultured Desulfarculaceae bacterium; assembly: GCA_937908275.1. Taxonomy (GTDB): domain Bacteria; phylum Desulfobacterota; class Desulfarculia; order Desulfarculales; family Desulfarculaceae; genus JACRDC01. The sequence continues at coordinate 7,200 of CALERA010000056.1, read as the reverse complement.
ACGGCCTGCGGCCCGGGGCGGTGAGCGGCGAGCTCTTCGACCTGTCGGTGCAGGTGGCCGCCGACCACGGCATGGCCGAGGTCTTCCTGGGCCGCAAGAGCCAGCGCACCAAGTTCGTGGCCCACGGCCTGGGCCTGGAACTGGGCGCGCCGCCTTACCTGCTCAAGGGCGGCAAGGAGCGGGTCCGCGCCCACGAGGCCTATGCCCTGGAGCTTAAGATCGTGCTGGACGAGGGGCCGGTGGGCCTGGAGAACACCATCATCGTCAATCCCGAGGGGCCGCCGACCCTGACCTGTCCCGTCCCCTCCCGCCTGATCGAGCTGCCCCTGTAGGTTCGCCGATCAGGAGACGGGAGTTTTTTGGGAAAGAAATAGGCCGGGGGTCGTCCTCGCCCGGGATTTACCTGCTTTCAGGTGGGCCGCCTTCCCCCCGGCGGCTCAGGCAAATCGCACCTTCCGGGTGGCCGGGACAATTCATTGTCCCGGCGGCGCAGCCGCAAGAGGTCCCGGCGCTCGGCAACGCGGCGCCTCCCATCCGCGCCCCACCCACCACTCACGCCCGATCCGCATTCACCCTTGTCCCCACTCCTCTCTTTTCTGCCTTTGATAATCCAGCCAATAGCCGTCATTGCGAGGAGCCGCCAGGCGACGAAGCAATCCACCGAATTTATCTTCTCGTGCTTTCGCTTCGCTTTTTCCCGCCTTCCCCGCCTTGGTCATCGAGTGTCTCGGCAGAGCGACAAGCCGATATTTTCTGCCCTTGTCATCGTGAGGCGTCGCCAGAGGCCGTAGCGATCTCTCTCGCCTTTGTCATTGCGAGGAGCCTCCTTGGGGCGACGCGGCAATCTCTTCACTCCCGGATATATCTCCCTTCTTTTGCTGGCCGCGAACCACCGGGACAACCGAGCCAGCGGCGTTGCGAGGGCGGTTTTCCTGCCCCCGCGCGCCCACGCCCGGTCCGCATCCGCGCCTGCCTGGCGAGCGGCCCCTGCGGCCAGGGAATCTCCCTGCCGCCCCGCACCCGGCCTCTGGCCTCGGGTCGTCGTCCCTGCGATGCCGGGCTGGAGCGGCAGCGCGGCCGCCTCCGGCTCTCGCAAGCCCATCACCCGGCCGTCGTTGGGGGTGGCCCCCTGCCAGTGCGTCGAGAGGCGGTCCCGGGCTAAGGCGCGGGGAGCGGCCCGTGGAGGGAGGAGAGAAGACGGGCCTTCGTGGGCCGCGCGGTGGGAGGCGGGAAAGCATGGGCAAAGAAAGTCACGGGCGGAGTTTGTCCCCGCCCAGCTTGGATTTTCCGCACCAAGGTCTATACGGGAGCGGGCGAGGCCAGTTCAGGGTTTGGCGTCAACCGACCCGTATACGCCCGTCGCGGCACGCGACCTGGCGTGGTCCTTGGGAGACCACCCGGCCCTGGTCCAGGGCCAGGACGTTGGTCACCGCCCGGGGCAGGTCCTCGTCGTGGTGGGTCACCACCACCAGCGAGAGCCCGGAGTCGGCCAGGCGGTCCAGGAGGGCGCGGACCTGTTCCCGGGAGGCGGGGTCCAGGCCGGCGAAGGGCTCGTCCAGGAGCAGCAACAACGGCCGGGTGACCATGGCCCGGGCGATCAGGAGCCGACGCAGCTCGCCATAGGACAGCTCGGTCACGTCGCGGGCCGCCAGGTGGGCCAGGTCCAGGTATTCCAGCCAGGCCCGGGCCTCGGCGGTCTGCGCGGGGGTGGCCGGGGCGTTGAGGCCCACGCTGCCGCTGAAGCCGCTGATCACCGTCTCCAGGCCGGTCTGGGGGTGGCAGTGCCAGGAGTGCAGGTCGGCCGAGACCAGGCTGATGCGTTGGCGCAGCTCCCAGATGCTGTAGCGTTGGTCCTGGCCGAACCAGCGCACCTCGCCCCCCAGGGCCGGCAGCAGGTCGCCGATCAACAGGCGCAGCAGGGTGGTCTTGCCCGCGCCGTTGGGTCCCAGCACCGCCCAGCTCTGGCCGGGCGCGATCTCCCAGTCCAGGCGGGCCAACACCGGCTTATGGTCCAGAAAGGCCTCCACGCCCCGCAGGCGCACCAGGTAGGGCGGGGCCGCAACCGGGGGCTGGCCGGGGGGCGGGGGCGGCGAGGGGGCGGCCTGGGCCCAGGCCGGGTCCCCGGGCTCCGGGCCGGGGAGCAGGGGCGGGGCCTCGGCCCGGGGGCCTTGCCAGGCGATGCGCCCGCCGGCCAGGCGCAGGAGATGGGTCAGGCAGGGCAGCAGCTCGTCCTCGCGGTGGGAGGCCACCACCAGGCCCATGCCCTGGGCCACCCGCCGGGCCAGGAGGCCCAGCACCCGGGGCCGGGCCTGCCGGTCCAGGTCCTCGCAGCCCTCGTCCATGAAGAGAATCGCCGGTTGGCCCACCAGGGCCCGGGCGATGAGCGCGCGCTTCATCTGCCCGCGCGAGAGGCGCAACAGCGGCTGGCCGGCCAGGTGGGAGAGTCCCAGCTCGGCGATCAGCTCCCGGGCCTGGGCCCGCTGGGCCGGGCTGATTTCCTGGTGGAGATAGGCCGTGTCGCCGAACCCGGCGCAGACCGTGTCGATCAGCGACAGGTTCCAGTCCCGGCGGCGGTAGTTTTCCATCAGCTCGGCCGAGACCAGGCGCGAGGCCGCGCGCATGGCCAGGGGGCTTTCCTCGGGGGCTCCCTCCAGGCCGTAGAGCCGGCGGCCCTGGCCCGGGGCCGGCCAGATCTCGCCCCGCAGCAAACGCAGGAAGGTGCTCTTGCCCGCGCCGTTGGCCCCCACCACCCCCCAGGCCTGGCCCGGCTCCATCCGCCAGGTGAGACCGGAGAGCGCCTGGCGGCCGCCCCGTCGATAACCCACGTTGTCCAGCGCGATCAGCGCCGCCCGCTCGCCCATGCCTCGCGTCCCGTCCCGGCGATCGGCCCTCTGGCCGGTGAATGCGCGCGGCCCCCTGGCCCGGGACCGCCCATGCAGTGGTACCAGGCTTGGGGCCGGCGCGCCAGGGCGCGGCCGGGGCGGCCGACAATGAAGCCCCCAAAGCCTGGGCAGGGTGTTATCCTACGGCCACCAGAGCAGTCATCCCCGACGGGGAGCGAGGCTGGACCTGGCATGGGGCGAGGGATGCCAACGGTGCGAGCGATGCGGACTCATCCATGATCATCCGGGAAACCAACCAGGCCGACCGGGACCACATCAAGAGCCACCAGCGCGAATCCACCCGCCAGGACGTCCTGGACACCGGCCGGGTGCACGATGACTTCTGGGAGGTCTGGCCGATCGAGATGTCCAGGCGCCTGTTCACCATCGCCGAGCAAGGCGGCCCGGCCCTGGCCATCCTGGGCATCTGCGCCCTGCCCGACCAGCCGGATTGGGGTTTTCCCTGGCTGGTCGGGGCCACCGCCCTGGACCAGCATCGCCTGGCCTTCCTGCGCCTGAGCCATCATCTCCTGGACGTGGTCTACCGCCGCGATCCCTGGCTGGGGTTGAAGGCCGCGGTCAGCGAAAGCAACCCCATGAGCTACAACTGGCTCACCCGGTGGCTGGGCTTCGAGAAATTCAAAACCTTCGACGATCCCAATCCGCCCTATTTCGCCCAACATCTGCTGATCCATCGCCGGCAATGGTGGGAGGCCGTCAGCCCGGCCCGGAACCGAGCGCGTCGGCCGGGCAACGACGTAGCCAGCGGGCGTTGAATCTCAGCCAATCCCCACCTGGGAGTCTGTCATGGTCCCTTCGCGCTACAACCTCATCCTGCCCGACGAACCCAACCCCGGCGAGGCCCTGATCTTCAACACCCTGCACGGCGGGCTCTTCGTGCTGGAGCCGGACTACCGCCAATCGCTGGAAAAACTGGCCGCCGGAGCCGACCTGGACCAGGCGGACCATGAGCGCCTGGCCGAGATGGCCGGGGAGGGTTTCGTGGCCCCCAGCCCGGAGGCGGAGCGGGACCAGGTCAGCCATCGCCTGGGTCTGGCCGCCTATGGCGGCGGCGAGACCCTGGCGGCCAAGGTGCTGACCACCATGGCCTGCAACCTGGCTTGCGTCTATTGCTTCGAGTCCCGGATGGAGCGCGCCCCGCGCCTGGGGGCGGAGGACGCCCTCCGGGTGGTGGAGCGTCTGGCGTCCCGGGCCGGGGAAACCGGCGCGGCCAAGATCGCGGTGGATTTCTACGGCGGCGAGCCGCTGTTGAACCCCGAGGCCATCGAGCTGGTGGCCGGCGGGCTCCAGGCCTGGTGCCGGGAGCACAACCGCCAGTTCTCCTGCAGCCTGACCACCAATGGCACCCTGCTGACCAAGGCCATGGTGGAGCACCTGCGGCCCCTGGGCCTGACCGCGGCCCGGGTCTCCCTGGATGGCGTGGCCGCGCTGCACGACGCCCGGCGTCCCTTCCGCAGCCGCCAGGGCTCGCCCCACGCCGTGATCATGGCCAACCTGGCCGAGGTGGTGGACCTGGTGCGGGTGACGGCCACGGTCACCTATTCCGCGCCGGACCTGGGGGTCTTCGCCGACCTGCTGGACGACCTGGCGGCCCGGGGTCTGTTGCACCGCCTGGCCGCCCTCCAGCCGGGCCTGGAGCAGCAATACCTGGACGGCCAGGGCCAGGCCTGCGGCGGCGAGGCCTGCGCCCTGGACGCCGGCTCGGCCCAGCTTTTCCTGGGCATGCTGGAGATGCTGGTGGACCGGGGGGTGAACCCCAGGCTCGACCTGCTCAGCGCCACCAACTGCGCCCTGTGCAGCGAATCCGGACCCTGGCTCTTCGCCCCGGACGGGGGCATCCACAAATGTCCGATGGTCATGCACCAGGAACACCTGCGGGCCGGGCACCTGGACCAGACCGTCATGGAGCCGATTTACTATCGCCTGATCGCCGCCGAGGCGTGGCGGCGGTGCCTGGATGGCGATTGCCCCTACCTGCCCCTGTGCGGCGCCGGCCTGGGCTGCCGGGTGGAGGCCCTGAAAAAGACCGGCGACATCCTGGGCTGGCACTGCGCCCGCGAGTTCCAGGAGGCCTACCTGCCCGGGGCCATGCGCCTGGAATACCGCATCCAGGAGCTTTTCGGAGAATAGCCGCCCCGGGGCGAATCCGGGTCCGGGGCGACGGCGGGGATCTCCTCGTCCGGCATTGTGCGCCCTGCGCCCGCCCGATCCGGCCCTTGGCCGCGAAAATCTTTGAGTCCCGCTTTTTTCCCCGCTTTCAGGCCCTCGGCCAGGCGTGATATCCTGATATCTCCCCGCGGAAAGCCCTCTCTACCGGAGTCGCGCCATGTCCCCGTCCTGGATGGACCTTTTCCGCCACCGCGAAGCCTGCCGCCTGCTCACTCCCCTGACCGGCCCCCAGGCCCAGCGTTACCGGGTCTTCAAGCACTATCTCAACTTCAACCACGCCGCCCTGAGCGCCCTGGCCGAGTTGGAGCAGGCCTATTACGGCGGCCGGCCCTTCACCCCGGCCTGGGCCCGGCGCAAGTACGAGGAGCTGGTGGAGGCGGTGTTGGGCGCGATCTACAACCTGGGCCAACTCAGTGGCCGGGAGCTGCCGGAGCTGGCGGACCTGGTGCTGGAGCTGGACCAGGGCATCGCGGCCATCCTCACCCCCGAGCACCCGCCCCTGGAGGCCCCGCTGGTCATCCCCTTCACCCATGTCAAGCCCTCCCAGCGTCCCCTGGTGGGCTCCAAGGCCTGCAACCTGGCCCTGATCCAGAGCCAGTTGGGGCTGCCCGCTCCGCCGGGCTTCGCCATCACCGCCGCGGCCAGCGAGCTTTTCCTGCGCGACAACGGCCTGGAGGTCTTCATCGAGCGCCAGTTGGCCGAGGTGGAGCCGGACGACTCGCGCGGCATCGAGCGGGTGGGCATCGCCATCCGCCAGCGCATCATCTACGCCTCCCAGATGCCGGCCCTGCTGGAGGCCGAGATCCTGGAGGCCCACGCCGCCCTGGCCCAGGAGTTCGGCCCCGACCTGCGCCTGGCCATGCGCTCCAGCGCCATCGGCGAGGACACCGAGGCCAGCTTCGCCGGCCAGTACGAGACGGTGCTCAACGTCACCCGCGATAACCTCTCCCTGGCCTATCGCCAGGTCCTGGCCAGCAAGTACGCCAGCCGGGCCATCGCCTACCGCCTGCGCCGGGGCCTGGACGACCGCGAAACCCCCATGGCCGTGGCCGGGGTGGTGATGCTCAACCCCCGGGCGGCCGGGGTGCTCTACACCCGCGACCCCGCCGCGCCCCAGGCCGACCAGATGCGCCTGAACGCGGTCCTCGGCCTGGGCGAGCAACTGGTCTCGGGCAGCGCCTCGCCGGACCTGCTGCTCATCTCCCGCGCCGATCAGGCGATCATCGAGCGCAGCGTCAGCCTCAAGACCACCCGCCTGGTCAACCTGCCCCAGGGCGGCACCGCCCTGGAGGAGGTGCCGCCGGCCCTGCAGTTCGAGGCCTCCCTGGACGACGAAAACGCCCGCGCCCTGGCCGGGTGGGGCCTGCGCCTGGAGGAGCACTTCGGCGGCCCCCAGGACGTGGAATGGGCCCAGGACCAGGACGGCCGCCTGTTCATCCTGCAATCGCGCCCCCTGGAGCTGGCCCGGCCCCGGGCCGAGGCCGGCCCGGTGGCCCGGGACTACGCCGGCCATCCGGTGCTGCTCTTCGGCGGCCGAGGAGCCTCGCCGGGCATCGCCTCCGGCCCGGTCTGCGTGGTCAGCGGGGTGGACGACCTGGACCAGGCCCCTTCCGGCTGCATCCTGGTGGCCCCCACCGCCGCCCCGGACCTGGCCCGCCTGGCCGGCCTGGTCAAGGGCCTGATCACCGAGGTGGGCAGCGTCACCAGCCACCTGGCCTCGGTGGCCCGCGAGTTCGGCATCCCGGCCCTGTTCGACGCCCCCCAGGCCACCAGCCGCCTGGAGGACGGCCAGAACGTGACCCTCTGGGCCGACCAGCGCCTGGTCTACGAAGGCGTGGTGGACGAGCTGGTGCGCCAGGCCGCGCCGGCCCGCAACCTGATGGTGGAAAGCCCGGTCCACCGCCGCCTGCGCCGGGTGCTGGACCTGGTGGCCCCCCTGAACCTCACCGACCCGGCCCAGGGCAATTTCACCCCCCAGGGCTGCCGCACCTACCACGACGTGGTGCGCTACACCCACGAGAACGCGGTCAAGGCCATGTTCGAGCTGGGCCAGGGCAACCTGGCCTCGGTGGACGCGGTCAAGAGATCGGAAGAGCACACGTCTGAACTCCAGTCACGGCTACATCTC
>CALERA010000055.1 GCA_937908275.1 uncultured Desulfarculaceae bacterium | reverse complement strand
ACTCAGCGCGTTGGCCGCAGATTGGCCGAATAGCGGCGCTCAAGCGGTAGCCCACGCACGCCAGAGCCGGGACGGAATCCTGGATGCGGATCCCTTTAAAAAGTTGGAGACCATGAATGCCCTGGGCCTGCTTTCCCCCCAGGAGTACGCGGAACGCAAGGCGAAACTGCCCATCAAGGAGACCGGCGAAGGGGTGCGCTGATCGCCGGACCGTCTTAGGCCCCGCAGCGCGAACCGCCTGACTTCAGCAGCCAGGACGCGGGGCGAGGGGCCAGGCCCTCCCGGGTTTTTAGTTGATCGATGATGGCTTGGGTTCAGGATTGAACCCAAGCCATTTCCATTGGCTGGGCCGTGGACAAACGCCGCGTCTTTGCGGCCCGGCGGCCTGGTCTCCTCCCGCGCCGGGGCATTGCCCGACCATTCAGCCCCCGCGCTCCTGGCTGGACTCCAGGCTGGGGACAAGGGTAATTTAATCAATTAGTCGTAGGCCCAGCGGCGGGCTGGCGGGGGAGTTGGCGGGAAGCGCCGCCTCGCTGCTCAGCCTCCCGCGCGGGGTTTGGTTTTTTTCCGGAAAAGGCAGGAACGGCAGCTTGCCCCACCCACCCAAAACGAGCCCCGGGCTGGCCCTGAGCGCCCTGCTGGTCGCGCTGGTGGCGTTCCTGGGCGGCCTGGCGGCTCCGGGTGCGTTGGCGGCCGACGAGCCAGTCCTCTGGCTGACGCCGGGCCGGGACCGCATCCCGGTCTCCCCCCACCTGGGCGTTCTGGAGGACCCCGGGCGCGGGTTGACCATCCAGGAGGTCTCCTCGCCCCAATACCAGGCGCGGTTCGACCGGATTCGTGGCGAGGGCCTGAGCTCGGGCCTGACCGAGCCCACCACCTATTGGTTGCGCCTGACCTACGCGCGGCAAGAGACAGCGGACGAGCCCGAGACCTACTATTTCGACCTGGGGCAAATGACCAAGGCCTTTGCCGTGTTATATGCAAAGGACCCCACGGCCGACGTAAGCCAGCCTTGGCGCGAACAACACCCTCTGGTCCGCTCCGGCCAGGCCGTGACCCAGCCGAGCCAGTTCACCCACTTTCCGCTGCCGCCGCCGTGGTCCCAACCCCAGACCGTCTTCCTGCGAGTGCAGGTCCCCCTGGACCTGGAGGCCATACCCGAAGTCTCCACCCAGGCCGGGTTCCAGCGCCGCTTGCTGGAACAAGACCTGTTCTCCGGCGCGCTCCTGGGGATTTTCGCCGTCCTGGTCCTGGACAACCTGATCATCTTCTTCACCCTGCGCTACGCCGGCTACCTCTGGTACGCGCTGCTCCTGTTGGGCTTCAGCCTGCAGGTGGTGTTGCTCGGCGGTCTGTTGCAGGACTTCGCGCCCCAGGCCTGGTTCAACCAAATCACGGGCTTTCCAGCCGTGGCCCTGGGCCTGGTCGGTCTGTCCCGGTTACTGTTCGTCCGGTCCTTCCTGCCCCTGAAGACCTACTTCCCCCTGGGCGACCGCCTGATCCTGGCGATGATAGTGTTCTACCTGCCGGTGGTCGTGTGGCCATTCATTTGGCCCACTTTCCCGCTCATGCTTCAGGTCTATGCCGGGTTTTCCCTGGTGGGCGTGCTGTTCGCCATGTACGTGGGAATCGTCTGCTGGCGCAAGGGATATGCCCCGGCCCGGTTCTTCGTCTGGGCCTACCTGTCCGAGATGGTGGGCCGCTTCTTCATGTTCATCGGCTACTTCGGGCTGTGGTCGCCCCTGCCCATCACCAGTTTCCACGTCCAGGACATCGGCGTCACCATCGAGGCCATCCTCTTGTCCCTGGCCCTGGTCCAGCGGGTCAACACCTTGGGCCAGGAGCGGGAGCGGATCGAGCAAGAGGCGCAGCGCAAAAACGCGGAGCATCAGGAACGCCTGCGCGGCCTGGCCGGCGAACTGGTGCGCAGCGAGGAGCGCCAGCGCAAGACCCTGGCCGACGACCTGCACGACGGCATCTCCCAGAACCTGGCCACCAGCCTTTTCAGCCTGGGGCTTATCAGCGACGGCAGCCAGGAGGCCAAGCCGCCCCTGCAACTGCCCCAGGTCTGCGACCTCCTGCGCGCCACCCTGGAGCAGACCCGCACCCTGACCTTTGATATCAGCCCGCCGGTGCTGCATGATTATGGCCTGGAGGCGGCCCTGGACTGGCTGGCCGAGCGGGTGCGGGAGCGGCACGGCCTGGCGGTGAGCTTCCGCGCCCAGTGCTCCCTGCCCGAGCGCGATGAAAGCCTGGAGGCCAACCTGTTCCGCGCGGCCCAGGAGTTGCTGAACAACGTGGTCAAGCACTCCGGGGCCACCCGGGCGGAGGTCAGCCTGTCCTGCCTGGGCAACCAGGTGTGGCTGCGGGTCAGCGACAATGGCCGGGGTCTGGCGGAGGGCAACCCGACTGGGACGCCCGGGGGGGGAGGTTTCGGCCTGTTCAGCATCCGGGAGCGGTTGCGGGCCTTGGGGGGCGAGTTGGTGGTCCAGTCCACCCCCGGCCAGGGCTGCGTCTGCACCCTGCGAACTCCTTGGCCGGAGCGGAAACCGGCTTAAAACGGGGCGCTGCATGAAAACCACCATTCTCCTGGCTGATGATCATCTGCTGTTCCGCCACGGCCTGCGCGCCACCCTGGGCGGATTGCCGGACCTGGAGGTAGTGGGCGAGGCCGAGGACGGGGCCCAGGCCGAGGCCCTGGCCGAGGAGCTTCGCCCGGCCCTGCTCCTGATGGACATCCACATGCCGGGGCTCAACGGCACCGAGGCCACCCGGCGCATCCTGCAAAAGAATCCGGGCATCAAGGTACTGGCCCTGTCCATGTACAGCCAGAAGCGCTACGTGCTGGAGATGCTGGCCGCGGGGGCCATGGGCTACGTCCTGAAATCCGGTTCGTTCCCGGATCTGGTGGCGGCCATTCGCGCCGTGGCCGCCGGCCGGCGGTGGTTGAGCCCGGAAATCCAGGCCGTGGAGGCGGAGATCCTGGCCCAATCCGAGCCCCTGGCCAGCCTGGCCCTGTCCCAGCTCACCGCCCGGGAGAGGGAGGTGGTGCAACTGGTGGCCGAGGGGCGCACCACCAAGGCCATCGCGGCCCGGCTGTTCATCAGCGAAAACACGGTGGAGACCCACCGCCGGCAGATCATGAAAAAGCTGGGCCTGGAAAGCGTGGCCGAGCTGACCCAGTTCGCGGTGCAAGAGGGGCTGGTCATCCTAAAGCCCTGACCTCCGGCCAGTCATCTATTTCACAGGTTATTCACAAAAATACAGAATAAATTACTGGTTTTCCGTGATACCGGACCGGTCCGGGCCGATGGTATTTTTCCGATAACCAGGCCTGCCCCACGCCGATCCCATCTCCTGAATATTACATCGTTAGCGGCGGGCTTGGCCTCTCTCCCGCGGGCGCGGCCCAGGCGGCCGGCGGGGTGGAGGTCGCGCACCGGCGCGGGGTTTGAGGGGGGGCTGGCCAGGTCCGAGAGGGCGGGTCAGCCCCCGTCTCGGCTCCGGGCCTTCACCGCCCGACCCCTGGGGGCCTGCCATGATGATCCGTCGCTCGGTCGCCTGGTGCGCGCTGCTGCATGGCCTGCCCCACTGGCCCACCCCGCCGGCCCCGGCCGTGAGCCACGCTGATCACGGCAACGTCCCTCCCGCACCTCCAGCGGCGGCGTCGACAAGCAGGTCAACCACGGGGCCAGCCCAGGCGGCGTGGAATCGGCCTCGGTGCGCCATCTAAACCGGTCTTCTATCTATTCAACGTCTTGCTGACCATGAGAGGGTCGCCATGTCACGCCCCAAGCACCAACTGACCTTGATCGCTTTCCTGGGTCTGTCGATCCTGTTCCAGGCCGGGTGGCCGGGCGCGGCCCGGGCCGACAACGACACCACGGGCCTGGATGCCGGGAGCTCAAGCATCGACGCCAGCGCCAATTACAACGTCGTGGCCGGAACCAACCAAACCGTTTCGGCCAACGACACCGGCAACATCGTCAGCGGCAACCAAAACACCCTGCAGACGGACGCCGACAACAACTCGGTTTCGGGCACCAACAATACCGTCAATGGCGACTCCAACCTGGTGTCGGGGAACAACAACACCGTCACCGGCAGCAACAGCGTGGCCCTGATGGGCGCGACGGTTTCCGGCAACAGCAATGTGGGTATTGGCCAAGGGGCCACCGTCTCCAGCATTTCCGCCGTCGCCATCGGCAACGACTCCGCGGCCACCAACACCTATGCCTCCGCCCTGGGCTATTCGGCAGAGGCCTCGGGGTTCTACGCCACCGCCCTGGGCGTCAACTCCACGGCCAGCGGCGACTGGGCCAGCGCCCTGGGCTCTGGTGCAGAGGCCGCTGGCCGTGGCGCCACCGCCCTGGGCACCGGCGCCACGGCCAGCGGCATCTATGCCGCCGCCCTGGGCTATTCGGCAGAGGCCTCGGGGGCCTACACCACCGCCCTGGGCACCGGCGCCACGGCCAGCGGCACCTATGCCACCGTCGTGGGCTATAACTCCCAGGCCACCGGGACCGGCGCCACCGCCCTGGGCGAAAATGCGACGGCCAGCGGCAACTATGCCGCCGCCCTGGGCCATAGTGCACAAGCCTCGGGGGACAACTCCCTCGCCCTGGGCCGCGACACCATAGCCAGCGGCAGCTATGCCACCGCCCTGGGCTTCAACTCCCATGCTACCGGGATCAGCGCCATCGCCCTGGGCGACAGCGCCACGGCCAGCAGCAACTATGCCATCGCCCTGGGCGACAGCGCCACGGCCAGCGGCTTGCTTGCTTCCGCTGTGGGCACCCAGGCCCAGGCCACGGGCGCCAGCGCCACCGCCATGGGCTACAGAGCCGCTGCCGCCGGCGCCGACTCCGCCGCCCTGGGTAGCTACGCCAAGGCCTCGGGGGTCAGCGCCACCGCCTTGGGCACCAGCGCCACGGCCAGCGGCAACTATGCCGCCGCCCTGGGCTACGGCTCCCAGGCCACCGGGACCAGCGCCACCGCCCTGGGAACCAGCGCCACGGCCAGCGCCAGCAATTCCACCGCCCTGGGCGACAGCGCCAGCGTGGCCTCCACCGCCAGCGGCGGCACGGCCCTGGGGCAAAACGCCAGCG
>CALERA010000054.1 GCA_937908275.1 uncultured Desulfarculaceae bacterium | reverse complement strand
ATCATGGACTTCATCATGAAGCGCACCGGCATCGACCTGACCAGCCGTAAGATCGTCGAGCATTAGCACCGGGCCAACCCTAGCGGATCAAGGAGCAGGAACATGGATTCCCTTTGGATCATGCACATGCCCATTTCGGGCGTGGACATCTTCTGGCCCGGCCTGGTGCTCATCGGCTTCTCGGTGGGAACCATCGGCGGGTTCTTCGGCATGGGCGGCGCCTGGATGGTGACTCCGGGTCTGAACATCCTGGGCTTCCCGATGGCCTTCGCCATCGGCACCGACATCGCCCACATCGCCGGCAAGTCGATGATCTCCACGATGCGACACTCCAAGTTCGGCAACGTGGACTACAAGCTGGGCATCGTGATGCTCATCGGAACCATGGTGGGCATCGAGATTGGCGCGCAGCTGGTCATGACCCTGGAACGGGCGGGCAACATCGGCCCGGTGGTCCGCTGGGTCTATGTGGTCTTCCTGGCCCTGATCGCCTTCATGGTCTTCTATGACTATGCCAAGGCGGTCAAGAGCGACAAGCAGAAGAGCGACGACCCCAGCCACACCGGGGCCACCGGTGGCATCAACTGGGCCCCGGCCCTGCACAAGATCAACATTCCCCCGATGGTGCACTTCAAGGCCTCCGGCATCACTTGCTCGGCCTGGCTGCCCATCTTCGTCAGCTGCCTCACCGGCATCCTGGCCGGCTTCCTGGGCATCGGCGGCGGTCTGCTGCGCATGCCGGCCCTGATCTACTTCATCGGCTGCCCGACCCACGTGGCGGTGGGCACCGACCTGTTCGAGGTCATGATCTCCGGCCTGTACGGCGCCTTCACCTACAGCCTGAAGGGTCGCATTGAGCTGGTGGCGGTCTTCGTGATGCTCTGCGGCGCGGCCATTGGCGCCCAGATCGGCACCGTGGCCACCAAGTACGCCAAGGGCTACGGCATCCGGGTGCTGTTCGGCAGCGCGGTGCTGGCCTGCATGGTCTCCATCGTCTGCAAGCAGTACAAGTATGACGCCGCGGCCACGGTGATCATCCTGGGCGCCATCGGCATCATCTGCATCTACATCTGCAAGGTGATGATCAGCGGCGCCATCGAGGAGGTCCGCGAGAAGAAGAACAACCCCTCCGCCTCTCAGGCGGCCCACTAGCAAGCAGTGAGGTGAGGCATGAGATTCAAGCGCGCTATCGTCAGCCTGGCCGCCACCGCGGCGCTGACCGGGTTCGCGGGCCTGGCCCTGGCTGGGGAGGTCTTCCAGGGCACCGCCATCTCCTTCGACGCCGGGGCCAACAAGCTGGTGCTGAAGAACAGCGAGCCGGACAAGAACAAGGTGCCCAAGACCATGACCGAGGTGACCTTCGACACCTCTCAGGGAATGGTTGGCCTGGCCCCGGCCCCTGGGGACAAGATCCGGGTGGCCTATGACCAGAAGGGCGACAAGTTGGTGGCCATGAAGGTCATGAACGTGACCAAGCAGGACCTGCGCAAGAAGTAGAACCTTCGACCCCTCCACTCTCCGGGCTCCGGGGCGACCCCACCGCCCCGGGGCCTGGAGCCCCCGCGAAGGAGGCCGCGATGCACCGCAACCGCTTGATCATCCTGGTGGCCATGGACATCCTCTTGATGGCCGAGCTGGTGCTGGCCATCCACTACGGACGCCAGCACATGACCGAGATCGCCTACGCCTTCATGAAGGTCTTCGTGCCGGCGGCCCTGGTCACGGTCATCGGCACCCGGCTGGCGCTGCGGCGCTGGGCCCCGGAGGACGTGCGCGACCAGTACCAGCCGGTGGGCATCGTGGGCCCCCTGGGCGGTGGACAGAGCTGGAAGGACCAGGGGGAGGCCTGAGAATTGGCGGGAGGGCTGGGCGAGAGACTGGGCCGGCTCTTTCGGGGCCGCCAACCCGTCCCGGCGGACTTTCAGGACCTCAAGCTGAGGTTCCGGGAGTTCAAGTACCTCTTGCGCGCCAACAACGAGGTCCTGGCCATCATCGCCGAGATCGAGAACCGCCTGCTGGACGGCGGGGCCCTGGGCCTGGACTTCATCCGCTCCCGCTACATCGCCGCCTCGGCCAAGGTCTACAAGATGATCCGGCACCTGGGGCGGCTCTCCGGCGACCGCTATCCCGGGCTGCTGACCGCCTTCGACGCCATCCGCCACGACATCGACGACGTGCTGGCCCCGGGCGAGGGGGTGGGCGAACTGACCCTGCCCCTGAAGGCCATCGAGCGGACCCAGGGCCACCTGGTGGGCTCCAAGGCCGCCAATCTGGCCCAGATCGCCCGCTCGGGCCACCCGGTCTGCGACGGCTTTGCCATCACCACCGACAGCTTCCGTCGCTTCATGAGTTTTTCCGGCCTGGACGGCCAGGTGCGCCAGGAGGTGATGCTCCTGGAGGACACCAGCTACCACAACCTCCTGGCCGCCAGCCGCCGCCTGCAGGAAAAGGTTTCCCGCGCCCCCATGCCGCCCGAGTTGAGCGCGGCCCTGGACGAGGCGGCCCAGGACCTCTACGACCGTCTGGGGGGCGAGGCCTGGCTCTCCCTGCGCAGCAGCGCGGTGGGGGAGGACACCGAGACCTCCTTCGCCGGGCAATACACCAGCGTGCTGGGGGTGGGGCCGGACGAGATCGAGGACGCCTACCGCCAGGTGGTGGCCAGCCTCTACTCGCCCCAGGCCATCATGTACCGGCACAAGAACGGGCTCAAGGACGAGGACGCCGAGATGGCGGTCCTGGCCCAGGAGCTGCTGGAACCGGAGGTCAGCGGCGTGCTCTACAGCCGCGATCCCCTGGGCGGCGGCCGGGGCCAGCTCATCATCAGCGCGGTCTACGGCCTGGGCCTGGGCCTGGTGGATGGCTCGGTGACCCCGGACATCCACCGGGTGGACCGCCACCACGGCCTGGCGCTGGCCTCCACCGAGCTGGGGGCCAAGGCCAGCCAGGTGGTTTCCAACGGCCGCGGGGTGCGCACCCAGCCGGTGCCCGCCGAGCGGGCCGGGCGGGCCGCCCTGACCCCGGAGCAGGTTTTGGAGCTGGCCCGCCTGGGCCTGTCGCTGGAAAAGGAATTTGGCCGCCCCCAGGACGTGGAGTGGGCCCTCAGCACCGATGCGCGCTTCATCATTCTGCAATCGCGTCCGCTGCAAATCCTGGACTCCTCTCCGGGCCCGATCCAGGCCCGGGCCCTGAGCGCGACTCCCCTCCTGGAGGGCGGCCAGACCGCCTGCCCCGGGGCGGCGGCCGGACTGGCCCACCCAGTGCGGGGCGAGGCCGACCTGGCCGGGTTCCCGGACGGGGCGATCCTGGTGGCCGCCAACTCCTCGCCGGCCTTCGCCGCGGTGCTGCACCGGGCGTCCGGGGTGATCACCGAGGTGGGCGGGGTGACCGGACACATGGCCTCCCTGGCCCGGGAGTTCGGAGTGCCGGCCCTGGTGGGTTGCCCCGGGGCCATGGCCGCGCTGGCGCCGGGGGTGCTGGTCACCCTGGAGGCCACGGCCCGCCGGATCTACCCGGGCCGGGTCGAGGCCATCCTGCTGGCGGCCGCCAGCCAGGCCCAGGCCCGGCCGGCATTGGCCAGGACCAAGCCCAGTTGGTATCGCGCGGCCCAACTCATCACCCCCCTGACCCTGACCGACCCGCGCTCGCCGGGTTTCGCCCCGGCCCGCTGCGCCACCCTGCACGACATCATCCGCTTCGTGCACGAGAAGTCCTTCCACGAGATGTTCGTGCTGGGCGATCGCATCGGCCAGGCGGCCAACGCCCAGGCCCGGCGGGTGGGTCACAAGCTGCCCTTCGAACTCTGCCTGATCGACCTGGGCGGAGGCCTGCGCGAGAACGCCGGCAACCTGGTCTGGCTGGAGGACGTGCTCTCCAGCCCCGGCCGGGCCCTGATGGAGGGTCTGCTGGACCCGGCCATCGCCTGGGACCGGCCCCGGCCGGTGAGCTTCAAGGGCCTGGCCTCGGTTTTCAGCTCCTCCCTGCTGACCCAGCCCAATGACGGCAAGGTGCGCGAGATGGGGCAAAAGGCCTTCGCCATCGTCAGCAGCGACTACCTCAACTTCAACTCCCGGGTGGGCTATCACTTCGCGGCCCTGGATTGCTTCTGCGGCCCCAACCAGAACGACAACTACATCAGCTTCCGCTTCGTGGGCGGGGCGGCCACCGAGGACCGGCGGGTGCTGCGCGGGGAGTTGATCGTGCAAATACTTGGGGAAATGGGATTTTTGGTGGAGCGCACCGGCGACGCGGTGAGCGCCTTCCTGAAGAAGTACGACCAGGACGCCACCCTGGAGCACCTGAAGGCCATTGGCCGCCTGATCCTCTTCACCCGCCAGATGGACATGCTGATGCACGACCGGCGCATGGTTGACTGGCTGGCCCGGGCCTTCCGCGAGGGCAACTACAACCTGGAGACCGCGCCAGCCGGAGGTGGGGCATGAATCCGCCCTCGCCCTATCGTCAACTGACCAAGCGCATGACCGCAACCGCCCTGGCGGTGGCCCTGGTGCCGCTGTACATCATGGGCGCGGCGATCTATTTCTACTATGGCCTCACCGAGCAGGAGCGGACCAAGGAGGAGCTGCGCACCCAGGTGGTGAACCGGGCCAGCTCCATCCAGGTCTTCCTGGCCGAGCGCACCTCGCTCCTGGAGGTCTTGGTCAACACCGCCAACCTGAGCGACCTCACCCGCCCGGGCCGCTTGCAACAGGTCTTCGGCCTGCTGAACCGGCGCTCCTGGTCCTTCATGGACCTGGGCATCATCGACCACAACGGCGACCACCTGGTCTACGTGGGCCCCTATCCCCTGGAGCACCAGAACTACAAGGCCGCGCGCTGGTTCCAGGAGACCATGCAGCGCGGGGTCTATGTCAGCGACGTCTTCCTGGGCGCGCGCGGGGTGCCCCACTTCGTCATCGCGGTCAAGCACGAGGACGGCGACAACCCCTGGATCCTGCGGGCCACCATCGACAGCGACGTCTTCACCAAGCTGGTGCAACTGGCCCAGTTGGGCCTGAGCGGCGACGCCTTCATCCTCAACCGCGAGGGGCTTTACCAGACCCCGCCCCGCTTCGGCGGCAAGGTGCTGGATCCCTCGGGCATCGACCTGAAGA
>CALERA010000053.1 GCA_937908275.1 uncultured Desulfarculaceae bacterium | reverse complement strand
CATCTTCGTCCAGGTGCGCAACACCTCCGACAAGCCCTTCGACATCCAGGGCGAGGTCATGAGCGCGCTGATGTCCAAGGGTTATCGGGTCGTCTCCGATCCCAACCAGGCCCATTACATCCTCCAGGCCAACGTCCTGGCCGTGGGCCGCACCGACCAGTCGGCCCTGGAGAACGCCACCGGCATGGGCTTCGGCGGCATCGCCGCCGGCGCGGCCGCTGGCGCGCTGCTGGGCGGCAGCCGGGCCTGGCAGGGCGCGGCCGTGGGCGGCCTGGCCATGGGCGCGGCCGAGGCCGTCACCGGCTCCCTGGTCCAGGTGGTCTGGTACGCGGCCATCACCGACGTGCAGATCAGCGAGCGGGTCAAGGGCGCGGTGAGCGAGGAGTTCAGCTCCACCATGAAGCAGGGCTCCGCCCAGACCTACACCAAGCAGCGCACCGCCAGCACCAGCAACGTCAAGAAGTACCAGACCCGCATCGCCTCCAGCGCCCGCAAGGTGAACCTGGAGTTCCCCGAGGCCGATCCCTACCTGCGCCAGGGTCTGGTCCAGGCCATCAGCGGGATGTTCTAGACCGGTTCCAAGATCCCAAGTCCCTACCACCGGCCCCGGCGGGTCCCCCCCGCCGGGGTCGCGTGCCGCGACGGGCATACACGGGTCGGGTCGCGTGCCGCGACGGGCATACACGGGTCGGGTGACGCTCACCGTTGTCCGAGCCTCGCTCGCTCCCGTAGGGGCTTCGCGCCGTTGAGAGGGCAAGACGGGCGGGGCTAAACCCCACGCCTTTCTCCTCTCATCCGCGCCACCCACCACGCGGCCCACCAAGGCCCGTCTGCCTCCCCTCCCCCCACGAGCCGCCCCCCGCGCCTTAGCCCGGGACCGCCTCTCGACGCACCGGCAGGGGGCCGCCCCCAACGATGGTCAGGTGATGGGCTTCCGAGAGCCCGAGCTGGGCGCGCCCCCACGCCGCCCCCGCATCGCAGGCACGACGACCCGAGGCCAGAGGCAGTGTCCGGGACGGCAGGGAGATTCCCTGGCCGCAGGCATCCCGAACTCCGAAGGCGCGGATGCGGACCGGGCGTGGGCGCGCGGGGGCAAGGAAAAAGCCCTCGCAACGCCGCTGGCTCGTTTGTCCCGGTGGTTCGCGGCCACCACCTGAAGAGAGACATATCCGGGGAAGACACGAGATCGCACCGCCCGCCACCTGGCGGCGGCGCGCGGTGACGGAAATAGGCGGGGGCGCGATTGGTGACCATGGCGACGCCGCAACAGGAAAGTATTTTCGATTTTTGTCATTGCGAGCGCAGCGAAGCAATCTCCCGGTTTTTTAGCCGGAAAGCCTGGGGAAGGAACCACGGAAGAAATTCGGTAGATTGCCACGTCGCCTGACGGCTCCTCGCAATGACTGCTATGGCCAATTATCATCAGGTGATAGGCCCGTGGTGCCCGAGGATGGAGTCTGGGATGCGTGGCAACCTGGTGCGAATTGCTCTCGCGCCGTGAGCCGGGACAATCAATTGTCCCGGCCACCCGGAAAAGGCCAAAGCAAAAGAGAGCAGAGAGAAGAGCTTGGGCCGTGGTGACCTGGCTGGCACCAAGCCCGCATTTTCAAAAAGCGAGCGGCCGGGCCGTTGCCAGCCCGGCCGCGTTTTTTGCGCTTGCGGGAGTCTAGCGGACCTTGCTGCCCGGGGGGAGCATCAGGTCCGGGGCCACCACCCGCACCTTGTCATCACCCACCGCGGCCAGGACCATGCCCCGGCTCTCCACGCCCTTCAGGACCACCGGCTTGAGGTTGGCCACCACCACCACCTGGCGTCCCACCAGGTCCTCGGGCGCGTAGTGCTGGGCGATGCCGGCCACGATGGTGCGCGGCCCGCCTTCCTCGCCCAGGTCCACGCTCAGCTTCAGGAGCCGGTCGGCCCCCTCCACCCGCGCGACCTCCAGGACCTTGCCCAGCTTGAGGTCCACCCGGGCGAACTCCTCGTAGGCCAGCTCGGCGGCGGGCTCGATGGGGGCCTTGCCCTTCTTCTTCTCCTTGGCGGTCGGAGCCGGGGCGGGGGCGGCCTTCTGCCCGGCCTTGGCCTCGGCCTTCTCGGCCTTGGCCTTGACCTTGTCGGTGTCGATGCGCGGGAACAAGGCCGGGGGTTTGGCGATGCGGGTGCCGGCCGGGATCAGGCCGGCCAGGTCCAGGCGTTCCAGGCCGATCAGCTCCGGCAGCTCCATGCCCAGGTGCTCGGCCATGCGACCGGCGGTCTCGGGCAGCACCGGGCTGATCAGCACCGTGACATCGCCCAGGGTCTGCACCAGGGTGGAGAGCACCAGGTCCAGGCGGGCGGACTGGGCCGGGTCCTTGGCCAGGGTCCAGGGCTCGGAGTGGACCACGAAGCGGTTGGCCTCGCCGATCAGGTGCCAGACCGCCATCAGGGCCTGGTGGAACTGGAAGGCCCGCATGTGCTGGGCGTAGTCCTCCACGGTCTTGACCGCCAGGCGGCGCAGCTCGCGGGCGTCGTCGGCCGGGGCCAGGGGCTCGGGCACCACCCCGCCGCGATACTGGGAGAGCATGTTCAGCACCCGGCTGAAGAGGTTGCCCAGGTCGTTGGCGAGATCCGCGTTGTAGCGCTCCACCAGGAGGTCCTCGGAGAAGGCCGCGTCCAGGCCGAAGGTCATCTCCCGCAGCAGGAAGTAGCGGAAGGGGTCCACCCCGTAGATGTCGGCCAGGTCCAGGGGCTTGACCACGTTGCCCAGGCTCTTGCTCATCTTGCCCGCGCCCACGTTCCAATAGCCGTGTACGTTCAGGTGCCGGTAGAGGTAGGCGTCCTGGGGCTTGCCCTCGGCCTTGGCCAGGGACATCAGCATGGTGGGCCAGAAGATGCCGTGGGGCTTGAGGATGTCCTTGGCGATCAGGTGCTGGGCGGCGGGCCAGTACTGGGCGAAGAGCGGACCCTCGGGGTAGCCCAGGCCGGTCAGGTAGTTGATCAGGGCGTCGAACCAGACGTAGGTGACGAAGCGGTCGTCGAAGGGCAGCTCGATGCCCCAGGTGAGCCGGCTCTTGGGCCGGCTGATGCACAGGTCCTCCAGGGGCTCGCGCAAAAAGGCCAGGACCTCGTTGCGGTAGCGCTCGGGCCGGATGAAGTCCGGGTTGGCCTGGAGGTGGTCGATCAGGGCCTGCTGATAGCTGCCCATGCGGAAGAAGTAGTTCTCCTCCTCGATCCAGGTCGGGGGCTTCTGGTGGTCCGGGCATTTGCCGTCCACCAGCTCCTTCTCGGTCAGGAAGCGCTCGCAGCCCACGCAGTAGTGGCCGCCGTACTGGCCCAGGTAGATGTCGCCGGCGTCATGGACCTTTTGCAGGATCCGCCGCACGGTGGCGATGTGCTCGGGGTCGGTGGTGCGGATGAAATGGTCGTTGCTGATGTTCAGGTGGGGCCAGAGGCCGCGGAACATCCCGCTGACCCGGTCCGCGTACTGCTTGGGCAGGATGCCGGCCTTGCCGGCGGCCTCGGCGATCTTGTCGCCGTGCTCGTCGGTGCCGGTCTGGAAGCGCACGTCATAGCCCATCAGGCGGTGGAAGCGGGCGGCCACGTCGCAGACGATGGTGGAGAAGGCGTGGCCCAGGTGGGGCTCGGCGTTGACGTAGTAGATGGGGGTGGTGATGTAGAAACTGGGGTTCATGGTCGTTCCTGTCCGCGGCGCCGCCGGGCGCGGGATGGCTGGCCGGGCGGGGGACGTTCTACTCCAGCGCCCCCCGCGGGCTAGGCATGGTTCCTGGGTCCTCCGGCCGAGGGCCCGGAGGCGGGTCTATGGTCCCGCGCCGCGAGGGGGCTAGGCCCCGTGGCGCTCCTTGAGATGCTTCATCAGCTCGCCGGCCAACCCGGCCAACAGTCGCAGGTGCTTGGTGCTGTCGTCGGTGCGGATGCGGGTGCCGAACTCCACCGACAGGCGGATCTCCTGGGGCGCGATGTTGTCCGGGAAGAGGGTGCCGCTGATGCGCGCCCCGCGCAGGCTGGCTCCCTTGAGGTTGCAACCGGTCAGGTCCAGGCCCGAGAGGTTGGCCGCCCGCAGGTAGGCCCCGGAGAGGTCCAGGCCGCGCAGGTTGTAGCAGCGCAGGTCCAGGCTGGCCAGGTTGGCCCCGCGCAGGTCGGGGGCCTGGCCGGACTCGACCATGCGGTTGAATTCCTCGTGGCGCTCGTCGGTCAGAAGGGGATTCTTGGGTGTGGCGCTGATGTCCAGGTGACACTCCGCCATGGTCATTCCTCCTGGCTGCGTGTATTGGACTCGGCTCCGCCCCCCCCGCCGGACTCGCTGCCGGAACCCTTGCCGCGCCGGCCGCGCCGGCCGCGTCTCCGGGGGCGTTCGCCCTCGCCGGATTCCGGGCTGGCCGGAGAGGCAGGTCCGGCCGGGGCTGGGGGGGAGGTTTCACTGGCGACCGCCGGGCTGGGCGGCGCCGGGGGCGCGGGGGCGGGCGGCGGGGGCGGCGGCGAGGGCCGGCCCCGACCACGCGAGGGACGCCCACCCTCGCCGCCAGTCTCGCTGGGGCGGGGGGGCTTGGCCTGGGCCTGGGCCATGTGGGCCTGGGCGGCCTCCAGCAGCTCCTCCGGCGGGGAGGTCAGCTCCTTGCCGTCGGGCATCATCACCGTCACCAGGCGCTCCAGGACGTTCTGGCGCAGGACCTTGACCTCCAGCTCCGGGGTGAGGGTCAGGCGCTTGCCCACCTTGGGCAGGTCCTTCTTCAGCGCCAGATAGGTCTGGTATTCATAGGTGAGGCAGCACATCAGGCGGCCGCAGAGCCCGCTGATCTTGGTGGGATTCAGCGAGAGGTTCTGCTCCTTGGCCATCTTGACGCTGACCGGCTCGAAGTCCTTGAGGAAGCTGGCGCAGCACAGCTCGCGCCCGCAGGAGCCCAGCCCGCCCAGGAGCTTGGCCTCGTGGCGCACCCCGATCTGGCGGAGCTCCACCCGGGTGCGGAACTTGGCCACCAGGTCGCGCACCAGCTCGCGGAAGTCCAGCCGGCCCTCGGCCGTGAAATAGAAGATCATCTTGGAGCGGTCGAAGAAGACCTCCACCTTGACCAGGCTCATGTCCAGCTTGCGGGCGGCGATGCGCTCCTGGCAGTGGTTGTAGGCCTCGCGCTCCAGTTGGTCGTTCTGGGCCTGCTGCTCCATGTCCTCGGGGGTGGCCAGGCGGTAGACCTGCTTCAGCTCCTGGTCCTGGGGGCGCAGCTCCACCTCCACCTGGGGCAGGGGTCCGCGCACCACCTCGCCCAGGGCCAGGCCCTGCTCGGTTTGGACGATGACGTGTTCGCCGGGCTGGAGCACGAAGGCCCCGGAATCGAAATCGTAGACCTTGCAGCCCCGCTGGAAGCGCACGCCGACTACCTTGCCCATGCTGCCTCCACGGCCGAAGCCGGTAACTTGCTGGGTTGGGGGCCTTGCTTCAAATGGGTCGTGTTGGCTGACGGCCCGAAGGCAAACCCCCGGACACGATTATTTTTACCGTTTTTGCACCAATATTGCCAGCTTGTTGACAGATCGGCGACAGGACTCAGGCGCGCAGTCGGCCCAGGAGGACGGTGATGGCCAGCTCGGGCGCGGCGTTGCCCAGGATCTGGGACTGGGCCTGGCGCACCAGGTCGAAGCCCTGGCTGGCCCGGTCCAGGCTGATGCCGGTCCCGGCCAGGAGCTCCGGGGGCAGGAAGGTCGCGCCCGGGCGGCCGGCGGCGGCCACGGCGCAGTCGCGCAGATATAGCGCCAAAAGATCCAGCAGCTCCACCAGGCCCTGGCGGTCCAGGCGCTCCCCGCCCCGGAAGGGGGCCACCAGGTCCTCGGCCAGGGACCAGTCGGCCAGGGGATCGGCGGCCGGATCCAGGCGCTGACGCGAGGCGCCCAGGCTGGCGGCCAGGCGGTCCTGGTCCAGCTCCTGGGCGCGGCCCAGGGAGCCGCCGCTCAAAGCGGCCTTGAGCCGGGCCGCCTCGGGCGTGAGCCCCCGGCGCTGGAGCTCGGCCGCGATCAGGCCCTCGTCCAGGGGCTTGAAGTTGACCCGCCGGCAGCGGCTGACCAGGGTGGGCAGGACCTCGGCCGGGTCCTGGACCGTGAGCACCAGGAGATTGCGCGGGGGCGGCTCCTCCAGGGTCTTGAGCAGGGCGTTGGCGCTGGAGGGGT
>CALERA010000052.1 GCA_937908275.1 uncultured Desulfarculaceae bacterium | reverse complement strand
CCCAAGGCCATCAAGCGCCGGGTCAAGGTGGGCGAGGCCATCACCGTGGCCGAGCTGGCCAAGCGCATGGGCGTCAAGTCGGCCGAGGTGGTGGGCCGCCTGATGAAGATGGGCATGATGCTCACCGCCAACCAGTCCCTGGAGTTGGAGGACGCCGGCCTGGTGGCGGCGGAGTTCGGCTTCGAGATCGAGCGGGTGGCCTTCGAGGAGGAGGGTCTGCTGGAGCAGGCCATGGACCGTCCCGAGGACCTCAAGACCCGGCCCCCGGTGGTCACCATCATGGGCCACGTCGACCACGGCAAGACCTCGCTCCTGGACGCCATCCGGCGCACCGACGTGGCCGGCGGCGAGGCCGGCGGCATCACCCAGCACATCGGCGCCTACAACGTCCATCTGCCCGAGGGCGGCCAGGTGGTCTTCCTGGACACCCCGGGCCACGCGGCCTTCACCCAGATGCGCGCCCGCGGCGCCCAGGTCACCGACGTGGTGGTCCTGGTGGTGGCGGCCGACGACGGCGTGATGCAGCAGACCAAGGAGGCCATCAGCCACAGCCGGGAGGCCGGCGTGCCCATCGTGGTGGCGGTGAACAAGATCGACAAGCCCGGGGCCGACCCCTCGCGGGTGCGCCGCGAGCTGGCCGACCAGGGCCTGGTGGCCGAGGACTGGGGCGGCGACACCATCTACGTGGAGGTCTCGGCCAAGACCGGCCAGGGCATCGACACCCTCCTGGAGATGCTCCAGTTGCAGTCCGAGGTCTTGGAGCTGTCCGCCAATCCGGCCAAGGCCGCCCGTGGCCATATCCTGGAGGCGCGCCTGGACAAGGGGCGCGGTCCGGTGGCCACGGTGCTGGTGCAGGAAGGCACCCTGAAGGCCGGCGACGCCTTTGTCTGCGGCGTCCACTCCGGCCGGGTGCGGGCGCTGTTCGACGACCTGGGCCGCCGGGTGGACGACGCCGGACCGGCCATCCCGGTGGAGGTGCAGGGCTTCGCCGGCGTGCCCGAGGCCGGCGACGAGTTCGTGGTGGTGGAAAACGACAAGGTGGCCAAGCAGATCGCCGAGCACCGCGCCATGAAGAAGCGCGAGGCCGAGCTCAGCTCCCAGACCCGCCTGTCGCTGGAAGGCTTCTTTGAGCAGATGAAGGAGGGCGCGGTCCAGGAGCTGAAGCTGGTGGTCAAGGCCGACGTGCAAGGCTCGGTGGAGGCCATGGTGGACGCCCTGAACAAGCTGGGCAACGACCAGGTGAAGGTCAACGTCATCCACTCCGCCACCGGAGCCATCACCGAGACCGACGTGATGCTGGCCAGCGCCTCCAACGCCATCATCATCGGCTTCAACGTGCGCCCCACCGGCAAGGTGACCGAGATCGCCGAGGCCGAGCACGTGGACATCCGCACCTACGACGTCATCTACCAGGTGATGGATGACGTGACCGCCGCCCTGACCGGCATGCTGGCCCCCCTGCTCCAGGAGGAGGTCATCGGCCGCGCGGTGGTGCGCGAAACCTTCACCGTGCCCAAGATAGGCACCATCGCCGGCTGCGCGGTCAGCACCGGCAAGGTGGAGCGCAACGCCCAGGCCCGCCTGCTGCGCGATGGCGTGGTGATCGCCACCACCAAGCTGTCCTCACTGCGCCGGTTCAAGGACGACGTCAAGGAGGTCCTCCAGGGTTACGAGTGCGGCATCGGCCTGGAGAACTACAACGATATCAAGGTGGGCGACGAGATCGAGGTCTACGTCACCCGCGAGGTCGCGGCCCAGCTGTAACCGATGGTGGTGGGCGCGCTGACCATGACCCTGCACGTGGCCGACTCCGGCGGCCTGAAGACCAAGCGCAAGGTCGCGCGCTCGGTCATCGACCGGGTGCGGGCCAAGTTCAACGCCGCCGCCGCCGAGGTGGGCGGCCAGGACACCTGGCAGCGCCTGGAGCTGGGTTTCGCGGTCTGCGGCAACGAGACCGCCCACGTGCAGCACCAGATGGACGAGATCGTCCGCTACGTGGAGCGCCTGGCCCTGGCCGAGGTCACCGACCTGCGCCAGGAGTTGATCCCGCTCAAGGACATGGCCTGGGCCCCGGCGGCCACGCCGCCCTGGGAAGACTGATGGGCACCCGCCGCACCGAAAGACTGGGGAACCTGATCCTGGCCGAGTTGGCCGACCTGCTCCTGAAGCGGGTCAAGGACCCCCGCCTGGCCGGCATGACCCTGACCGGGGTGGACGTCTCGCCAGACCTGGCCCAGGCCAAGATCTATTTCAGCCTCTTGGACCCGGCTCGCCGGCGCGAGGTGGAGGCGGGCTTCAAGGCCGCCGCACCCTTCTTGCGCCGGGAGCTGGCCACCCGCCTGGCCATCAAGACCACCCCCCGCCTGGTGCTGGCCTACGACGCCTCCCTGGTGCAGGGCGCGGCCATGGAAAACCTGATTCGCCAGGTGCGCCAGGCCGACCACGAGCAGGCCTTGGCCCGGGGCGAGGAGCCCGAAGGCGAGGAGCCCTCGTGAGGGCGGCGGTGGCCCAGGCCCTGGCCGCGGCCGGGCGGGTGCTGGTCATGGCCCACCGCGACCCGGACGGCGACGCCCTGGGCTCGGTGCTGGGTTTGATGCATTTGCTGACCGCCCGAGGCAAAGAGGCGCGCTGCCATATCAACGGCGCGGTGCCGCCGGAGTACGGCTTCCTGCCCGGCCTGACGGCCCTGGACCCGGGCCTGCCCGGGGCGGATTGGCCGGAGCTGGTGGTGCTCCTGGATTGCCACGAGCCGGACCGCGCCGGCCAGGTGGCGGCCCCCTACCTGGAGGCCGCCCGCCGGGTGGCGGTGGTGGATCACCACCTGGGCCAGGCCCAATTCGGCGACCCGCGCTGGGTGGAGCCGGCCCAGGCCGCCACCTCCCAGATGGTGGCCGGCCTGGCGGCGGACCTGGGCTGGCCCCTGAACCCCGCGGCGGCCACCTGCCTCTACACCGGGTTGGTCACAGACACCGGGCGCTTCTGCTATTCCAACACCACCCCCCTGGTGTTGCGGGCGGCGGCGGACCTGGTGGCGGCGGGGGCCGATCCCTGGGCCATCACCCAGCAGGCCTACTCCACCAGCCTGGAGCGCCTGAAGCTTTTCGGCCGGGTGCTGGCCAGCCTGGAGCTCCTGGCCGGCGGTCGCCTGGCCCTGGCCCGCGCCCGCCAGGCGGACCTGGCGGAGTTGGGCTGCCCGCCCAGCGACCTGGACCGCATCGTGGAAGAGCTGCGCGCCATCCGCGGGGTCGAGGTGGCGGCGCTGGTCAAGGAGACCGCCGAGGGCGGAGTCAAGGCCAGTCTGCGCTCCCGGGGGGCGGTGGACGTGGGGGCCCTGGCCCTGACCCTGGGCGGCGGCGGCCACAAGAACGCCGCCGGCGCGCGTCTGGCCATGTCCCTGGACCAGGCCGCCGCTCACCTGGCCGACCTGCTGAGCGCGGCCCTGGGCCGGACCGGAGGCCGGGCATGAGCCGCCGCCGGTCCTCCCCGCGCTTTTTCACCGATGGCGTGCTGCTGGTGGACAAGCCGGCCGGCCCCACCAGCCACGACGTGGTGGAGCGGTTGCGCCGGCGCTATCGTCCCGATAAGCTTGGTCATGCCGGGACCTTGGACCCCTTCGCCACCGGCCTGCTGGTCCTGGCCTTCAACCAGGCCACCCGCCTGGCCGAGCTGTTGGGCTCCGGGGCCAAGCTTTACCAGGCCAGCCTGGGCCTGGGCCGGTCCACCGACACCGGCGACCTGACCGGCGAGACCCTGCGCGAAGCCCCGGTGCCGGAGCTGGCGGCCGCCCAGGTGTCCGAGGCCCTGGCCGGACTGGAGGGCGCGCGCCTGCAGGCCCCGCCGGCCTATTCGGCGGCCAAGCACGAGGGCCGGCCGCTGTATGCCTATGCCCGGGCCGGGGTGAAGGTGGAAAAGCCGCCGCGCCCCATCACGGTGTACGAGGCCCGACTGGTCTCCCTGGCCCCGGGGGAGATCAGCTTCCGCATGCTCTGCTCCCGGGGCACCTACGTGCGCGCCCTGGGCGAGGACCTGGCCCGCTCCCTGGGCAGCGAGGGCCACCTCACCGCCCTGCGCCGCCTGGGCTCGGCCCCCTTCGCGGCCGAGGAGGCCCTGGACCTGGACCAGGCCCTGGACCTGGGTCCGGAGGAGCTGGCCTTGCGCCTGCTGCCCCTACCCGAGGTCCTGGACCGCCTGGGCCTGCCGGTGGCGGAGGTGGACGCGGACACCGCCTGGAGCCTGCGCCAGGGGCGCATCCTGGCCCGGGAGACGCTCCTGGCCCACACCCGGGGCCAGCACCAGGACGGCCAGCCCTTCCAGGTGCGCGACGACCAGGACGGCCTGGTGGCGGTTTTGCGATGGCTGGGACCCGGCGAGCGCCGGCCCCAACGCGATTACGATAACATCAGGGTTTTCCCCGAGGCCTCCGGCGAGGCGTCGGGGGAGGATCAAACATCTGCGTCGGCCCACGGGGCCGAGTGAGCCTGGAGGCCCGGCCAAGGGTGGTCGGGCAAAGACTCTGGGCCGCAGACGTGGGGCCACGAGGCCCACTAACACAAGGAGGATTGAAAAGTGGTTCTGACTCCGGAAGACAAAAGCGCCCTCATCATCAAGTTTCAGCGCAAAGAGGGCGACACCGGCTCGCCGGAGGTGCAGATCGCGCTCTTGAGCGAGCGCATCAAGTACCTCACCGAGCATTTCAAGGTCCACGCCAAGGACCACCACAGCCGCCGCGGCCTGCTTAAGCTGGTCGGCCAGCGCCGGCGCCTGCTCAACTACCTGCGCCGCAAGGACGTGGAACGCTACCGCGCGGTGATCAAGGAGCTGGGCATCCGCAAGTAAGTCCGAGAGGCATTGAGAGAGAGCATGTATAAAAAGGTATCGACCGTCATCAACGGTCAAGAGTTCAGCATCGAGACCGGCAAGCTGGCCAAACAGGCCAGTGGCGCGGCCTGGGTCACCCACGGCGAGAGCGTGGTGCTGGTGACCGCGGTGGCTGACTACTCCATTCGTGAAGGCATCGACTTCATTCCGCTCACCGTGGACTACCAGGAGTTCGGCTACGCCGCCGGCCGCATCCCCGGCAACTTCTTCCGCCGCGAGATGGGCCGCCCCAGCGAGCGCGAGACCCTCACCAGCCGGCTCATCGACCGCCCGGTGCGCCCCAACATCCCCAAGGGCTGGGGTTACGAGACCCAGGTCATCGCCAACGTCTACTCGGTGGACAAGGTCAACGACCCCGACGTCATGGCCCTGACCGGCGCTTCCGCCGCCCTGTGCCTGAGCGAGGTTCCCTTCAACGGCCCCATCGCCGGGGTGCGGGTGGGCCGGGTCGAAGGCCAGTTCATCCTCAATCCCACCGCCGAGCAGCGGGCCCAGTCCGACCTGGACCTGATCGTGGCCGGCAGCCGCGACGCGGTGGTGATGGTGGAGGGCGGGGCCGCCCTGGTGGACGAGGACTCGGTCCTGGAGGCCATCTGGTTCGCCCACGCCGGCCTGCAGCCCCTGATCGACATCCAGCTGGAGCTGGTGGCGGCCTGCGGCAAGGAAAAGCGCGCCTTCAAGCCCCCGGTGAAGGACGAGGAGCTGTTGGCCAAGGTCCGCGCGGCCTGCGCCGCCGGCATGCGCGAGGTGCTCTCCACCCGGCCCAAGCTGGAGCGCTACGGCAAGGTGCGCGAGCTCAAGGCCCAGGTCATCGCCGAGCTGGGCGAGGCCGCGACCGGCAAAGAGGGCCTGATCAAGGACATGATCGACCACCTGGAGGCCGAGGCTATGCGGGAGATGATCCTGCATACCGGCCAGCGGGTGGACGGCCGCGACCTGGTCACGGTGCGTCCCATCACCTGCGAGGTGGGGGTGCTGCCCCGCACCCACGGCTCGGCGCTCTTCACCCGGGGCGAGACCCAGTCCCTGGTCACCTGCACCCTGGGCACCAGCGGCGACGAGCAGCGCATCGAGACCGTGATCCAGGGCGACATCTTCCGTCGCTTCATGTTGCACTACAACTTCCCACCCTTCTCGGTCAACGAGGCCAAGCGCCTGGGCGGCCCCGGCCGCCGCGAGATCGGTCACGGCGCCCTGGCCCGGCGGGCCGTCGGCCGCGCCCTGCCCAGCAAAGAGGCCTTCCCCTATTCCATCCGCGTGGTCAGCGACATCATGGAGAGCAACGGCTCCTCGTCCATGGCCACGGTCTGCGGCGGCTCCCTGGCGCTGATGGACGCGGGCGTGCCGGTCAAGGCCGCCGTGGCCGGCGTGGCCATGGGCCTGATCATGGAAGGCGACAAGGTGGCGGTGCTCACCGACATCCTGGGCGACGAGGACCACCTGGGCGACATGGACTTCAAGGTCGCCGGCACCACCGAGGGCATCGCGGCGGTCCAGATGGACATCAAGATCGCCGGCATCAGCAAGGAGATCATGGCCCGGGCCCTGGCCCAGGCCAAGGACGGCCGCCTGCACATCCTGGGCGAGATGGCCAAGGCCATCACCGGCCCGCGCGGCCAGATCAGCGACTTCGCGCCCCGCATCACCACCCTCAAGATCCCGGTGGAGAAGATCAAGGACCTCATCGGCCCGGGCGGCAAGACCATCCGCGGCCTGCAGATGGAGACCGGGGCCAAGATCGACGTCTCCGACGACGGCACGGTGCACGTGGCCGCGGTGGAGGGCGCCGGCGGGGCCCAGGCCATCAAGATGATCCGCGACCTGACCCAGGAGGTCGAGGAAGGCGCGGTCTACGAGGGCAAGGTCGTGCGGATCATGGACTTCGGCGCCTTCGTGGAGCTGATGCCCGGCCGCGACGGCCTGGTGCACATCAGCGAGCTGGACCACATGCGGGTGCGCAGCGTCACCGACGTGCTGAAGGAAGGCGACGTGATCAAGGTCAAGGTCCTTGGCGTCGACGACCGGGGCAAGGTGCGCCTGAGCCGCAAGGCCCTGCTGCCCCCGCCCAGCCCCGAGGAGATGGCTCAGCGCCAGGCCGAGGACGCCGCGCGCGGGGATGATCCGCCCCGGGGCGACTTCCGCCGTGACGATCGGCGCGACGACCGTCGGGGAGGCCCCGGGCGCGGCGACCGCGACCGCCGTCCCCCCCGCCGCTAGAGGTGGCCGTGATCGAGAAAACCGTCCTGGACAACGGGGTGCGCATCCTCACCGAGCGCAACCCGCAGGCATTCTCGGTCACGGTCGGCCTCTGGATGGAGGTCGGTAGCCGTGACGAGGACCCCGCCCATGGCGGGGTCAGCCATTTCATCGAGCACATGGCCTTCAAGGGCACCGCCCGGCGCTCGCCCCTGGACATCGCCCGGGAGATCGATCGCCTGGGCGGCCTGGCCAACGCCTTCACCAGCAAGGAGCACACCTGCTACCATGCCCGGGCCCTGGCCAACCGCCTGCCCGAGATCTGCGACCTGCTCAGCGACCTGCTGCTCAACCCCACCCTGGATCCGGCGGAGTTGGAGCGCGAGCGCGACGTGATCCTGCAGGAGATCAGCTCGGTGGAGGACACGCCCGAGGACCTGGTCCATGTGCTCTTCGGCGAGGGCTTCTGGCCGGACCACCCCCTGGGCCGTTCGGTGCTGGGCAGCGTGGAGAGCGTCGCGGCCCTGGACCGCCCGGCCATCCAGGCCTATCTGTCCGAGCACTACCGGCCCCGGCGGGCGGTGGTCTCGGCGGTGGGCAACCTGGAGCACCAGCAGGTCCTGGACCTGCTGGGCCCCACCCTGGCCGCCCTGCCCAGCGGCGGCCAGGAGCCTCCCCGCACCCGGCCCACGGTCAGCCCCGGACTTTGGCTGGCCCAGCGCGACAGCGAGCAGGCCCACCTGGCCCTGGGCCTGGCCGCGCCCTCTTCCAGCGCCCCGGAGCGCTTCGCGGCGGCCCTGCTGAACCTGATCCTGGGCGGGAACATGAGTTCGCGCCTGTTCCAGGAGGTGCGCGAGAAGCGCGGCCTGGCCTACTCGGTCTACTCCTATCTCAGCGCCTACAGCGACTGCGGCCTGTTGGGCATCTACCTGGGCGTGGCCCCGGAGCGGGCGGCCGAGGCCCTGGCCGTGGTCCGGGAGGAACTCTTGCGCCTGGCCGGCGAACCTCCCCAGGAGCACGAGCTGCTGGACGCCAAGGAGAACCTGACCGGGGCCATCCTGCTGGCGGCCGAGAACCCGGAAAGCCGCATGAGCCGCATCGCCCGCAACGAGTACCAGTTCGGCCGCCAGGTGGAGCCGGCCGAGGCCGCGGCCCAGGTGGAGGCGGTGACCATGGAGCAGATCGCCGACCTGGCCGCCTCCCTGCTCCGGCCGGAAAACCTGGGCGTCATGGCCCTGGGTCCCCTGGACCAGGACGCCCTGACCCAGGGGTTGGGCCGATGAGCGCGGTCCGGGTCCTGGTGCAGCGCCTGGCCCACGGCCAGGGCCTGCCCCTGCCCGCCTACCAGACCGCCGAGGCGGCCGGCCTGGACCTGCCGGCCGCCGTGGATTCCCCCCTGGAGATCGCTCCGGGCGCCATCGTCCTGGTGCCCACCGGCCTCAGCCTGGCCATCCCCCCGGGGCATGAGGGCCAGGTGCGCCCCCGCTCCGGCCTGGCGGTCAAGCACGGCCTGACCGTGGTCAACGCCCCCGGCACCATCGACGCCGACTACCGGGGCGAGGTCAAGGTGGCCCTGATCAATCTGGGGCCGGCCCCGGTCACCATCCAACGCGGCGACCGGGTGGCCCAGTTGATCATCGCCCCGGTGGTCCGGGCCGAACTGGCCGAGGTGCCTGAGTTGCCCGCCAGCCAGCGCGGCGCGGGCGGCTTCGGACACACCGGCTAGACCCCGTCATGGGCCTGCGCTTCTGCCTGTTGGCCAGCGGCTCCAAGGGCAACGCCATCTTTGTCCAGGCGGGATCCGAGGCCATCCTGGTGGACTGCGGGCTCTCCGGCCGGGAGCTTTTCGGCCGGATGGAGCGGGCCGGCCTGGACCAGCGCTGCCTCAAGGCCATCGTCGTCACCCACGAGCACCGCGACCACGTGACCGGGGTGGGGGTGGTGGCCCGCAAGCTGCGCCTGCCGGTGCTGGCCACCCCGGCCACCTTCGCCGCCTGTCCCGGCCTGGGTCCGGTGCGCCACCAGGCCATCCGCGCCGGCGAGGGCTTCCGCCTGGGAGCCCTCACCGTCCAGCCCTTTGCCATCCCCCACGACGCCGCCGACCCGGTGGGCCTGGTGATCGCCAACGGCGCCGCCCGTCTGGGCCTGGCCACCGACCTGGGCCAGGCCTTGAAGCTGGTGGAGGCCCGCCTGGCCGGCTGCCAGGCCCTGATCCTGGAGCATAACCACGACCCCCAGATGCTGGC
>CALERA010000051.1 GCA_937908275.1 uncultured Desulfarculaceae bacterium | reverse complement strand
CCCTGCCGGCCTCGATCTGCATCGTGGGCGGCGGGGTGGTGGGCTGCGAGTTCGCCACCCTCCTGGCGGCCCTGGGCTGCCAGGTGAGCCTGGTGGAGGCCCTGGACCGTTTGCTGCCCCTGCCGTCCCTGGAGCCGGAGATCAGCAAGCTCCTGCTGCGCGAGTTCAAGAAGCGCCGGGTGGCGGTCCACCTGGGCTGCGTGGTGGAGTCCCTGGCCGAGGACGACGCAGGCCTGGCGATAAGCCTGGCCCCCTCGCCCCTGGTGGCGGCCCCGGCCGCCGGCAAGCCAGCGCAATTACGGGCCGAACTGGTGCTGGTGGCCGCCGGGCGGCGGCCCAACTCCGAGGACCTGGGGCTCGAAGCGGCCGGGGTGGCCTGCGACCCCAAGGGCGCGGTGAAGGTGGACGACCACCTGGCCACCAGCGCGCCCGGGGTCTATGCCATCGGCGACCTCCTGGGTCCGGCCCGGCCCATGCTGGCCCACGTGGCCAGCGCCGAGGCCGAGGCGGCGGCGATCAACGCCCTGGGCGGCGACCAGGCCATGGCCTACGACCTGGTGCCCTCGGCCGCCTTCACCTGGCCCGAGGCGGCCTGGGTGGGGCTCTCCCTGGCCCAGGCCCGGGAGCGGGGCCAGGCCGCGGACCTGGCCGGCTTCCCGGTGCGCCAACTGGGCAAGGCCCAGGCCGAGGGCGAGATCGCCGGGCAATATCTCCTGGTCCACGACCCGGCCGACGGCCGCCTGCTGGGCGCGCACCTGCTGGGTCCCCACGCCGGGGAGATGATTCACGAGTGCACCCTGGGCCTGCGCCTGGGGGCGCGTCTGGCGGATTTCGCCCGCACCATCCACGCCCATCCCACCCTGAGCGAGGGGCTCAAGGAGGCGGCCGAGGCCGGCCTGGACGCCACCACCCCAACCGGGAGCTGAGGCCATGCGCTACACCACCTTGGCCGGCCGGGTGCTGGACACCGACCAGGACCTGGACGAGGCCGGCCGCCACGTCATGCAAAAGCTGATGGCCTGGGAGAGCCTGGGGCTGTCGCCCAAGGATTTCGCCCAGAAGCGGAGCCAGGCCCTGGCCGTGGGCTGGGACGGGCGCGGCCCGGTCAGCGAGAGCGAGGCCCTGCGCGCGGCCAATGACGACCTGGCCCGGCGGGTGGCGGTGGCGGCGGGGACCCTGCCCGGGGTGGGCTGGCTGCGGCCCCAGGTCTGGGCCGGGCGCTTTCAGGGCGGCGGCCTGGAGGTGGCCGAGGTGTCCGGGGAGCAGTTGGTGTTGCGGGTGCGCGACGCGGCCGACCAGCAACGCGGGCGGGTGGGCTTGCCCCTGCCGGCGGGCCAGGCCCCGGCCCAGGTCCTGGAGCAGGCCCTGAGCGAGCTGGCCCAGGGGCGAGGCCCCCTGGCCGGCCCCTTGCGCAGCCTGGGACTCGCGGCCAAGCCCTAGTCTGTTTCCTCACCCGCCGGGCGCTCGGTCCGGAGCGCGGCCAGCAGCAGCTCCCCCAAGGCCAGGGCGTTGGCCCGCACCTGGGCGATGTCGTCCGGTCCCAAGCCGTCCCAGTGCGCCCCGGCGGCCACCGTCACCTTGACATTCAGGTCCGAGGCCAGGCGCAGGGCCAGGGCCTTGGCCAGTTCGTCCTCCTTGTGCCCGGGATAGCAGAAGACGCTGGCGGTGGCGCTGGTGGTCCCGGGGTCGGCCAGGCTGGGGCGGGGGGCGGCCATGGCCACCGCGCCCAGGTGGGGGCGCTGGCCGCCGGTGACCAGCACCAGCAGGTCCGCCCCGGCCCAGAGCCAGCGGGCCTCCAGGTTCAGGCGCGGTGCCTGGCTGGAGAGCGCGCCCATGCCCATCTGGGTGGTCACGGCTTGCGGCTGGAGGCCTTGAGGTCCAGGATGACGCTGTTGCCCACGTAGGGCTTGGCCTGATAACGCACCAGGCTGACCAGGCGGTTGGTGACCTCGCCCAGGCGCTGGGTCTGCTCCACGATGGTGCTGGCCATTTCCCGCAGGCGGGCCGGATCCTCGGTCAGGCCGATCAGCTCGGCCGAGGCCATGATGGCCATCAAGGGCTGGTTCAGCTCGTGGGCCACCGCCCCGGCCGTGGCCAGGGCCGCCTCCAGGTCCTGGCGCAGGCGCTTTTCCAGGTTGGCCTGGTGGCGCTCGCGCACCGCCTGGATGCGGTGGGCCAGCAGGCCGGGATCGACCGGGCGCAGGATGTAGTCGTCGGCCCCCAGGCGGACCGCCTGCACCGCGCTGGCCAGGGAGCCATAGGAGGTGACCAGCAGGAAGGGCAGGTCCTGGCCCTGCTGGCGCAGGGACTTGAGCAGGTCCAGTCCATCCATGCCCGGCATCACCAGGTCGCAGAGCACCAGGTCGAAACGCTCCTGGGCCAGCTTGTCCTGGGCGTCGCTGGCGTTGGCCACCGTGACCGCCTGGTGGCCCAACTCCTCCACCATGCCGGTGAAGTAGTGGCGGGCGGTGGCGGAGTCGTCCACCACCAGAATTTTCAGACCGTCCATCGCGCACTCCCGGCAAGCGTGGTTTCCGGCGCGGCATTTGGGGATTTGGGCCTGCCTCCTATTGTACCGGCGGAGGCGGCGGCTGGCATCCGCTCGCCAACCCCTGAACGACCTGTTATCATGGGTGTATCGAAAAACGCAAGGGCGGGAGAGCGCGGCCCGACCGCGCCGGTCGCCGCCATCTTGGCCCTAATAACCTGATAAATGTAGGAATATCGTGAGCCAGGATCAACCCGCCAGCGTCAAGGTGCGTTTCGAACCCTTCAACATCGTCGCCCAGGCCCCGGTCGGCAGCACCATTTTGGAAGTCGCCCTGGAGGCCGGCGTGCACATCAACGCCTCCTGCGGCGGCGAGGGCGTCTGCGGCAAATGCCGGGTCATCGTGGAGGAGGGCAGCGTCCAGGGGGGGCTGACCGAGAAGATCAATCCCCAGGACGTGGCCAAGGGCGTGCGCCAGGCCTGCCTGGCCGAGCTGACCGAAGACGTGGTGGTCCGGGTTCCGGTGGAGTCGAGCCTGGACAAGGTGGCCCTGAAGGCCCTGGCCGCCGGCAGCGCCCAGCAGGCCACCCTGATCGGCGGCGAGGAGCTGAAGCAGGAGGGCCGCTTCGACCCGGCCCTGGCCAAGGTCACGGTGCGGGCCAACCACCCCACCCTGGAGGACAATCGCAACGACGTGGCCCGGCTGCTGGCCTGCCTGCGCGAAAAAGGCGAGCGCGGCTTCAGCTTCGCCTTCGAGGCCATCCGCGACCTGCCCGAGGCCTGGCGCCAGGGCGATTGGCAGGTGACCACCACCATCATGCGCCCGGTGCGGCGCAAATACGGCCGCAACCAGGTGATCCGGGTGGAGCCCGGCGACACCAGCGCCAGCAACCTGGCGGTGGCCATCGACCTGGGCACCACCACCGTCTGGGCCCAGCTCATCGACCTGAACAGCGGCCAGGTCCTGGCCACCGAGGGCGACTTCAACGGCCAGATCGGCTATGGCGAGGACGTCATCAGCCGCATCGTCTACGCCGGCAAGCCCGGCGGCCTCAAACGCCTGGGCGAGGCGGCCTGCGGCTCCATCAACGAGGTGCTCAAGGCGGTGGCGCGCAAGGCCGGGGTGGAGTTGACCGACATCAACCTGGCCACCCTGGCCGGCAACACCACCATGACCCAGCTTTTCCTGGGGGTGGAGCCCAAGTACATCCGCCTGGAGCCCTACGTGCCGGCGGCGGCCTACTATCCCCCCCTGCGGGCCAGCCAGTTCGGCCTGGCCCTGGCCGACCACGTGCGCCTGCTGGTCTTCCCGGCGGCGGCCTCCTACGTGGGCGGGGACGTGGTGGCGGGCGTGATGGGCGTGGGCATGCACAAGGACGAGCGCCTGACCCTGTTCATCGATCTGGGCACCAACGGCGAGGTGGTGGTGGGCAACCGCGACTGGATGGCCTGCGCCGCGGCCAGCGCCGGCCCGGCCTTCGAGGGCGGCGGCATCAAGTTCGGCATGCGGGCCAGCAAGGGGGCCATCGAGAACTTCTCGGTCAACCCCATCAGCGGCGAGCCGGCCATCGTCACCGTGGGCAAGGCCAAGCCCCGGGGCATCTGCGGCTCCGGCCTGATCGCCACCGTGGCCTCCCTGCTGATGGCCGGCATCATCGACGAGCGCGGCCACTACAACCTGGACCACAAGAGCGACCGGGTGCGCCAGGGCGAGGACGGGCCGGAGTACGTGCTGGCCTGGGCCGAGGACACCTCCATCGGCCGGGACATCGGCCTGACCGAGACCGACATCGACAACCTGCTCCGGGCCAAGGGCGCGATGTACGCCGCCTACATGACCCTGCTGGAGGGCGTGGGGCTTTCCATCCACGACCTGGAGCGGGTGATCCTGGCCGGCGGCTTCGGCCAGTCCATCAACCTGGAGCGCGCCATCCTGATCGGGCTGCTGCCCGAGCTGCCCCTGGAGAAGTTCACCTTCGTGGGCAACGGCTCGCTGTTGGGGGCGCGCATGGTGGCCATGAGCAACCAACTGCGCACCGAGGTGGGCGACATCGTGGACAAGATGACCAACTTCGAGCTCAGCGTGGCCCCCAACTACATGGGCAACTACACCGGCAGCCTGTTCCTGCCCCACACCGAGGGCAACCGCCTCTTCCCCCAGACCTGGGCCCGCCTGGCCGAGGCCCGCCAGGCGCTGAAACAGGTGGGCTAGGCCCACCCGGCCCGGAACCTCCCCGCCACCCGGCGGAGCGCGATTTCCGAGCCCCCTCCCCGGCGCGGCCGCGGGAGGGGGCGCGTTTTCACACCCCGGCCGGGCCGGGGCGGATGGATGACGATGTTCGAGCGCTGGTCCCAACCCAACGGCTATCGCCAGGTCCTGGCCCTGGGCCTGCCCCTGGTGATCTCCATGGCCTCCACCACGGTGATGCACTTCACCGACCGGATGTTCCTGGCCCGCTACTCCCTGGAAACCATCGCCGCGGCCATGCCCGCCGGCCTGGCGGCCTTTGTTTTCCAGGCCTTTTTCATGGGCTCGGCCGGATATGTCAATGTTTTCGTGGCCCAATACGTGGGCTCGGGCGCGCCGCGCCGGGTGGGGGCCGCCCTGTGGACCGGCATCTGGTTCTCCGTCATTTCCGGGGCCTTGCTGGCCGCCCAGGGCCTGGTGGCCGGGCCGCTGTTCGCCCTGGCGGACCACGCTCCGGAGATCCAGGCCCTGGAGGTCAGCTATTTCCGCTGGCTCTGCCTGGGCTCGGGCATCGGGGTGCTGCAAAGCTCCCTGTCCTGCTTTTTCTCCGGCCGGGGACGCACCCGGCCGGTGATGCTGATCAACCTGGCCGGCGCGGCGGTGAACGTGCCCCTGGACTACGCCCTGATCAACGGGGCCTGGGGCTTTCCGGAAATGGGCATCGTGGGCGCGGCCCTGGCCACGGTCACCGGCTGGGTGGTGATGGCGGTGCTCTTCGCCCTGGCCATCTTCACCCCCCGCCAGGAGAAGGCCTTCGCGGTCAAGAGCGCCTGGCGGCCGGAAAAGGACCTCTTTCTGCGCCTGATGCGCTTCGGCCTGCCGGCCGGGGTCCAGTTCTGGCTGGACATGGCCTCCATCACCCTGGCGGTGTTCTTCGTGGGCCGGCTGGGCACCCTGGAGCTGGCCGCCACCACCATCGCCTTTTCCATCAGCACCCTGTCGTTTTTGCCCATGGTGGGCTTCTCCATCGCGGTCAGCACCCTGGTGGGCCAGGCGGTGGGGGCCGGCCGTCCGGAGCTGGCCGAGGCGGCCACCACCAGCACCATCCACGTCACCCTGGCCTACATGGGCCTGGTGGCGCTGTTTTTCCTGGTCTTTCCCGGTTGGCTGGTGGAGTCCTTCCTGCCCCGGGAGCTGGGCGCGGACCAGGGGGCGCGGTTGGTGGACCTGGGCTCCACCCTGGTGCGCTACGTGGCCCTCTACACCCTGTTCGACGCCATGGGCATCATCTACATCGGCGCGCTCAAGGGCGCGGGCGACAGCCGCTTCGTGATGCTGAACATGGCCGCGGTGGCGGGATTGTTCCTGGTGCTGCCCACCTATCTGGGAGTGACCCACCTGGGCTGGGACATCCACCGGATCTGGTTCTGCATCATCCTGTACCTGGTGGTGCTGGGCCTGACCAACTGGCGGCGCTACCGCCGGGGGGCCTGGCGGCGGATGCGGGTGGTGGAGACCGCCGCCCCGGTCCAGGGCTGAGAAGCTCGCCGCCCCACGTTTTTGTCTCTTGCGCGAACCCGACCGGGCCGCCATGTTTCAGGGAGCCCGCCGACTCCGGCGGGCTTCTCCCTGGGGCGAACCGCCCCAGGGCCGAACCCAACCGGGAGAGACAGCCTTGAGTCAGTCCCCAACCGCCGTGGCCAAGCCCGGACCCGACCACTACCTGGCCCTGACCCTGGGGGCCGGGGTGCTGGTGGTCTTTGGCGGGGCCCTGGTCAACCGCTTCCTGCCCCTGGGGAGCGCCCCGGCCCCCTGGCTGGAGGCCTTCGCCTCCTACTTCCTGGCCATCTGCCTGGAGGCCACGCCCTTCATCCTGCTGGGGGCCCTGCTCACCGCCGTCCTGGAGCTGTGGCTGCCGCCGGAGGTCCTGCCCCGGATCACCGCCCGCCTGGGCCTCTGGGGGGTGCCGGCGGTGGCCCTCCTGGCCCCGCTGTTCCCGGTCTGCGAGTGCGGGGTGGTGATGGTGGCCCGGGGGCTCCTGCGCAAGGGCCTGCCTCTGCCCCATGCCGTCACCTATCTGCTGGCCGCGCCGATCATCAACCCCACGGTGCTGGCCTCCACCTACATCGCCTACCAGGACCTGGCCCACCCGGTCTGGCGGGGCCTGGGCGGCTTCGCGGTGGCGGTGGCGATCGGTTGGGCGGTGCTGGCCCTCAGGCCCCAGGCCGCCCTGGCCACGGAGCCGGCCGCTCCGCCCGTCCCGGCCGCCGGCCCGGCGCCGCAGTCCCTGGACAGCCTGGCGCTCTCGCCCCAGACCCCGCCGCCGGCCTGCGGCTGCGGCCATGACCATGCCCACGATCAGGCCCCGGCCCCGGGTGGGGTCTTCGCGCGGGTGGCGGGCCACCTGGCCGACGACTTCGCCGAGATGATGCCCTATTTCCTGGCCGGGGTGTTTTTGGCCAGCGCCATCAAGACCTTCCTCTCGGCCTCGCTCCTGGCCTCCCTGGGCGGCGGGACCTTCCTGGGACCCCTGACCATGATGGTCCTGGCCGGGGTGCTCTCGCTCTGCTCCGAGGCCGACGCCTTCGTGGCCGCCAGCTTCACCGAGTTCAGCTTCCCGGCCCACATCGCCTTCCTGGTCCTGGGACCGATGTTCGACCTCAAGCTGCTGCTGGCCTATCGCCTGATCTTCCGGGGCCGCTTCATCATCCTGCTCTCGGCCCTGGTCTGGCTGGGGGTGGGCCTGCTGGCGGCCGGGGTCACGGTGCTGCGATGAGGGCCTTGATCGCGCGCCATGGCCGGGCCCTGCTGCTGGCCCCCTGGATCATCCTGGTGGGGGTGATGCTGGCCGGGGGGTACTACACCTTTTACGTGGCGGCCTGGCATGGCTGGTTGCAGGTCATCGGCCTGGGCCTGCTGGTGCTCTGTCTGCTGGCCACCTGGGGCCGGGGAGGCGCGCCGGCCCCGGCCTGCGGCTGCGGGCACGACCACGGCCCGGAGAGCAAGTCCGGCCCCTCCTGGCCGCTGCTGGCGGTGCAGTGGGCCCCGCTTTTCGTCTTCCTGGCCATGGGACCCACCAGCCTCAGCCTGACCTCCACCGGCCTGGGCGGCCAGGGGGCCCAGGCCCAGGCCAGCGCGCCCCATGCCCCGGTCAACCCCCTGACCACCCCCCTGGACGACGCCCCGCCCAGGTTCGTGGACGGCTACCGCGAGTTGACCCTGCTGGAGCTGCACAAGCTCTACCTGGACACCGGCCAACTGCCGGACAAGGTCCAGGTGGTGGGCCGGGGCTACGTGCTCACCCCGGCCGAGCAGGCCAACCTGGCCGAGGACCAGCGCGCCAACCAGGTGGGGGCCTTCCTCTACCGCTTCGTGATCTCCTGCTGCACCGCCGACGCCCGCCCGGCCAGCGTGGTGCTGCGCGGCCCGGGCGAGGGCCAGGTGCATACCGACAGTTGGTACCAGGCCCGGGGCCATCCGGTGGTGTTGCCCGGACCTTCGCGCAGCCTGGCCATCGAGCTGGACGAGCTGAAGGAAATCCCGGCCCCGGACCCGCCCTACATCGTGGCCACTACGTTCTAGCCCGGTTAGCTAGGGGTAACCAGTGGCAACGCCTGGGTTTTGCGGGCTTCATGGCCGCGATTCCCCAGCCGGCTTCCGATTGGAGACCAGGGGCCATTGACGGCCGCCCCGCCTGGGTCCAAACTTCTGGGCAGGGCGCGTCCTGCCGCGCGACCCATGCCAGGAGCCGGGGAGTGACCAGCGCCGCCGTCAGCCGCAGCCAAACCCTTGTCGGGGCCGTGATCCTGGCCCTGCTGGTGGTCATCGCCCTGGGGGTGCTGCGCCAGCAGGCCCAGTACGACCCCGCCCGCTGGGGCGCGCCCACCACCCCCGGCGCGGCCGGCCCGGCCGTGGCCGCCGGCTCGCCCGGGGACCTGGCCAGCCTGCTGCCGGCCGGCCTGGAGGCGATGGGGCCGGTGGAGCGCTTCGGCCCCGAGACCCTGAGCGACAAGATCGACGGCAAGGCCGAGCTCTACCTGGCGGCCGGGTTCGAGGCCCTGAGCGCCCGGCGCCACCGCCTGGCCGGGCAGCCCCAGGCCTGGTTCGAGGCCTTTGTCTTCCAGATGAAGGACGACAAGGCCGCCTTCAGCGCCTTCAGCACCCAGCGCCGCGACCGGGGCCAGAAGCTGGACCTGCCCACCACCGCCCATCTCTCCGGCAACTCGCTCTTTGTGCAGCACGGCCCCTGGTACCT
This sequence comes from uncultured Desulfarculaceae bacterium, assembly GCA_937908275.1. Lineage (GTDB taxonomy): Bacteria > Desulfobacterota > Desulfarculia > Desulfarculales > Desulfarculaceae > JACRDC01. The sequence goes on along the minus strand of CALERA010000051.1, from coordinate 386 downwards.
GGAGATCATCGCCGCCGGGTCCCAGCCGGAGTTGGTGCAGGCCATGCGCGCCTGGTTGGCGGCCTGGCTGGAGCGCGCCCCGGCCCTGGCCGCGGCCCAGCCCGACGAGCGGGCGCTGTTCCCGCCCCAGGGCCTGCAGGCCGGCTCGATCTCCCTGCTGGCGGCCAATGTCTTTGGCTTCGACAAACTGGACCAGGTCTACGCCGCCAACTACCTGGTGGACGGCCAGGAGGCGGTGGGCTTCCTCTCCCGGCGGGACGATCCGGCCCAGGCCGCGGACCTGGCCCGGGCCTATCATGACTTTTTGCTGATGGCCGGCGGGCGCGACCTGGCGGCCGAATCCCTGCCCGCCGGGGCCAGACTGGTGACCATCATGGACACCTACG
>CALERA010000050.1 GCA_937908275.1 uncultured Desulfarculaceae bacterium | reverse complement strand
CCCTGGGCCGCCGGCCAGAGGATGGAGAAGTCCAGCCAGGAGCCGGGGAAGCTGGGCGGCATGGTCATCTTCAGGTCGGGATAGGCCAGGGCCGGCAGCAGGCTCAGGTCCAGCTCCAGCCAGCAGATCAGGGCGTTGCTCTTGAAGGCCCCCAGGGCCGGGCCGGAGAGATAGCCCAGGCCGCCCACCTTCTGTTCGCCCAGGGAGACGTCCAGGTGGCAGCCGGCCTGCTCCCAGGCCGAGCGGGTTTCCGTGGCCGGGATGAAAGTAAACCCACCGCCCAGGTTCAGCAGGACCGCGATGTCCTCCACCACGCCCTTGAGCTCCCGGAACAGGGGCTCCAGGTCGGCCTGGCCGCCGGCCCGGAACCAGACCGCGCCCAGGTGGCCCACTTCGCGCCGGCCGCTCTCGGCGTCCGGGTGGTAGACGTGGCCCACCTCGTAGAGGCGCAGCTCGTCGCGCTGGCCGTAGTTCTGGGGCGCCAGCTCCAGCAGGTTGGGGACCAGGGTGGTGCGCATCCGCGACTTGTAAGGGGCCACCGGGTTGGCCAGCAGCAGGGTCTGACCCGGGTCCTGGCCCAGCTTGGCCAGCCAGCGGTCGTCGTACCAGGAGTAGTTGTGGACCTCCACGAAGCCCTGGCCCTGGGACAGGAGCCGGCGCAGCTTGTGCTCGGTGCGCAGCTCCTCGTTGAAGTCGTACTCTGTCACCGCCACCGCCGGCAGCACCGGCACGATGTTGTCATAGCCGTAGAAGCGGCTGACCTCCTCCACCAGGTCCTGGGGCAGACTGATGTCGCGGCTGGAGCGGTGGGGCGGCACCGTGACCACCAGGTCGTCGCCCTCCTTGCGGCTGGTGAAGCCGATGGCGGCCAGGGTGGCGCGCACCTGCTCCTCGCCCACCGGCTGGCCCATGTAGCGGCTGACGTAATCCACCGGCAGGCGGACCAGGCGCTCCTCGTCGCCCAGGCTGCCGACATAGGTCATGCGCGAGCGGATCAGGGGAGACTGGCCGGCCTGGCGGGCCAGGTCCAGGAAGCGGGCGATGCCCTGGGGCATGAAGGCCCGGGGCAGGTCCTTTTCGAAGCGCTGGCTGGCGTCGGTGCGCAGGCCCAGACGCACCGCGGTGCGGCGGATGGTCATGGGCTGGAAGTTGGCGCTCTCCAGCATCAGGCGCGAGGTGCCCTCGGTCACCTCGGAGTGCAGGCCGCCCATCACCCCGGCCAGGCCCACCGGCTCCGTGGCGTTCCAGATCATCAGGTCCTCGGGCCGCATCTTGCGCGCCGAGCCATCCAGGGTGGTGAACTCGCCCTCGCCGCCAAAGACCGCCACCCGCACCGCGCCCATCTGCTCGGCGTCAAAGGCGTGCATGGGCTGGCCGATCTCCAGCATGATGTAGTTGGTGAGATCGACCAGGATGTTGATGGCCCGCATGCCCACGCTGTGCAGCCGGGCCTGGATGGCCAGGGGCGCGGGCTCCGGGCGCAGGCTGTCCAGCTCCAGGCAGCAATAGCCCGGGCAGAGCTCCAGGTCGTCCACCGCCAGGGGATAGGCCGGCAGGTGGTCGTACTGGCTCAGGTCCTCCAGGCCCAGGGGCTTCAGGGGCCGGCCGTAGATGGCGGCCAGTTCGCGGGCGAAGCCATAGTGGCCCCAGAGGTCCGGGCGGTGGGTCAGGCTCTTGTTGTCGATCTCGATGATCCAGTCCCGGGGCGCGATGAGCTGGTCCAGGCGGCTGCCCACCGGCACCGAGGGCGGCACCTCCAGCACGCCCTCGTGCAGCTCGCCCAGGCCCAGCTCCTTGGCCGAGCAGAGCACGCCGAAGCTCTCCACCCCGGCCAGGGTGGCGCGCTTGACCTTGAAACCGCCGGCCAACTCGCAGCCCAGGGGGGCGTAGGCGCTGAGCATTCCGGCCCGCAGGTTGGGCGCGCCGCAGACGGTCTGGACCTTGGTCCCGCCCAGGTCCACCGTGACCAGGCTGAGCTTGTCGCTGCCGGCCACCTGGGAGAACTCATGCACCCGGGCCACCACCACGCCGTCCAGGCAGCGCTCGACCGGGGTGACTTCCTCCACCTCGGCCGTCTTCATGGTCAGCTCCAGGGCCAGGGCCTTGGGGTCGATGTCGGCCAGGTCCACGTATTGACCCAGCCATTCCAGGGATAGCTTCATGAGCGAGGCCTTTCGCCAGGGATCGCGCCGGGCCTAGACCGCGGCGGGGAACTGCTCCAGGAAGCGGACGTCGCCGCTGTTCATCAGCCGGATCTCGGGGATGCCGTACTTCATCATGGCCAGGCGGGTCAGGCCCAGGCCGAAGGCGAAGCCCGAGTACTCCTCGGGGTCCACCCCGCCGTGGCGCAGCACCACCGGATGGACCATGCCGCAGGGCAACAGCTCGATCCAGCCCGAGTGCTTGCAGGTCTTGCAGCCCGCGCCGTGGCAGATCAGGCACTGGCAGTCCAGCTCGAAGCCCGGCTCCACAAAGGGGAAATAGCCCGGGCGCAGGCGCACCTTCACGTCCTGGTGGAAGACCTGGTCCAGGAGCGACTTCATCACCGCGATCAGGTGGCTGATGGTCACGCCCCTGTCCACCATCAGGCCCTCGACCTGGTAGAAGGTGTTCTCGTGGCTGGCGTCCACGTTCTCGTAGCGGAAGCAGCGGCCGGGAAAGATGGCCCGGAGCGGCGCGCCGTGTTTCTCCAGCATCCGCACCTGGTTGGCCGAGGTGTGGGTGCGCAGCAGCATGCCGTTGGTCAGCCAGAAGGTGTCCTGCATCTCCCGGGCCGGGTGGTCGGGGGGGATGTTCAGGGCGTCGAAGTTGTAGTGTTCGCGCTCCACGTGGAAGCCGCTGCCCACCACGAAGGACATGCCCTGGAAAATCTGCTCCAGCTCCATCTGCACCAGGCTGATGGGGTGCAGGGAGCCCAGGCGGCGGCCCGCGCCGGGCAGGGTCAGGTCCACCGCGCCGCTCAGGCGGCCGCCGCCGGCCTGCTCCAGGCGGGTCTTGGCCTCGGCCAGGGCCTGCTCGGCGGCCTGCTTCAACTCGTTGAAGCGCCGGCCGAAGTCCTTGCGCTCCTCCGGCCCCAGCTGGCTGAAGTCGGTGGTGCGGCTCAGGGTGGTGATGGCGCCTTTTTTGCCCAAATAGGCCACCCGGATGCGTTCCAGGTCATCCAGGGACTGGGCCTGGCCCAGTTCCCGGTCAAGCTGCTGTTTCAGGTCGTCCATGCCGGTTCCTCCGGGGGGTCGGATGCGTCCGCCGAGCGGCCGACGGCCGGGCGGTCCTAGCCTTTATACAATGCCCTCGCGCGGTTGCCAAGCGCGGGGCGCGCACCCGCCCCGGGGAGGGGGTGTTTTTGCCGGCCGGTGCGCCGCCGGCCAGGCAGGCCTTGCCCAGCCCGGGCCGGGGCCCGGGGTTGGCCAGCGGCAACAGATTGTTTTAGAACGGTTTCCCAGGACGAATATCCTTAGGCATCCCTCTTGCAGACCTGGGTGGCAACCTCAAGCGGAGAGAGTCATGTCGCCCTTGGACCTGCTGCGACCCGAAGCCAGCCAGCCCGACTCCCGCCACCTGGCCAGCCTAGCCGATCCCCACCCCAGCCTGCTGGCCCGCTATCTGGAGAGCCGCCTCAAGGCCGAGGAGCAGCCGGCCGTCCCGCGCCTGCCCGGCGACACCCGACCGATCCTGCCCCACCTGAGCCTGACCGCCATGATGGTCTACGCCCACCGCCAGGCGGTGAACAGCTACCCCCTGATCTACACCACCCTGGCCCTGGCCCACCCCAATTAGACCCAGACCCGCGCCAAAAATTCGACGGGCCCGGCGAATGACGCCGGGCCCGTTTGCGTTGTCTCGTGTTGTCGGTCGCTTAGATGATCACCGCCGGGCGCATCCCCCCCGCGCCGACCAGGGCCAGGGCCTGGCCGGTCGCGGAAGCCGGACCCTGGGGCCGCAGGGCGGCCACCACGCTGTCCCGCCACTGGGGCCGCAGCTCCAGGGCGGCCAGGGGCAGGTTGCCGCTCTGCACCGCCTGGCACAGGAGCCGCACCGGGCCGTCGTTGTCGTCGCCAAACACCCGCTGGGCCAGGGAGCAGATCTGCTCCATGACTTCCTCGGCATAGGCGGCGTGCTCGGGGTTGTGGACGTTGAAGCTCTCGGGGGTGTAGGGCGGCGGGGGCAGCTCGCCCACGCCCTGGGCCTGTCCACCGGCCTGGCGCAGGCGGGTCTGCCAGGCCTTGACCGCCTCGTCGCCGGAAAGATCGGTCGGGGCCACCCGGTTGCCGAGGCGGTCGAACTGGGCCTCGATCCAATCCAGGTAGCGCGCTCCCCGGGCGTCGGCCTGGCGACGGGCGCGGTTGAAATCGGTCCAGTCCGGGTGTTGCCAGCGCGGTCCGAAGCTGGTGAAGGTGGTGCAGAGGCTTCCCAGGCGCCAACGCCGCACCCGGTCCCAGATGTCGCTGAAATCCTTGCTGCGCTGCCACCAGGCGGCCTGGCGATGCTCGCTGTTGCAGCTTTGGCCCAGGCGCGCCTCCAGGGCGTTTTCGGCCGTGTTCAGGGTCGGCGGGTCGGCGATCTCGGCCCGGAAGCGCACGGGCAGGGCTTCCGGGCGCGGGGTCTGGCCATAGCCCGCCGCCCGTCCGGGGATGGCCGGGGACGGGGTGCTCTCGGCCGCCGGCCGTCCGCCCAGGGCCTCCTGGATGGTCTGGCTCATGGCGGTCTTGAGAGCCAAGCCCAGGTCCGGAGCCGCCGCAGGCGGGGGCGGGGGCGGCAGGGCCGGGCTGGCCTGGGGCGCGGTCTTGCCCAGGGCGGCGGCCAGGTTGGCCACCAGCAGGCGGCGGAAGTCGGCATAGGACAGACCCACCAGGTAAGGCTGGAGGGCCTGGTAGAAACTGCTGACGAAACGTTCCATGCGGCCGGGAGCCGAGGCGGCCGACGGGGCCGCGCTGGGAGGCGCGGGAGCCGCGACCGGGGGAGTGGCCGGGAGGACCACGGCGGCGGGCGCGGGCGGGGCCAATGGCGCGGGCTCCGGGGTGCGCAGGGGTCCCCGCAGCCCCACCGCCCGCAAGCCGGCGGAGGTGGCCTTGGCATAGAGGGGCATGCCCTTGCTCTGGAACTGCAACGTGACCAGGCCATCCAGCTCCAGGGCCCGCAGGTGCCGGTTGACCGGCTGGCGCTGCCCGCCGGAAACGGCCTTCACCTCGCTGCTGGAGACCCAGTCCCCGTTCTTGGTCAACTCCGCCACCGCCAGCAACACCCGGCGACGGGCGGGGCCCAGTTGGGGTTGGCTGGCCGCCACCCAGGCATCCAGACGGACCGGCTCCCCCCGCCGTCCGTCCT
>CALERA010000049.1 GCA_937908275.1 uncultured Desulfarculaceae bacterium | reverse complement strand
CTGGCCGGGGGGAAACCCTTTTGTGGACAAAAGGGTTTCCCCCCGGACCACCTTCCCAAAAAACTTTATATGGGTTGGACTGAGGAGGGGAAGACGGCTGGGGGCGAGGGGTTGGCGGCGGCGGGCAGAGGGGGTTAGACTGGCGGGCATGGCCAGGCCCTTCACCCACCTTGAGCCCCGGATCATCCGCCAGGGACCGCCCCCGGGCGCGGCCCAGGGCGAGGTCCTGCTCATCCACGGGGCCTGGCACGGCCCCTGGTGCTGGGACGGCTTGGCCGAGCCCCTGGCCGCCCGGGGTTATGGGGTCAACCGCCTCTGCCTGCCCGGCCATGGCGACGAGCCCTGGGAGCTGCCCAGCCTGACCAGCCTGGCCGACTACGCCGACCTGGCCCGCCGGGCCGCCGCCGGCCTGGGCCGGCCGGTGCTGATCGGCCACTCCCTGGGCGGCTGGCTGGCCCTGAAGGTTCTGGAGGTGGCCGATCTGCCCGCGGCGCTCCTGATGCCCCTGCCGCCCCGGGGCCTGCCCCTCCTGCGCCTGGCCCGGCTCTTCGCCCAGTTCCCGGCGGCCATGGCCCCGGTCCTGGCCCTGGGCCGCCTGCGGGTGCGCACCCCGGCCATGGCCGCGCGCCTGTTCTTCGCTCCGGGGTCCCAACCTGCTGACCTGGAAGGCTATTGGCGGCGACTGACGCCGGAGCCGGGGCGGATGGCCCTGGAAATGGGCCTGGGTCTGACCGGTTGCCGGCCTAAACCCGGACTGTCCCCACGCCTGCTGCTGGCCGGCGGGCGGGATTATTTCCTGCCCGCGCGGCGGATGCGGAGCTTGGCCGCCCGCCTGGAGGCCGAGTTCACCCTCCTGCCCGACGCCGGCCACAACCCCTGGCCCGCGCATCTTCCCGCCTTGCTGGAGAGGCTGGCGGCCTTCCCGCCCCTGGCCTGATGGAACGCCGGGCCAAAATCGGCAACCATGTGAACAAAACCCTGGCCCAGAACCCGGGCATGAGCCATAGTTAGGCTGATTTGACCTGGCTTGTCGGTTCACCCGAGGTCGCCCGCGCATGGAAGTCCTGATTCTGATCATCGAGGCGGTGCTGGTCTACCTCCTGGTCCTCTCCGCCCACGCCCTGCGCCATCGTTTCGGCCTGGCCCACTTCTACGCCCTGGTGGGCGGAGTCACCGCCATCATGAGCTGGGTCACCGACGCCGGGGTCAAGGTGGAGGTGGCCGGCGTCACCTTCATGGTGGGCTCCACCGTCTTCTACACCTCGCTCCTGCTGGCCGTGTTCGTGGTCTACGTCTTCGACGGGGTGCGGGCCACCCGCATCGCCATCTCCACCGTCATCGGCGTCTCGGTGATGGTGCCGGTCATCGCGGTGGCCCTCAACCTCCAGATGCGCCTGGCCGGCGGCGCGCCCCTGGGCTATGTCCCCACTCCCAGCCTGCGCATCAACACCGCCAGCGCGCTGACCACCTTCCTGGACCTGATCTTCCTGGCCATGGCCTGGGAGTGGCTGGGCCAGCGCCTGGGCCAGGCCGCCCTGGGGGTGCGCTCCTTCCTGACCCTGTTGGGCGTGATGTGGCTGGACGTGGTGCTCTTCAACCTGGGGGCCTTTGGGGGCCAGCCCGGGGCCTGGGCCATCATGCAGGGCACCGCCATCAGCCGCCTGATCGTCTGCCTGGTGGCCGCGCCGCTGCTCTGGGGCTACCTGGCCTGGCAGAACCGGCGCTGGAACACCGAGTTGGAGCGCCGGCCGGTGCTGGCCATCCTGATGGAGTTCGCCCAGATGAAGGCCGAGCTCAGCCTGGCCCAGCAGGAGATCGAGCGCCGCAAGCTGGCCGAGAAGGCCCTGCGCGAGAGCCGCCAGGAGCTCAAGCGCCTGGCCATCACCGACGACCTCACCGGCCTGGCCAACCGCCGGCACTTCCACCAGCGGGCCGAGGAGGAATACCAGCGCGCCCGGCGCTATGGCCGGCCCCTGTCCCTGGTGATGCTGGACCTGGACGGGTTCAAGGAGGTCAACGACCGCCTGGGCCACCAGGTGGGCGACGAGGTGCTGGTGGAGGTGGCCCGCCTGGGCCAGATCCAGGTGCGCTACAACGATCTCTGGGCCCGCCTGGGCGGCGACGAGTTCGCCCTGCTGTTGCCCGAGACCGACTCCGACCAGGCCGCGGGCCTGGCCCAGCGCCTGCGCGAAACCATCGTGGGCCAGCCCCTGGCCACCACCCGGGGGCCGGTCAGCGTGGGCCTCAGCCTGGGCGTGGTCAGTCTGGCCGGCGAGAACTGGACCCTGGACGACCTCTTCCGCGTCGCCGACCAGGCCATGTACGCCGACAAGCTGGCCCGCCGCATCGGGACGGAGCCCTCCGTCTAGGGCCGGTTCACGCGAACCTGATCACCGACAAGGCAGTCCGCAGCGCGGCGGACGCCGCGCCCCGCGCCCCGCGCAACGTCCTCTTTGTCATGGCGATGAGAGTTGACTGGCCGGCGGCCTCGCGCCTGGGCCGGGAGGCGCTGTCTCTGCGATTGATCGCTTGTGGGGGTGGGGTTGTGCGCCGTGGAGGGCCTTAGGTCCCTCCCGGGAATCATCGCAGGCGCGGGTCCAGGGCGTCGCGGATGCCCTCGCCCAGCAGGTTGTAGCCCAGCACCGTGACCAGGATGGCCAGGCCGGGATACAGGCTCAGCCACCAGGCGATCTCGATGTTGTCCTTGCCCTGGCTCAGGATGTTGCCCCAGCTCGGCTCCGGCGGCTGCACCCCCAGGCCCAGGAAGGACAGCCCGCTCTCGGTCAGGATGGCCCCGGCCACCCCCAGGGTCAGGGCCACCAGCACCGGGGCCATGGCGTTGGGCAGCACGTGACGGAAGATGATGCGCGCATCGCCCGCCCCCAGGCTCTTGACCGCCACCACGAACTCCCGCTCCTTCAGGGTCAGGAACTCCGCCCGCACCAGGCGGGCCACCCCCATCCAGGAGGTCAGGCCGATCACGGCCATGATGTTCAGGATGTTGGGCTCCAGCAGCGCGATCACCGCCAGGATCAGGAAGAAGGTCGGGAAGCAGAGCATCATGTCGGTGAAGCGCATGATGCCGGCCTCCACCCAGCCGCCGTAGTAGCCCGCCACCGCGCCCAGCACCACCCCCACCAGGGTGGCCAGGCCGGCCGAGACCAGGCCCACCTGGAGGCTGACCCGGCTGCCGTAGATCATGCGCGAGAAGACGTCGCGGCCCAGCTCGTCGGTGCCAAAGGGATGGCTCCAGGAGGGCGGCAGCAGGATGGCCTGCACGTTGATGGCGTTGGGGTCGAACGGCGCCAGCCAGGGGGCCAGGGCCGCCACCAGCACCAGGGCCGCCACCACCGCCAGGCCCAACAGCGCCAGCCGGTTGGCCGACAGCGCCTCCCAGAACAGGGCGAAACCCCCGCCCGCCGCCGGCGCGGCCATGCCCCGGGAGGCCTTCACGCGGCCCGCACCCGGGGGTCGGCCAGGGCGTAGCCCAGGTCGGCCAGCAGGTTGCCCACCAGGGTCAGCACCGCGCTGATCACCAGCCCGCCCATCACCAGGGGATAGTCGCGGCTCATCACCGCCTCGAAAAAGAGCTTGCCCAGGCCGGGGATGGCGAAGATCGACTCGAAGATCACCGACCCGCCGATCAGCCCCGGCACGCTCAGCCCCAGGATGGTGATCACCGGCATCAGGGCGTTGCGCAGGGCGTGGCGGTAGATCACCACCCGCTCGCTCAGGCCCTTGGCCCGGGCGGTGGTGATGTAGTCCTGCCGGATCACCTCCAGCATGTTGGCCCGCATGTAGCGGCTCAGACCCGCCAGGCTGGTCAGGGCCGAGAGCGTCACCGGCAACAGCAGGTGCCGGGCATAGTCCATGGCCTGGCCCCAGGCCGAGAGCTGGTCGTGGTTCAGGCCCTTGATGCCGCTGATGGGCAGCCAGCCCAGGTGGACCCCGAAAAGGATCATGCCCAGCAGCGCCAGCCAGAAGGTGGGGCTGGCGAAGCCCAGGAACACGAACAGCGTGGTCGCCTGGTCGAAGACGCTGCCCTTGTGGGTGGCGCTGTAGACCCCGATGGGCAGGGCGATCAGGAGCACCAGCACCAGGCTCATGAGGTTGATGCTCACCGTGATCGGCAGGCGCTCGGCGATCTTGTCCAGCACCGGCCGTCCGTCCGGGGCGAAGCTCTGGCCAAAGTCCAGCACCGCCAGGCGCTTCAGCCAGTTCCAGTACTGCACGTGCACCGGCTGGTCCAGGCCGTAAAGCTTGGTCAGCCGCTCCCGGGCCAGGTCGCTGACCTTGGGGTTCAGGTCGGTCATGATGTCGGTGGGCGAGCCCGGCGCCAGATGCATCACCAGGAAACTGATGAAGGTGATGCCGATCACCAACGGCACCATCATGCCCAACCGCTTGGCCAAATAGGTCAACACCGCCACACGCCTCCCAACCTGGTTCGCCAAACCACCCGCCCATTATAACCTCCCCGTCCCGCATGTGAAGCGTCGGAGGTGAAGGAGGGGGGCTGATCGGTGAAACAGACCGTGGGGCGTGACCCCGGGACAGGGCTAGGCTTGGACTCGCGCGGCGAATCCGGAGCAACAGCCCCAGGTTGTCACCCAGACCCCATCCAGGAGGCATGCACCGTGCTGGCAGGACCAAGGATCAAGGTGTTAGGTTATCGCTGGCTGAGCAGTGGGGGCCATGATGCCTGCCCACGGTGCGCGGCGTTGCATGGCAAGGAGTTCCTGTTCAAGCCCAGCGGCGGACAATTGTCGGTGGAGGAGATGCCGGAGCCTCCGCTGCATCCCAACTGCCG
>CALERA010000048.1 GCA_937908275.1 uncultured Desulfarculaceae bacterium | reverse complement strand
CAAAAATCCCCAGCCGGCCCCCTTTAAATGCGCGAAAACCGGGGATAGAATTGCCGCTGGCCCGGGTCCAAAGCCCTGTCGAAAACTTGACATTGCCCAGGCCGCTGGCTATAGTGGCCACAATATGCTGTGGGGTGGAAGATAAATGACCAACATCTGGGGATTGTTCACAGGGGTGACCCCGGCTTTCGCGGCCCAAACCCCCCTGGGTGGCGGCGGCGGCACCGACGTCTGGCACATGATCTGGAACGCGGGTTTCGTGGTCCAGTTGGTGCTCCTGATGTTGATCCTTTTCTCGGTGCTGTCCTGGGCCGTGATCTTCTCCAAGTTCAAGGCCATCCGCGACGCGCGCAAGCAGAATGCCGAGTTCGAGGACATCTTCTGGCACGCCGGCAGCCTCTCGGCCGCCCAGACCCAGACCAAGCACCTGACCCAGAGCCCCCTGGCCACCCTGTTCAGCCTGGGCTATGGCGAGTTGGGCCGGGTGATGCGGGCCCAGTCCGGGGGCGAGGCCCACGAGGGGGCCATGTCCCAGGGTGTGATTGAAAACCTGCAACGCGCCCTGAACCGCGGCCAGGCCGCGGAGAGCACCCGCCTGGGCCGGGCGGTCACCTTCCTGGCCACCTGCGCCAACACCGCCCCCTTCGTGGGCCTGTTCGGCACCGTCTGGGGCATCATGGACGCCTTCCGCTCCATCGGCGCCAGCGGCGCGGCCAACCTGGCCACCGTGGCCCCGGGCATCGCCGAGGCCCTGGTGGCCACCGCCACCGGTCTGTTCGCCGCCATTCCCGCGGTGGTTTTCTACAACCACTTCAACCGCCGCATCCTGGTGCTGGAGAACGAGATGGCCGCCTTTGCCCAGGACTTCCTGAACCTGGTGGAGCGCGACATGATGCGCCGCCAGGGCGGACCCAACGGCGACTCCTCGCGCGGCTCCGGCGCGGCCGGGGCCTAGGGGGGCGGGGTAGGCAGCCATGGCGGGAGTCAGCTCGGGCAAGAGCCGCTTCATGGGCGAGATCAACGTCGTGCCCCTGGTGGACGTGATGTTGGTGCTGCTCATCATCTTCATGGTCACCGCGCCGATGATGGTCCAGGGCCTGGATGTCAAGCTGCCGGAGACCGACACCGGCACCCTCAAGCAGAGCGACGAGCTCCTGGTGCTGACCGTCACCCGCGAGGGCAAGCTGTTTCTGGATGAGTTTCCGGTGGAGGTGGGCGGCCTGGCCGACAAGCTGGCCGGCATCACCGGACGCAAGCCGGACACCAAGGTCTATCTGCGCGCGGACAAGGACGTGCCCTATGGCGTGGTGGTCCAGGTGATGGCCGAGGCCCGCAAGGCCGGCATCGCCAACCTGGGCATGGTCACCGAACCCGAGAAGGTAACGCCGCCGGTCAAGAAGAAAGCGTCTTGAGCGCCACGGTCCATAGAATTTTCCGCCCCCACTCCGGCGAGCAGCTGGGTTGGGCGATGGCGGTCAGCCTGGGGCTGCACCTGCTGTTGGTGGCGGTGCTGATCTTCTGGCGCGCCTGGGGACCCAGCAAACGCGAGATCTTCGCGCCGGTCTACCAGGTGCAGCTGGTGGGCGCGCCCCACCTGCCGGCCGGCGCTCCCCCGGCCCCGGCCCCGGCTCCGCCCAAGCCGACGCCCAAGCCCGAGCCTCCGGCCCCGGCTCCGCCCAAGCCCGAGCCCAAGCCCGAACCCAAGCCGGAGCCCAAGGTCGAGCCCAAGCCCGCGCCCAAGCCGCCCGAGCCCAAGAAGGAGGCCATCGCCACCAAGGAGGCCGAGGCCCCCAAGCGCCCGGCCCCCAAGCCCGAGCCCAAGCCCGAGGAGACGGTGGACGCGGCCAAGGAGCTGGAGAAGAGCCTGGCCAAGCTGCGCTCCCGGGTGGACGAGCAGCAACGTTACGACAGCGCCCTGAACCGGCTGGAAAAGAAATACGCCACCCAGACCAACCAGGTGGGCGGGGCCTATTCCGCCGGGGGGGGCGGCGGAGCCACCGGCTCGGTGCGCGACCAGGTCTACCTGACCGAGTTGTGGTCGCGCATCCAGGCCGCCTGGGTGCTCAGCGAGGCCCTGGTGCAGAAGCCCCGGGGCCTGGTGGCCATCGTGGGTCTGCGCATCCGCAAGGATGGCAGCCTGGAGCGGAGTTGGCTGGAGCAGAGCTCGGGCAACACCCGTTACGATCAGTCGGCCCTGCGCGCCACCGAACGGGCCGCGCCCTTCCCGCCGCCGCCGGCGGGCATGCGCGAGTCCTATTTCGAGGTGGGGGTGCGTTTCAGGGTGGAGGACCTGGGCGGCTGAGTCCGGCGACGGGCCGGCCGCCCCACGAAGGGTATGACAGCATGAAGAGACTTTGCGCCGCGCTGCTATTGGTCTTGGTGGGCCTGTGCCTGGCCCTGCCCGAGCCCGCGACCGCTCGGGTCTACATCGACATCACCAAGCCCAGCTCGCGCAAGATACCCCTGGCCTTGCCCGACTATGGCCTGCTGCCGTCCGGCGGCGCGGCCGAGCTGGGGACCCAGGGCCGCCAGGTCCTGGCCGGCGACCTGACCTACACCGGGCTCTTTGACATCCTGGACCCCAAGACCTACCTGGGGCCGGCCCAGGGCGAGGTCAACCCCCGCCAGTGGAAGCGCATCGGGGCCGACCTGCTGATCACCGGCTCCTACGAGTCCACCGCCTCCACCCTGTCGGTGGAGATGCGGCTCTACGACGTCACCGAGGGCAAGCTGGTGGTGGGCCGGCGCTATGACGGACTGCCCAGCGACATGCCGGCCATCATGCACCGCTTCGCCGACGAGGTGATGGAGGCGCTGACCGGCGAAAAGAGCGTCTTCTCCACCCAGATCGCCTTCACCCACTCCGTGGGCGGGATCAAGGAGATCTGGCTGATGAACTTCGACGGCTCCGGGGCCCGCCAGCTCACCCACCGGGGCGACATCTGCCTGTTCCCGGCCTGGTCGCCGGACGGCCGCCTGCTGGCCTACTCCTGCTACGTCAACCGCCGGCCGGCCATCATCCTGCACGCCCTGGCCGGGGGCGGGGGCCAGGTCATCGTCAACAAGCCGGGCGTCAACCTCACCCCGGCCTTCCGCGGCAACGGCCAACTGGCGGTGGCCACCAGCCACACCGGCAAGACCAACATCTTCCTCTCCGATCAGGTGGGCAACCTGGGGGCCAACCTGACCGACGGCTGGGGCATCGACGTGGCCCCCAGCTTCAGCCCCAACGGCAAGCAGATGGCCTTCTGCTCCGACCGGGCCGGCCAGCCCCAGATCTACATCCGCGACGTGGACGGCGGGGCCGTGCGCCGCATCACCTATGGCCACAAGTACGCCGCCGCCCCGTCCTGGTCGCCCCGGGGCGACCGGATCGCCTTCCAGGTGGAAGTGGGCGGCGTCTTCCAGGTGGCCACCATCCGCCCAGACGGCAGCGACCAGCAGATCCTCACCAGCGGCTATGGCGGCGGCGAGGAGCCCAGCTGGTCGCCAGACGGGCGGCTAATCGCCTACGCGAGCCGTGCCACGGGGCGTTATCAGATATACGTCATGACCGCCAACGGGCAGCCCATCAAGCGGCTGAGCGAGCTGCCGGGCGAAAACGGCAACCCGGCTTGGTCTCCCCGGGGGGTGGTCGGCGTCAAGTAAGCGTGTGTGAGACAGGGTTTTAGAAACTGGCAAGTCTTGAATTTTTTTCCGGGAGGCGAAAAGTGAAACGGAACGTGATTTACACCCTGATCCTGGCCCTGATCCTGGGCCTGGTGGCGGCGGGCGGCCTGGGCTGCGCCAAGAAGGCGGTGGGCCCCGGCGAACTGAGCGCCGAGGAGCAGGCTCGGCTCAAGGCCGAGGAAGAGCGTCGTCTGCGCGAGCAGCGCCTGCGCGAGGCCCAGTTGGCCGAGGGCCAGGCCCGGGGCAGCGAGGCCCAGCTGCGCGACCTGTTCGTCAACCAGGACATCCACTTCGACTACGACCGCTATGACCTGCGGCCCGACGCCAAGCAGATCCTCAACGACAAGTCCGGCTTCATGCAGCAGCGCCCCAGCCTGATGGTCATCGTCGAGGGCCACTGCGACGACCGCGGCTCGGCCAGCTACAACCTGGCCCTGGGCGAGAAGCGCGCCAAGGCCGCCGCCGCCTACCTGACGGCCATGGGCATCGAACCCAGCCGCATCGAGACGGTGAGCTACGGCAAGGAGCGTCCCCTGATGCCCGGCCACACCGAGGAGGCCTATGCCGCCAACCGGCGGGCCCATTTCGTGATCAAGTAGCAACGCCTTGGGCCGGAGGGGGGCGCCACGCCCCTCCCCGGCCCTCCCTACGCCGCGAGAGGGGGAGCAGATGTCCCGAGCCTGGCCCAAGACCGCCCTGGCCGTCCTGGCCGCCGCCGCCCTGGCCGCCGGCTGCGCCAGCGTCGACCCCCAGGATTTCAACGCCCTGCAGGCCCAGGTGGCCCGCGATCAGGCCCGCCTGCGCGATCTGACCAAGCGGGTGGACCAGATGCAGCAGACCATGGAGACCACCCGGGGGCCCCAGGCCAACCTGGTGGCCGACATGGGCTACGTGCGCCAGGAGTTGGCCCGCCTGAACGGTCGCCTGGACGAGACCTCCCTGCAACTCAACCAGGGCGGCGGCGAGATGGGCCAGCGCCTGGAGCGGGTGGAGGCCTATCTCGGCCTGGCCCCGGCCGCCGCCGGCGGATCCCCGGAAGCCGGCCCGCCCCCCGTGGCCGCGCCGGCCCCCGCGCCCGCCCCCGCTCCGGCCCCGGTCCAGAGCGCCGCCCCCCCCCGCGCGGACCCCCAGGCCACCACC
>CALERA010000047.1 GCA_937908275.1 uncultured Desulfarculaceae bacterium | reverse complement strand
ACGAGATGTAGCCGTGACTGGAGTTCAGACGTGTGCTCTTCCGATCTGCCAGTGACCCTCAGCACCCCCGCCAGCCGCCCCACGGCCATGTCGCCGGATATCTGTTGCCTGAATTGGCGCGGTCTTTTCGCCTACTTGCGCAAGCACCACGGCGAAGAGTCCGTGGCGCGCCTGGTGGAGGGTCTGGTGGACAACCCGGCCTACCTGCTGCCCGACCACAGCGATCCCACCCGCCTGACCCCGGTGACCCTGGCCGACCTGGAGGATGAATCCTGCTGGATCTCCAACGAGATGTCGCTGCGCCTGCTGGGCAACGTCAACCTGGTGGTGCCCCTGCCCGATCCCCTGCGGGTGGCCGGCCAGGGCGCGGTCCTGGACCGGCTCTCCCGCCGGGAGCTGTTCATCAGCCGCATCCTGGGCCCGGCGGCCCTGGCCCGCCAGGTGCAGAAGATCAACGCCCGCTTCAATCGCACCAAGGTGGTGGAGCTGACCAATCTGTCCGACCGGGGCGCGGTCTTCTCCCTGCGCTACCTGCCCGGGTTCCGGGTGAGCAGGGACGTCTGCCGCTGGAACCTGGGCATCTACATCGGCATGCTCCAGGCCAGCGGCTGCACCCTGATCGACGCCCGCGAGACCAGGTGCGTGCTGGAGGGCGACGAGTGCTGCGAGTTCAGCCTGAGCTGGGGCCGGGCCGGGCTGTGCAAACGCCTTTCGCGCTGGCTCTTGCACAACACGCTCAACGACCTCCTGACCGAGTACGACCACACCCTGGAGGACCGCAATCGCCTGATCCTGGAGCTGACCCAGGAGATCGCGGTGCGCCGGCGGGCCCAGGAGAGCCTGGCCAGCAGCGAGGAGCGTTATCGTGAACTGTTCAACGGAGTCAGCGACATCATTCTCAGCCATGACCAGGAAGGGGTGGTCACCAGCATCAATCCGGCGGTGACCCACTCCCTGGGCTACGCGGTCTCCGAGGTGGTGGGGCATCCGATGTCGGACTTCATGCCTCCGGCCTCGCGGAGCCTCTATCGTGAGCAATACCTGCCCCGGGTCCTGGAGCGCGGCGAGGACGCGGGCATCGTGCAGTGCCTGGACCGCGGCGGCCGGCCGCGCCTGTTCGAATACCGCAACCTGGTCGCGCTGGAGCGCAACGGCCAACGCCAGGTCAACGGCATCATCCGCGACGTCACCGAGCGCATCGAGTCCCACCGCCGCATGAAGCAGATGCAGGCCGAGATCATCCACGCCCGCAAGATGGAGGCAGTGGGAAACCTGGCCAGCGGCATCGCCCACGATTTCAACAATCTATTGCAATCGATCATGGGTTTCAGCCAATTGCTGCTGGCCGAGGAGCGCCTGGAGCCGGCCATGCGCGAGGCCCTGGAGCAGATCGACCTGGCCACCCGGCGGGGGGCGGACCTGGTGCGCCGCCTGGTCAGCTTCGGGGTGCCCGCGCCGGAGACCCTGCGCCCCACCAACCTGAACCAGGAGATCCGCCAGGCCATCGACCTGCTGGAGCGGACCCTGCCCAAGATGATCGCCATCGAGTACGACTTCGGCCCCGGGGTCTGCCCGGTCAAGGCCGCGCCGGCCTCCCTGGAGCAGGTCTTCCTGAATCTGGCCCTGAACGCCAAGGACGCCATGCCCCAGGGGGGGCGGATCAAGGTGGCCACCGGCCTGGCGAGTCTGGACAAGGCCTCGGCCCCCAACGGACTGGCGGCCGGGGAGTACGCCCGCCTGACCATCAGCGACAGCGGCCAGGGCATGCCCCCCGAGGTCCTGGGCAAGATCTTCGAGCCCTTCTTCACCACCAAGCCCCTGGGCAAGGGCTCGGGCCTGGGGCTCTACACCGTCTACCAGATCGTCAAGGGCATGGGCGGTCACATCGCCTGCAGCAGCCCCCCGGGCCAGGGCGCGACCTTCGAGATCCTCCTGCCCTGCTGCGGAGAGAGCCCGCCTTCGCCACCGGAGGAGAGGCTTTTCAGCCCTCCGATCCTGGCGGCCAACCAGACCGTGATCCTGGCCGACGACGAGGCCTCGATCCTGGCCGCCGGCCGCAGCGTGCTGAGCCAGGCCGGCTACCGGGTGCGGACCGTGGCCAGCGGCGAGGCGGCCTTGGACCTCTACCGCCGCCTGCCCGGAGGGGCGGCCCTGGTGATCCTGGACCTGGGCATGCCCGGCATGGGCGGCCGGCGCTGCCTGGAGCAGATCCTGGAGCAGGACCCGGAGCAACCGGTGATCGTGGCCAGCGGCTACTCGCCCGATCCGGCCCTGGGCGAGCTCCTGCGGCGACCCAATGTCAGGTTCATCCAGAAGCCATACCGTTTCAGCGAGTTGCTGCGCCTGATGCGCGCCATGGCCCGGCCCTAGGCCCGGCGGCGGCCCGGGGGAGGGCCTGGGCGAGCGCCTTGACACCCCCACAGGCCGCTTCGTATAGTAGGGCTGATAATCCGCATCCCCGGGGGCCGCGCGCCCCCAACGTCTCTTGATGTGGCTCGGCGTCCACTTGCCCGGATGCCCAGGCTGGCGGCGCTCGGCGCGGCCAGAGTGGTGACGGGCGGGCAGGGCGGGCCGCCTCCCCCCATTTCCCCGCGCCCGCCGCAAAAGCCAGCCACCGCCGGGTGGCCAAGCACTGGAGGAAGGCATGTTGGGCATTGCCGCCGCCGAGTTGGGCTGGGCCTATGTCCTGAGCATCCTGGCCGCGCTGCTCTGCGTGGTCTACGGCTTGATAAAGTTCAACGACGCTGGCCCCTTGAGCGAGGAGCTGCGCGACCTGTCCCGCTGGGCCCCCGAGCGGGACTAGCCGCCGGAGCCCCAGGCCCCCAACCCCGCCTCCCACCTTGGAGGAAGCATGCTAGCCAAGATCGTTCTGGCCATTCTCTACATCGGCCTGCTGCTCTGGCTGGGCTACAAGGGCTGGCGCGAGGACCGCCAGGCCGGGGACTACCTGCTGGCCGGCCGCCAGGCCAGCCCCTTCCTCCTGGCCCTGAGCTATGGGGCCAGCTTCATCTCCACCGCGGCCATCATCGGCTTCGGCGGGGCGGCCGGGGCCTACGGCTTCTCGCTGCTCTGGCTTACCTTCCTCAACATTTTCGTGGGCATATTCATCGCGGTCACGGTGTTTGGCAAGCGCACCCGGCGCATGGGGGTGGCCCTGGACGCCCACACCTTCCCCGAGCTGCTGGGCCGGCGCTATCAGTCGCGCTTCGTGCAGGGCTTCGCCGGACTGCTGATCTTCCTCTTCCTGCCCATCTACTCCTCGGCGGTGCTGATCGGCGTGGCCCGCTTCCTGGAGGTCAACCTGGGGCTCAACTACACCTGGGCCCTGTTCTTTTTCATCGCCCTGATGGCGGCCTACGTGCTGGCCGGGGGGCTCAAGTCGGCCCTGTACACCGACGCCCTCCAGAGCGGCCTGGTCTTTCTGATGATGGCCGGCCTCCTGGTCTTCACCTATGCCAAGCTGGGCGGGGTGGGCGCGGCCCACCAGGCCCTGGGCGACCTGGCCCCCCAGGTGCCGGCGGCCCTCAAGTCCCAGGGCATGTTGGGCTGGACCCAGGGCCTGGAGACCGGCTCGCCGCTGTGGCTGTTGGTCTACACCAGCTTTGTCTACGCGGTGGGCATCGGGGTGCTGGCCCAGCCCCAGTTGGTGGTGCGCCACATGTCGGCCGGCAGCGACCGCGAGCTGAACCGCTCGGTGCTCTGGGGCGGCATCTTCACCCTGTGCATCACCGGCGTGGCCTTCGTGGTGGGCGCGCTGTCCAACGTGCTGTTTTTCCAGGAGACCGGCCAGGTGGCCTACACCGTGGCCGAGGGCAACATCGACCGCATCATCCCCCTGTTCGTCAGCAACCTGCTGCCGGGCTGGTACGGGGTGCTCTTCCTGCTGGCCATGCTGGCCGCGGCGGTCTCCACCCTGGGCAGCCACTTCCATGTGGGCGGGGCCAGCCTGGGGCGGGACTTCTACGAGCGGGGCCTGGGCTCGGCCGGCCAGGGCGAGGTGGCCATCACCCGCCTGGGGGTGGCCATCACCATCCTGGTCACCCTGCTCTGGGGCCTGGTGCTGCCGCCCTCGGTCATCGCCCGGGCCACGGCCTTCTTTTTCGGGCTCTGCGCGGCGGTCTTCCTGCCGGTGTATTTCCTGGGCCTGTACTGGAAGGGCATGAGCAAGGCCGGGGCGCTGGTCTCCATGCTGGGCGGGGCCGGGGTCAGCTTCTTCCTGACCGTCTTCGTTCACATCAAGGAATCGTCCGCCCTGGGCCTCTGCCGCTCCATGTTCGGGGTGGACAGCCTGGCCGCCGGCGCGGCCCCGGGCTCCCTGGGGGCGCTGCTGCAATACACCGATCCCAACCTGATCGCCCTGCCCGCTGCCCTGGTCCTGGCCCTGGCGGTGAGCCTGGCCACGCCCCGGCCCGAGGACGACCATATCGAGCTTTGCTGGCGGCATTTGTAGTAAACTACGTGGATGCGGACGCCGGGCGACGGCGGCGGGCCGGGTCCGCGCATCTTGCCCGCCACCCGCCGCCGGCACCGCGAGGTCTGACATGACGGACGAAAAGCTGCCCGCGCCGCTGACGCCGCCGGGAGCCCCCAAAAAGCCCAAAAATCCCAGCCGCTGGCCCTGGGTGCTGGTGCTGCTGTTTTTGGCGGCGGCCCTGGCCGGGGTGATGCTCTGGAGCGAGACCCACAAGCCGGCCCAACCCCCGGACCAGGCGGCCAAGCTGCCCACCGGCCCCCAGGCCAAGCCCGAAAAGCCCCACGCCATCACCCCGCCCGGGCCCAGCGTCCAGGGCAAGGTGGTGGACGTGACGCCCGCCGAGGAGGGCCAGCCCCAGGCGCCCCCCTCCCGGGAGCAGGCCCAGCGCAAGCAGCCATACGGCCTGGAGAAATCGGTGGACGCGGTGGTGCGCAGCGACGAGAGCATCCGCCTGGGCGACAAGCAGGTGCCGGTGCAGGAGCTGGAGCGCAAGCTGGTGGTGGAGAGCCGGGGCGCGCTCTTGGACAAGCCCCTGGACGGGGGCAAGGTCTCGGCCTGGGGCGTGCACGCGGTGCGCCCGGGCGACAGCCTCTGGACCATCCACTACGGCATCCTGCGCGAGTACCTGGCCAGCCGGGGCTTCAAGCTGCCCCAGCAGGCCGACCAGCCCACCAACGCCGGCCTCAGCTCCGGGGTGGGCAAGGTGCTCAAGTTCGCCGAGCACATGGTGGGGGTCTACAACCTCAAGACCGGCCACATGACCCGGGACCTGGACCTGCTGGAGCCGGGGCAGAAGGTGGTGGTCTTCAATCTCAGCGAGATTTTCGACCAATTGGCCCAGATCGATCCCAAGGACCTGAGCGGGGTGATGTACGACGGCCGGGTGCTGCTCTTCCCCCAGGCGCACGAAAAAGTGCCGCCCCCGGAGGTGACGCCGCCCAAGCCCTGATCCGCACCCCGCCCGCAGGAGGCGCATGGTCACCGGACTGGTTCACGACACCGTTTTCCAGGAGCACGACCCTGGCAGCTACCACTGCGAGTCGCCCCAGCGGCTGGCGGCACTGGACGCGACCCTGGCCTGCTGGTCGGGGCGCGGCAAATGCCTGGAGCTTCCCCTGCGGCCGGCCAGCCACGACGAACTCTGCCTGGTGCACACCGACCGCCACGTGCAGCGCATCGCCGGCACCCAGGGCCGCCACGCCTCCCTGGACCCGGACACCGGCACCTCGCCCCAGTCCTATGAGGTGGCCCTCAGCGCGGTGGGCTCGCTGATCGACCTCTGCGACGCGGCCCTGGCCGGCCGGGTCCACCACGGCATGGCCCTGCTGCGCCCCCCCGGCCACCACGCCACGCCCGAGCGGGCCATGGGCTTCTGCCTGTTCAACAACGTGGCCATCGCCGCCCAGCACCTGGTGCAGGTCCAGGGGCTCAAGCGGGTGCTGATCGTGGACTGGGACGTCCACCACGGCAATGGCACCGAGGACGCCTTCTGCCGCGACGACCGGGTCTTCTACGCCTCCCTGCACCAGTCGCCCTTCTACCCCGGCACCGGGGCCTGGCAGACCGTGGGCGGCGGCCCGGGCGAGGGCTGCACCCTGAACCTCCCCCTGATGCACGGCCACGGCGACCGCACCTACCTGCGGGCCTTCCAGGAGCTCCTGGCCCCCCTGGCCCGGGCCTTCCAACCCCAGTTCATCCTGGTCTCGGCCGGGTTCGACGCCCACGCCGACGACCCCCTGGGCGGGATGCAGGTGACCGAGGCCGGTTTCGCGGCCATGACCCAGGTGCTCTGCGACCTGGCCGCCGACCTCTGTCCCGGCCGGGTGGTGCTCTCCCTGGAGGGCGGCTACAACCCCGCGGCCCAGGCCCGGGCGGAGATCGGAAGAGCGTCGTGTAGGGAAAGAGTGTAGATCTCGGTGG
>CALERA010000046.1 GCA_937908275.1 uncultured Desulfarculaceae bacterium | reverse complement strand
AAAAGGGTTCCCCCACACCCCCTCCTAAAAAGGCCGCGCAATTCAGCTGCGCTGAATTGCTTGGGGGTTGGCTTTCGCTTACGCCGTCGTCCCCGGACTGGCAGAGGCCACCGGGAGCGCAACGGCACATGCGGGAAATGATAATCCCGCGGCCCGGGTTTTCCCAGGGGGGGGAGGAGAAAATTACAGCAACGGCGGTAGGTTGAGTGACACTAGGTTTGCCGTGCGGCCATCGGAGTCCAGGATGGTCAACCCGCCCGGCTCCAGGTCCAGGCGGAAAATCTCCTGTAATGGCGCGCCCATGAGCCGGCAGGCCACCACCCGGATCACCCCGGCGTGGGTCACCACCAGGCTGGGGCCGGGCTCGCGGGACAAGGCCGCGATCAGCGGCCAGACCCGGTCGCTCAGGTCGGCGAAGCTCTCGCCCTCCGGCGGCCGGAACCCGGCCAGGTCCTTGCCCCGGGCGCTGTGGGCCTCGGGCCAGCGCCGGGCCACCTGGCTCCGCTCCAGGCCCTCCCAGGCCCCCAGGTCGATCTCCCGCAGGGCCGGGACCAGGTGGGGCACCAATTCCCGGCCCTGGGCGATGATCTCGGCCGTGGCCCGGGCGCGGCCCAGGTCGCTGGTCAGGATGCGCTGGAGCCCGATCCCGGACAGCTCGCCCGCCCACCAGGCGGCCTGGTCCCGGCCGTGGGGGCTGAGCGGCGGGTCGGATTGGCCCAGGTAGCGGCCGCGAAAGGTCTCGCCGATGTCGCCATGACGCAGGAGCAACAGACGGCCGGGGCCATCCAGCCAGCGGCGGGGATAGCCGGCCAAGGGGTGGTTCAGCCGCCAAAGGCGGGGTGGATGAACTCCACCCGCGCCCCCGGAGGCGGGAAGGTGGTGGCGTATTCGCCGGGGTAGACGAAGCGGCCGTCCAACTCCACCACCAGGTCCTTGTGCTGGGCCCGGTGGCGCTCAATGAGCTGGGCCAGGCTGGTGCCAACCGGGACCTGGTCGGCGAAGCCGTCCACCACTAACTCTATGGTTTCCATGCCATTAGCATACCACGCGGCCGCCGCGGGCGGATATCTCAATACAGCGCGGGCAGGCGCGAGACCCGGATCTGGTCCACCACCCGGGTCACGCCCGGCACCGCCGCGGCGATGGCCAGGGCCTTCTCGCGGTCGTCGTCGGCCGGCAGGTGCCCGCTCAGGGTCACCGCGCCGTCCGGCGCGCCCTCGGCCCGCACCAGGTCGCTGGGCAGCACCTGGCGGCGCACCTTGGCCTCCACCAGCTTGCCCAGGCCGAGGCCGCGCACCAGGTCGCAGGCCGAGGCCGGGTCCTGGACCCGGTTCAGCTCCTTCAGCGTCCGGCGCAGGATGCTGGTCACCCCGTCCACGTCCAGGTCGCCGGAGTTGAGCACCAGGTGGTAGAGCCCCCAGTCCCGGGGGTCCTGCTTGAAGACCTGGCGCACCAGCTCCCGGCGTTCATGGTCCTGGTGCTGGAGGTAGTTCTCGGCCGCGCCGCGCTCCAGACCCTGGCTGGCCATGATCCGGGTGGCGCGGACCTCGGCCGGGGCCACCACCCGGGCGCGCAGGATGTGGGGGATGCCCTTGAGCACCACCTGGGCCCCCCGGCCCATGATCACCACCCGGTCGCGGCCGGCCAGTTCGCAGATCACCGCCGCGTAGAGCGAATGGTAATAGGGCATGCCCAGGAGGAGCTTCTCCCAGAACCCGGGATGCCCCTCGTCTTCCAGGCGTTGCACGTCGCGGGCGAACTTGGGGTCGTGCCCGGCGGCCAGGGCGTGGATGTCCTCCCGGGTCACCAGGTGGTAGTCCAGCTCCGCGGCCAGCATTTGGGCCGCCTCGTCGCCCAGGCTGCCCACCTGCCGCGAGATGGTGATGACGGCCATGGCTCGCGCCTCCCGCCGGCCTTGAGGGCCGGCTCTTGCCTTGCTATTCCTTGCCCTGGGCCTCCCTGATGGCCCGGAGCACCCGCTCCGGGGTCAGGGGCAGCTCGGTGATCACCGCGCCGGTGGCATCAAAGACCGCGTTCAGGATGGCGGGGATGGTGGGCATGATGGCCCCCTCCCCCACCTCCTTGGCCCCGAAGGGTCCGTTGGGCTCGTCGCTCTCCACCACGATGCACTTCATGGCCGGCATGTCCTGGATGGTGGGGATGTGGTACTCGCCCAGGCTGGGGTTGACCACCCGCCCCTTGGCGTCGAACTTCACCTCCTCGAACAAGGCCTCGCCCAGACCCATGGAGATGGAGCCCTCCATCTGGCCCTCCACCGCGGTGCGGTTGATGGCCCGGCCGCAGTCATGGGCATCGGTGATGGACTCCACCCGCACCTGGCCGGTGTCCAGGTCCACCGCGACCTCCACCACCTGGGCCGAGCAGCCATAGGCCGGGCTGGTGCCCACCGCCGCGCCCTTGTACTTGCCGCCCAACTGGGGCGGCTTGTACTGGCCGGTGCCCACGATGCTGCCCTGGGCCAGGAAGGCCATGCGGGCCGCCTCGGCGAAGCTCAGGGCCTCGCCGTCGGGCAGGTTGGGCCAGCCGCGATGCTCCTTGCGGTAGCGGGTGCGCAGGGGGGCGATGTCCAGGACCGGTCCCAGGCTGATCAGCACCCCGTTCTTGAAGTCCAGGTCCGCGGGGTCGACCCCCAGCTCGGCCGCCACGCTGCCCAGGATGCGGTTCTTGGCCATCAGGGCGGCGTCGCGGCAGGCGTGGCCGCTCATCAGGGTCTGGCGCGAGGAGTAGGCCCCCAGGTCCACGCCGAAGTCGGTGCTGCCCGACTCCACCCGCACCAGGTCCAGGGGCACCCCCAGGCTCTCGGCCGCGATCATGCCCAGCACCGTGTCCGAGCCCTGGCCGATCTCGGCGCTGGCCGAGAGCACCTTGATCCCGCCGCCGTCCTCGTCCACCTTCAGGGTCACGGTGGAGTGATAGGTCTCCGAGCGATAGATGGGATAGCCCGCGCCGGAGACGAAGAAGCCGCAGGCCGCGCCGATGCCTTTGCCCCGGGGCAGCTTGCCCTTCTTGGCCCCCCAGTCCGAGCCGTCGCGCACCGCCTCGATGCACTCGCGCATGCCCAGGCTGGACATGTTGAGATCGTTGCAGGTGACGTCGCCCACCTCCATCATGTTTTCCAGCCGCATCCGCACCGGGTCAATGCCCAGCTCCTTGGCGATCAGGTCCAACTGGCGCTCGAACAGGGCCCGGGCGATGACGCCGCCGTGGCCGCGCTGGGCCCCGCAGGCGGGTTTGTTGGTGAAGGCCCGCAGACCATCGTACTTCATGTTGGCCATGCGGTAGGGGCCGCCCAGGAGTGAGCCGGAGTAGTAGACCGTGGCGATGCCGAAGCTGGTGTAGGCCCCGCCGTCCAGGATGGCGCGGTGCTTCAGGGCCAGCAGCTTGCCGTCCCTGGTCACCCCGGTGGTCATCTCGTGGATGAATTGGTGGCGCGCCCGGCTGTGCAGGAAGACCTGCTCCCGGGTGTAGGCCATCTTCACCGGCTTGCCGGTGGCGAGCGCCAGGGCGGTGGAGCAGTAGTCCAGGGGGGTGGCCTCGGCCTTGGGTCCGAAACCGCCGCCCACGTAGGGCTTGATCACCCGCAGCTTGGACAGATCCAGGCCCAGGACCATGGCCACGTTGCGCTGCACATAGTGCGGCACCTGGGTGGCGCTGTAGAGGGTCACCCGGCCGTTCAGGTCCGGCGCCGCCACCGCGCAGTGGGTCTCGATGAAGCCGCCGTCCTGGCGCTTGTTCTTCAGGCTGTCGGTGCGCACGTAGTCGGCCTTGGCCAGGGCCGCCTCCACGTCGCCGAACTCCTGGTGAACCTCGGCGCAGACGTTGCCCGGGAACTCGTCGTGGATCAGCGGCGCGCCCTCGGCCAGGGCCTCCAGGGGGTCGAAGACCGCCGGCAGGGGATCGTACTCCACCTTGATCAGGGACAGGGCCTCCAGGGCCGTGGCCAGGTCCACCGCCGCCACCGCCGCGATCTCGTCGCCCACGTAGCGCACCTTTTCGGTGGCGAAGAGGGTCTCGTCGTAGCGGGCCGGGCTGACGCCATATTTAATGGTGCCCACCTCGGCGGCGGTGATGACCGCCTTGACCCCGGGCAGGCGACGGGCGGCGGAGGCGTCCACCGACAGCACCCGGGCGTGGGGATGGGGGCTTTGCAGGATCGCGCCGTGCAGCATGCCGGGGAAGTGCAGGTCGTCGGCGAAGATGGCCTGGCCGGTGGCCTTGGCCGGGCCGTCCAGGCGCGGGGCGCGGGAGCCGATCACGTCGAATTGCTGCGCCATCAGCCCACCGTCCTTTCCCCGCGCAGGGTGCGGGCGGCCGAATCCACCGCCTGCACGATCTTCTGGTAGCCGGTGCAGCGGCAGAGGTTGCCGCTCAGGCCCTGGCGGATCTCCAGCTCGCTGGGCGCGGGGTTGGCGTCCAGGAGGGCCTTGGCCGAGAGGATCATGCCCGGCGAGCAGAAGCCGCACTGGATGGCCCCGTGCTCCACGAAGGCCTCCTGGATGGGGTGCAGCTTGGGACCATCGGCCAGACCCTCGATGGTGACGATGGCCTTGCCGGCGGCCTGGGTGGCCAGCACCAGGCAGGAGTTGACGGTCTGGCCGTCCACCAGGACGGTGCAGGCCCCGCAGTCGCCCACCCCGCAGCCCACCTTGGTGCCGGTGAGCCCCAGGTCCTCGCGCAGGGCCTGGGCCAGGGTGCGGGAAGGCTCGCAGAGCAGGTCGTAATCCTGTCCGTTGACGTTCAGGGTGAGGGCGAGCTTGTTCATGCAGTTGCCTCCAAGGCCCGGCTCCAGGCGCGCTCCAGCGCCCGGCGGGTGAGCACCGCCACCATCTGGCGGCGGTATTCGGCGCTGCCGCGATGATCGTCGATGGGCCTGGCCGCCTCGGCCGCGGCCTGGGCCGCCGCCGCGAAGGCCTCCGTCCCGGCCGGTCGGCCCACCAGGGCCGTGGCCGCCGCCCGAGCCAGCAGCGGGGTGGGCCCCACCGCGCCCAGGGCCACCCGGGCGGCCTTGACCGTCCTGCCGTCGGCCTCGGACTGGACCCAGACCGCCGCGCTGACCAGGGCGATCTCCATGGTGCGGCGCAGGCCCAGCTTCTCGAAGGCGCTGCCCCCGGCCGTGGCCCCCGGGGCCGGGCGGGCCGCCAGCAGGATCTCGCCCGGGGCGATGGCGGTCAGGCCTGGACCGGTGATGAACTGCTCCACCGGCAACTCGCGCCGGCCGCTGGCCCCGGCCAGCACCACCCGGGCGTCCAAGGCCAGCAGGGCGGTGCAGAGGTCGCCGGCCGGGCGGGCGGTGCAGAGGTTGCCGCCGATGGTGGCGCGGTTGCGCACCTGGGGCGAACCCAGGACGCCGCCAGCCTCGGCCAGGCCCATCAGCCCCAGGCCGCCGGCCTGCTTGGCCAGCCAGGCCGCGCTGAGCAGGGCCCCCAGGCTGGGGGCCTCGCCCGGGCCGGAGACATCCTTCAACTCCGCCACGCCATCCAGGTCCACCACCAGGCGGCAGGTGACCTTGCCCAGTTTGAGGTTGACCAACAGGTCGGTGCCGCCGGCCAGGGGCCGGGCCTGGTCCCCGGCCTGGGCCAGGAGCCCCAGGGCTTCCGACAGGTCCCGGGGGCGCTGATAATCAAAGCGGGGCAACAGCATCACTCATTCTCCCCTTGGCTCAGCTCCTGGCTGGGCTCCGGCGGCAGGAGACCCAGGTCCAGCTCCATCATGCGCACGCACGCCAACAGCCGCCTGCCGTTGCGATTCAGGGCCGGGAAATCCCCCGCCCGGTTCACCAGGGTCACCGCCTCCTGCCGCAGCCGGCCAAGGCTCCGCCCCAGGTCGTCGATCATGGCCGTGTCCAAGCTCTTCCCTCCTCAGTGCAGCTTGCGCAGGTCCTTGAAACGCCGCGCCTTGCCCTCGTAGCGGGGCAACTGGCCATAGTCATGCACCTCGATGGCATACCCCAGGTTGGTCTTGAGCCGCAGCTCGTCCTTGAGCCGGCCCAGGAGCCCGCCCTGGTCCACGCTGCTCTCCGGCTTGAGCTCCACCTTCAGGGTGATGCGCTCGTTGTCGCCCTCCCGGGCCACCACCACCTCGTACTCGTCGCCCAGCTCGCCAAAGGAGCGCACCACCGCCTCGATGGCCGCCGGCGACAGGAGCACGCCCTTGACCTTGGTGATGTCGTCGGCCCGGCCCAGGACCCCGCCCCGGATCAGGCGATAGGTGCGCCCGCAGGAGCAGGTCCGGTCGTCCCACTCGATGATGTCCTTGGAATCGAAGCGCAGGCAGGGCTGGGCCCGGCGGTCCAGGGCGGTGATGATCATGGCCCCGGGATGGCCGGGCTCGCTGACCGGCTGGCCGGTGTGCAGGTCCTCGATCTCCACCAGGAACATGCCCTCGTTGACGTGCAGGCCGCCGGGTTGGTGGGAGCACTCGTAGCTCCAGGCCCCGATCTCGGTGGCCCCGGCGTGGTCAAAGACCTTGGCCCCCCAGGCCTCCTGCAGGCGGGCCTTGGTGGCCGGGATGCTGGCCCCGGGCTCGCCGGCGCAGGTGATGCGGGCGATGGGCAGCGCCGCCGGGTCCAGGCCCAGGCGGGTGCGGGCGGTCTCGGCCATGTTCAGCAGATAGGTGGGCGTGCCCATCATGGCCGTGGCCTTGAGCTCCTGGATCTTGAGCAGGCGGGCGGTGGTGTCCAGCACCCCGCCAGGGACAACCTCGCAGCCGATCTTCTCGGCCGCGTAGTGCCCGGCCCAGAAGGCCACGAAGATGTTGTAGCCAAAGGGCAGGAAGACCCGGTCGTGGGGACGGTAGCCCTGGGCCCAGAGGATGTAGCTCCAGCACTCGGACCACCACTCCCAGTCGGCCCAGGAATCGGCCTGGTAGACCGGCTGGCCGGTGGTGCCGCTGGTCTGGCGGAACTCGGCCACCTCCTGCAGGGGCAGGCAGAGCACCCCGCCATAGGGGAAGGGTCCCTCAGTCTGGGCCTCCTTGAGCTTGGTCTTGTCCAGCTTGGGCACCCGGCGCAGGTCCTCCCAGGTCTTGACATCGCCCGGCTCCAGGCCGGCGGCCTGGTACATCCGCCGGTAGAAGGGCGAGCGCTCGTAGGCCCAGGCCAGGGCCCGCCGGAATTTGGTCAGTTGCAGCTCGGCCAGGCGCTCGGGCGCCATGGTCTCCAGCCAGGGGTTCCAGTATGCGCTGTTCAGCTCCATGCTCATCGTTCGTCACCGCCTTGGGGGTCAGTACATCAGGTTGGGCAGCCAGGTGGCGATGGCCGGGAAGGCCACGATCAGCCCGGTGCCCACGATCAAGGCCAACAGGAAGGGCAGCGCGCCCTTGAAGATCGTCTCCAGGGGGATGTCCTGGGCGATGCCGTTGACCACGTAGACGTTGATGCCCACCGGCGGGGTGATGACGCCCATCTGGGTGACCAGCACGATGATGACCCCGAACCAGATGGGATCGTAGTTCAGGTTGACGATGATGGGGTAGAAGATCGGGATGGTGAGCATGATCAGGGCCATGGCGTCGATGATGCAACCGCCCAGCAGGTAGACCAGGATGATCAGGCTGATCACCCCCCAGCCCGGCAGGTTCAGGGCGGCCACCCATTCGGCCACGTCGAAGGGGATGCGGGTCACGGCCAGGAAGTGGCCGAAGACCACCGCGCCGGCGATCAGGAGCAGGACCATGCAGGAGGTGCGCAGGGTCTCGTAGAGGCTTTTGACGAATCCGGCCCAGGTGAGCTGACGCCGGAGCAGGGCCACCAGGAGCACCGCCATGGAGCCCACCCCGCCGGCCTCGTTGGGGGTGAAGACGCCGCTGAACAGGCCGCCCATGACCATGGCGAAGATCAGCAGGGTCTCGCCGGTCTCGCTCAGGGAGCGCAAGCGCTCGCTCCAGGGGTGGCGCTCGCCGGCCGGACCCTGCTCGGGCTTGATCCAGCAATAGATGATCACCGCCACCGCGAAGCAGAGGGTGATGAACAGGGCCGGGACGATGCCGGCCACGAACAGCGCGCCGATGGACTGCTCGGTGAGGATGCCGTAGACGATCATCACCACGCTGGGGGGCATCAGCATGCCCAGGCCGCCGCCGCTGGCCACGGTGCCCGCCGCCAGTTCGTCGCCGTAGCCGTAGCGCTTCATCTCCGGCAGGCCCACCGTGGCCATGGTGGCGGCGGTGGCCGGGCTGGAGCCGCAGACCGCGCCAAAGGCGCAGCAGGCCATCACCGTGGCCGTGGCCAGGCCCCCGCGATAGGAGCCCACCAGCTTGTAGGCCGAGTCGTAGAGCCGGCGGCTGATGCCGGCGTTGAAGGCGATCTGACCCATCAGGATGAACAGCGGGATGATGGTCAGGCCGTAGGAGGAGTAGATGTCATAGAAATCGCGGGACAGCAGGCGCAGGCCGGCTTCCGGTCCCCGCAGCAGGCTGAAGCCCACGAATCCCACCAGGGTCATCACATAGGCCACCGGCATCCGGGTGAAGAACATTGCCACCAGGACGACGATGCCGATCAATCCGGCCAGGCTCTCGTTCATGACCGTAACGCCTTGCGCAGGTTGATGATGATTTCGCCAAACAACACCAAGGACAGCACCAGGAAGGCCACCGCCACCAGGTAGACCAGGATGAAGTAGGGGAACTCCAGGCTCATGGAGACCTCGCCGGCCAGGCGCATGGTCTGGCCGTACTCGTACATCTGCCAGGCCACCACCAGGAACATGGCGGTGCTGAGCGCCCCGGTGGCGGCGTCCATCCCGGCCTGGCCCCGGGGCGACAGGTGGCGCACCAGGAGGTCCACCCCCACGTGACCCTTTTCCAGGTCGGTCAGGGGCATGGCGCTGGCCAGGAGCACCGTGGCCATGAAGCTGACCATCTCCACCATGCCGAAGATGGGACGGCCGAAGAATCGGAAGACCACGTCCACGCAGGTCATGAGCATCATGCCCACCAGGGCCGTGGCCCCCACCCGCTTGAGCGCGTTCACCAACAGTTCGATCATGCGCTGCACCGCCAGCCTCCCCCGCGCACCCGGCCGGGGGGCGTCGCCGCCCCCCGCCGCGTGGCTGTTGCTTGCCCTACTTCGCGCTCAGGCTGCTGAGGACCTGCAGGGTGTACTCCAGGGCCTCCTGGCCGGGCAGGCCCTTGGCCTTGGTGTCCTCCACGTACTCGGAGAGCACCGGCTGCACCGCCTTGACCCAGGCCTTGGCCTCCTGCGGGTCCAGGGAGATGAACTCGCCGCCCTTCTCCTCCAGGAACTTCCGGCCTTCCACGTCGCTGTCCACCCAGGCCTGGCCGTGCTTGTCAGCCCATTCCTTGTTGATCTGGGTGATGATGTCCTGCACGTCCTTGGGCAGGGCCTTCCACTTGGCCTTGTTCATCACCACGTAGAACCCGGAGGTGTAGGCCACCGGCAGGCTCAGGGTGCAGTACTTGACCACCTCGCCCAGCTTCCAGCCCTTGTTGGACTCCATGGGGTACATGGCCCCGTCCACCACGCCCTTTTGCAGGGACTGGTAGGTCTCGGGCATGGGCATGGCCACCGGGGTGCCGCCCAGGGCCTTGACCGTCTTGGCCGAGAAGCCGTGGGAGCGCAGCTTGAGGCCGGTCAGGTCGGCCATGGTCTTGACCGCCTTGTCCTTGGTGAACATCAGGCCCGGGCCGTGGGCGTGCAGGTACATCACCTGCACGTCGTCCAGCTCCTTGGGCTTGAAGCGCTCGTAGACCGCGTTGATGACCTTGGTGGCCACCACGCCGTCGGGATAGCCCAGGGGCAGGTCCACCACCTCCATCAGGGGGAAGCGGCCCCGGGTGTAGCCGAACAGGGCCAGGCCCACGTCCGACAGGCCCTGGGTGACCCCGTCATAGACCTGGGCCGCCTTGGTCAGGGTCTGGCCGGGGAAATAGTCGATTTTCACCCGCCCCTGGGTGCGCTTCTCCACCTCCTGGCACCAGGCCTGGGCCAGTTGCGACTGGATGTGGGTGGGCGGGAAGAAACAGGAATAGGTCAGCTTGACCGGGTCCGCGGCCAGGGCGCCGCCGGCCAGCAAGACCGTCAACCCCAGGACCATGAACCCACCCCAGAACGCCTGCCAACGCCGTTTGGACATGCCTCTCCCTCCCCTTGGACAAACCTGGGCCTTGCGGTCCGCGCATCGGACCGAACAACCCCCAGGTTGTTTACGATGACCAGGCTCGGCCCCACGGCCGAGCTTGGCCTTTGCGTCTGGTTGGGCAAGAAGAGGATCGTCGTAATTCAGGGCATCGCAGGCCGCGCGGTCTCATGGGGCCTGGTCGAGGCCGGTTCCGGGTTCCGCGCGCGGCGTGCTTTACAACTCTGCAATGCCCGTGCCGGAGGTCGCGGCGGTTGCCACGCCAGCTAAGCAGGGATGGTCATTGGAAATGTCCCTTGCCTCCCCGTTCCGCGGACTGGGATTGGCAACCCGGATTTTTCCGGTTGGAAAATATTTTTCCAATTTTCGCTTAGGGGGTGGCGCGGCGCAGACCCAGGTTGGTCAGGCGCTTGCGCAGGGTGGGACGGCTGAGGCCCAGCTCCCGGGCCGCGGCGCTCAGGTTGCCCCGGTTGCGCTCCAGGGCGGCCTGGATGTGGGCCCGCTCGGCGTCGCGCAGGCTGCCCTCGGCCGGGGTCGCGCCCAGGGGCGTCTCGGCCGCCAGGACCAGGGAGCCGCGCACCGCCTCGGCCAGGAGCACCTCGCCCCGGGAGTCGATGGCGGCCTTGGTCAGCACATTGGCCAGTTGGCGCACGTTGCCCGGCCAGGGGTGCTGCTTGAGCACCGCCATGGCCTCTTTCTCCAAAAAACGCACCCGGGTGTGAAGCTGGCGGTTGATGCGGTGCAGGAAAAAGGGCACCAGGTCCTCCAGGTCCTCCAGGCGCTGGCGCAGGGGCGGCACCTGGATGGCGGCCACCTGGAGCCGGAACAAGAGGTCGGCCCGGAACTGCCCCCGGCTGACCAGTTCGGCCAGGGAGCGGTTGGTGGCCCCCAGGACCCGGGCCTCGGAGCGCAGGGTCTGGTTGCCGCCCACCCGGGTGAACTCCCGGCGCTCCAGAAAGCGCAGGAGCTTGGCCTGGAGCCCGGAGGGCAACTCCCCTATCTCGTCGAAAAAGATGGTGCCCAGGCCGGCCAGCTCCAGGCGGCCCTGCTTGGCCCGGGTGGCCCCAGTGAAGGCCCCGCGCTCGTGGCCGAACAGCTCGCTCTCGGTCAGCGACTCCACCAGGGTGGTGCAGTCCACGGTGATGAAGGGCTCGCTCCACCAGGGCGAGCGCTCGTGGATCAGGCGGGCGATGACCTCCTTGCCGGTGCCGGTCTCGCCCTCGATCAGCACCGTGGCCCGGTTGGCGGTCAGCAGGCCGATCTGCTTGAAGACCTGCTGCATGGGCCGGGACTTGCCCACCAGGACCGTGGCCTCGGGGTCGGCCACCGGCTCCTCCAGGGGCAACAGCCGGCCCACCTGACGGGCGCGGGGCAGGACCCGGCCCAGGCTCTGCTCCAGCTCCTCCACGTCCAGGGGTTTGTGGATGTAGTCGTAGGCCCCCAGGCGCATGGCCTCGATGGTGGTCTCCATGTCGTGGTAGGCGGTGATCATGATCACCCGCGCGCCGGGCAGGCTGTGGCGCAGGGGGGCCAGCAGGTCCAGGCCCGAGCCGTCTGGCAGGCGGATGTCCAGGATCACCACCTCCGGTTGCTGGGACCTGGCCGCGGCCAGTCCCTCGGCCGCGCTGGCCGCGGTGGCCACCTCCAGGCCCTTCTCGCCCAGAAACATGGCCAGGGAGTGGCGCAGGGGGGCCTCGTCGTCGATCACCAGCACCCGGGTCATGGCAGCTCCCTCAGCTCCAGCTCGAAGCGCGCCCCTCGGCCGGGGCGGCTGACCACCCCCACCCGGCCGGCGTGGGCCTCGGTCAGGCGCTTGACGTTGGCCAGGCCCAGACCGGTGCCGAAGCGCTTGCTGGTGAAGAAGGGGGTGAAGAGATTGCGGCGGGCCTCCAGGGTCAGGCCCGGACCCTGGTCGCGCACGCTGATGCGGCAGCCCCGGCCCGAGGGCAGCCGGCGGGTGGAAACCGTGACCAGGCTGCCGGCGGGCGCGGCCTCCAGGGCGTTCAAGAGCAGGTTGAACAGGGCCTGCTCCAGGGCCTTGGGATCCAGGCGCAGGCGGTCCAGGTCGGGGTCCAGGAGCCGGCGCAGGCGCAGGCCCTGGGCGGCCAGGCGGGGGCGCAACAGCTCCAGGCTCTCGGCCACCAGACGGTTGACCTCCACCTCCTGGGGGGTCAGGCGCAGGGGCTTGGCCAGGTCCAGGAGCTGGCGCAGGACGCCCTCCAGGCGGCTGACCTCACCCAGGGCCAGGTCCAGGCGCTCGCGGTCGTGGCCGCCCAGGTCCAGGTTGCGGGCCAGGAGCTGCAAATTCAGGTGGATGGTGGAGAGCGGATTGCGGATCTCGTGGCTCAGGGAGGCGGTGAGCTTGCCCACCGTGGCCAGGCGCTCGCTCTCGCGCACCTTGCCCTCCATGCGCACCCGTTCGGTCATGTCGCGGCAGGTGCCGATCAACAGCCGCCCCTCGCCCCAGTCCACCACCCGGGCCCGCACCTCGCTGGGGGCGGTGACGCCGTCGCGCCCCTGGCGCAGGTATTCCAGCCGCCGGGGGGCCGGCCGGCCGGCCAGGGCGTCCAGGCAGGCCCGGCGCACCCGCTCCCGATCCTCGTGGGCCACGTAGCGCCAGATGGGCCGGCCCACCACCTGGGCCGGGCTGGCCGCGTGCAGCCGGGCGAAGGCCTGGTTGGCGAAGACGATGCGCTGCTCCTGGATGACGAAGTAGCCGTCGCTGATTTCCTCCACCAGGGTCTTGTAGCGCCCCTCGCTCAGGGCCAGGCGGCGGCCCCGGGAGGCCACCTCGGCGGCCAGATGGTCGGCCCGGCGGCGGATGCCCGCCTCGTGCATGGCCTGGAACTGGTCGGAAAAACGGTGAATCTGATACGACACGCAGGCGTGGACCGCCATCAGGGCCGGGGCGTGGTCCACTGGCGGCAGTTTCTCCAGGATCCGGGGCCAGAGCAGCACCCGATATTGGTCAAAGGCCTGCTGCACCTCGGACAGGGGGAAGCCGGCCTGGAGGCGCAGGCGGGTGATGTAGGCCACGAAGCGGTCCAGGGGCCGCACCCGGCCGTGGGCCATGGCCCGGCGGTTGGCCTCGTAGGAATGGGGGATGGTCCGCTCCAGCTCGCGGCGGTCGCGCTGGCGGTAATGAGGGCCCAGGCCGGAGACCACCGCGATCCACAGCGGCACCAGCCGGTCCCGACTGGCTTCCAGCCAGGCCAGCAACGAGAGTGGGGCGCGGGGCAGGCCATCGCCCTCGCCCAGGGGGGCCGGTGCGACGGCGGGGGCCGCGGACAGCGTCGCCAGGGGGGACAAGGGCCTCTCCCGTCCCAAGGACGTAACGCTGGGCAAGTGCGAAGGTATGCTACAAGGTAGGCAATCCACCCCCGCGCCGTCAAGGGGGGATCAGGGCAGGGGCTTGGCGAGGCTGAAGGCCCCCCGCAGTTCGCCGACCTTGAAACCAGTGGCCTGGTCGCCGGGGTAGAGACTCCCGATCCGGGCCTGGACCCGGGGGTCCACCGACTCGCCGTGGCAGGTCAGGCAGGCCTGTCCGGTGGGGATGGCCGCCAGATAGCGGAACACCCGGCCCTGGGGACCGTCCACCACCTCGGTCTTGACCAGGCCGGCCACCGGCTCCCCGGCCTGGGCCCGGGCCTGGAACTCGCGCAGGCCGGCCGCCTCCCAGGCGTCGGGGCCGTTGGCCTGGTTGCGCAGGCGCAGGGCGGTGCGCCCCACCCGCCAGCCGCTGGCCGCGGAGAGGTCCTCGGCGATGGTCGGGGCATGGGCCTGGCAGACCCCCAGGGCCTGGGCCGGCCCGCCCTGTTGCAGGGCCTCGGCCAGGGCCGCCTGCAAACGCTGGGCGAATTGCCGACTGAGGGCCTGGGCCTCCGCGGTCAGGGCTGGCTGGTCCTGGGCCAGGGTCAGGACCGGGGCCGTCAACAGCATCATCAACGCCACGCCTAAGCTGATAATCAAGGTCACGGGAGGTCATCCTTTGGCGGGCAGGCCAAAGATTCAGGTTTCGTCCACCACTTGAAAGCCGGCCTGGGCCAGGTCCGCGGCCAGCTCGGCCGCGTGCTCGAAGCCCATGGTCTCCAGCTCCAGGTGGACCCGGGTGCGGTCCGGGGGCAAGTCGTGGCCCAAACGATCGTGGGCGATGGTCAGGACGTTGGCCTCGCGCCGGGCCAGGCGCTCCAACAGGCCCACCAGGGAGCCCGGGCGGTCGGGCAGCACCACCGCGATGCGCCAGATGCGCCCGGAGCGCACCAGGCCCTGGTCGATGACCCGGCCCAGGAGGTTGGAGTCCAGGTTGCCCCCCGAAACCACCACCACCACCCGCCGGCCGGCCAACTCCGGCAGGCCGCCGTCCAGCAGGGCGGCCAGACCCAGGGCCCCGGCCCCCTCGGCCACGATCCGCCGCCGCTCCAGCAAGAGCAGCATGGCCCGGGCGATGCGGTCCTCGTCCACGGTCACGATCTTGTCTACGTATCGGGTCAGGAGGGGAAAAACATGAGCCCCCACCCGGGCCACCCGCGCGCCGTCGGCCAGGGTGGGGCTGGTCTCCACCGTCACCGGCCCGCCGGCGGCCAGGGCCGCGCTGGCCGCGGTGGCGGCCGCGGTCTGCACCCCGATCACCCGCGCCGCCGGGTTGAGGCTCTTGACCGCGCAGGCCACCCCGGCCAGGAGCCCCCCGCCGCCCACCGGCACCAGGACCGCCTCCACCTCGGGCAGGGCCGCCATGATCTCCAGGCCCACGCTGCCCTGGCCGGCGATGATCTCCGGGTCGTCGTAGGGGTGGATGAAGACGTGCCCCGGCTCCAGGGAGCGGGCCGCCTCCAGGCAATCGGCCACGCTCTGGCCGTGCAGGCGCACCTCGGCCCCGGCCCCGGCCGTGGCCTGGCGCTTGGCCAGGGGCGCGCCCAGGGGCATGTAGATCACCGCCTTCAGGCCCAATTCGGCGGCGGCCACCGCCACCCCCTGGGCGTGGTTGCCGGCGCTGGCCGCCACCACCGCCGCCCCGGGACGCTCCCGGGCCAGGCGGCTGAGGCGGTGGTAGGCCCCGCGCAGCTTGAAGGAGCCGGTGCGCTGGAGGTTTTCCAGCTTGAGCCAGACCGGGGAGCCCACCAGGCGGCCCAGGTGGGGCGAGGGGGCCAGGGGGGTGACAAAGGCCACCCCGGCCAGGTTGGCCTGGGCTTGCCGCAGATCGTGCAGGCTGAGCATCCGCGCCTCCGGGTGAGGGAATCCGCGCCGGCCCCAGCTTAGCACGCACGCCGGCGGTCTGGGGGGCTGGCAGTTGGCCCCCAGCTTGCAGTGCTCCTACCAGGCAGGCGCACCCCTGTGGTTTTGTGACCTATTGGTAATGTAACCTGCCATATATGACCTTATGGTAGCTTTTCGGGGCATTCCACCCCTGGGAGACGGAATGCAGCTCACCCTGGCCCAACTTGAGCTCAAGGTGCTCTTCGAGATCAGCCGCATCATCGGCCAGGCCCTGGATCTGGATCGGGCCCTGGAGGCGGTGCTGGCGATCCTGAACGAGTCCATGGCCATGCAGCGGGCCACGGTCACCCTCTTGGACGAGGAGACCGGGGTGCTCAACATCCGGGCCAGCCACGGCCTGAGCGAAACCGAGCGCCGCCGGGGCATCTACCGCACCGACGAGGGCGTCACCGGCCGCATCTTCCAGACGGCCGAGCCCTTCTATGTGCCCGACATCAGCAAGGAGCCGCTGTTCCTGAACAAGACCCTCTCCCGCCCCCGCGACCGGGCCGGCATCGCCTTCGTGGGGGTGCCGATCCTGGTGCAGGGCCAGCCGGTGGGGGTCCTGACCGTGGACCGCCTGTTCGGCGACGAGGTGGGACCGGACGAGGACGTGCGCTTCCTGACCATCGTGGCCCAGCTCATCGGTCAATTCATCAGCCTCAACCGCCAGGTCCAGGCCCGGGAGGACGCCCTGCGCCGGCGGGCCCGGCTCCTGGAGCTGGAGATGAAGGAGCGCTACAACAACTTCTTCATCGTGGGCCAGAGCGAGGCCATGCACGAGCTGCAGAAGCTCATCAGCCGGGTGGCCCCCAGCAAGGCCTCGGTGCTGCTGTTGGGCGAATCCGGCACCGGCAAGACCCTGGTGGCCCGGGTGATCCACAACCTGAGCGAGCGGGCCAACACCCCGTTCGTGAAGATCAACTGCGCGGCCCTGCCCGAGAACCTGCTGGAAAGCGAGCTGTTTGGCCACGAGAAGGGGGCCTTCACCGGCGCGGGCGCGCTCAAGCGCGGCCGGGTGGAGGAGGCCCACGGCGGCACCATCTTCCTGGACGAGGTGGGCGAGCTGCCCCTGACCCTGCAGGCCAAGCTCCTGCGCTTTTTGCAGGACAAGGAGTTCGAACGCCTGGGCAGCACCGTCACCCGCCAGGTGGACGTGCGCATCATCGCCGCCACCAACGCCGACCTGGCCAGCCTGGTGGAGCGGGGCCGCTTCCGGGAGGACCTCTACTACCGGCTCAACGTCTTCCCCATCAAGATTCCGCCCCTGCGCGAGCGCCGCCAGGACATCCCGCTGTTGCTGGAGCACTTCGTGGACAAGTTCAGCCGGGAGTACGCCCGCCGCCTGACCCTGGAGGCCGAGGCCCAGGCCTCCCTGGTGGCCTATGACTGGCCGGGCAACGTGCGCGAGATGGAGAATCTTATCGAGCGCTTGGCCATCATGTGCGAGGGCGGCAGCATCGGCCTCAAGCACCTGCCCCACCCGGCCTGCCCCATGCGCGGCAATGGCGCGCCCCAGGCCGAGCAGGCCAGCCACAACCTGGAGGACCTGGTGCGGCGCGAGCTGTTGGCCGCCCTGGAGCGCAGCAACTGGGTGCAGTCCCGGGCCGCCCGGGAGCTGGGCATCACCCTGCGCCAGCTCAACTACCGCCTGGACAAGTTCGGCCTGGCCGACCTGGTGCGGGCCAACCGCCAGAAGATCTCGGCCCTGGGCCGCACCTAGGCCCCGGCCGGCAACCGCGCCAAAGCAAACGGCCGGGGTGATTCACCCCGGCCGTCGTGTTTCATCGAGACACCTACGGGAGCGCGCGAGGCCTGTTCCTGGCCCCGCGCCACCCGACCCGTATCTGGCCGTCGCGGCACGCGACTCGACCCGTATACGCCAGTGGCGGCACGCCACCCCGATCCGTATACGCGCCCCCCTCCCGGGGATCAGCCTTGCAGGATGGCCCGGAACTCCTTGATGAAGCGGGCGTTCTCCGCGTCCAGGCCCACGCTGATGCGCAGGAACTCCGGCAGGCCATAGGAGGTCATCTCGCGCACGATCACCCCCCGCCGCAGCAGAGCGTCGGCCACCGCCGGGGCGTTGTCGCCGATCCTGACCAGCACGAAATTGGCCTGACTGGGCACGTAGAACAGGCCCAACTCCGCGAAGCAGTGGTAGAAGTCCTGCAACCCCCGCCAGACCAGGGACCGGGTCTGGGCCACGAACTCGTCGTCGCCCAGGGCGGCCAGGGCCCCGGCCTGGGCCACCAGGCTGGTGTTGAAGGGCTGGCGCACCCGGTCGAAGGCGCTGATGACCTCCTCCGGCCCCAGGGCGAAGCCGATGCGCAGGCCGGCCAAGCCGGCGATCTTGCTGAAGGTGCGCATCACCACCACCGGGGTGGGGTGGTCCAGGAAATCCACCCCCTGGGCCACCTCGGGGTCGCTGGCGAAGTCGATGTAGGCCTCGTCCAGCACCACCAGCACCCCGCTGGGCACCTGGTCCAGGAACGCGCCCAACTGCTGACGGCTGATGGCGGTGCCGGCCGGGTTGTCGGGGTTGTTCAGGAAGACCAGGCGGGTCTCCGGGGTGATGGCCGCCAGCATGGCCGCCAGATCGATGCGATAGTCGGCGTCCAGCGGGGTCTCCACCAGGCGGCCGCCGGCCACCTGCACCAGCTTGGAATACATCAGGAAGCTGGGTCGGGCGGCCAGGGCCATCTGGCCGGGGCGGATGTAGGCCCGGGCCAGGAACTCGATGATCTCGTCGGAGCCGTTGCCGATGCAGGTCTGGCCAAAGCCGACCTGGAACTTGGCGGCCAGGGCCTGGCGCAGGGCGAAGCCCGCCCCGTCGGGATAGCGGTGCAGGTTGGCCAGGGCGGCGTGCATGGCCTCCAGGGCCCGGGGCGAGGGCCCCAGGGGGTTCTCGTTGCTGGCCAGCTTGATGGCGCCGCTGATGCCCAGCTCCCGCTCCAGCTCCTCGATGGGCTTGCCGGGCTTGTAGGGCACCAGGGCCGCGATCTCCGGGGGCACCTGGGGTAGTTTGCGGCTCACGGTTGACTCGCTTGCGTGGGGGCCGGCGGAAGGGGCCGGCGTTGGCGAAAAAGCGGCCCGGGGCGGAGACATAAATCCCCGCCCCGCGCCTTGGCTGGCGGAAAACTTACCGCCGGCCGGCGATGGCTGTCAAGACGGCCGGCCAAGCCCGGCCGGGCGGAGTCAGATGTCCAGCTCCAGGTTGACCATGTCGCCCTGGTTGAAGCCCAGGCTGGTGAAGAACTTCTGGAGCTTCCAGTCCAGGCGCTTGACAAAGGTGCGCAGGGAGACCACCCCCACCTGCTTGAGGCTGTCCGTCATCTCCCGGAACAGGAGCCGGGCCACGCCCTGGCGCTGATGCTCCGGGTCCACCCCGATGGTGTCGATCCAGCCGACGTTCTCCGGCACCCCGTACTCCCCCTGGCTGGCCCCGCCGATGATGAAGCCGATCACCCGGCCATCCCACTCGGCGACCAGGGCCGCGAACTGGGAGCGGTTCTGCACCTGGCGCAGCTTGATCTCCCAATAATCCCGCCGCGCCTTGCCCAGCACCAGGCGGTCGATCTCCACGATCTGCTCCAGGTCGTTGGGGCGCATTTCCCGGATCAGGGGCGCGCCCGCCGCGCTTCCGCTCATGCCCACCTCCTTGGCCAATTGTGATCGCAAGAAATCAGATCCCTCACGAAATCGGCGTGCTGGAAGGCAGCGGCCAAAGCGGCCGGTCCGGGCCGGGGCGGCCGCCGGCCTAGCTCATCTGGGCGTAGCAGACGCTGGTGGGGCCTTGCAGCAATTGCAGGCTGATGCCCCGCACCGAGAGCACCTTGATCTCCGGGTCGGCGGCCAGGGCCTCCAGATGGGGGTGGCGCGCCAGGATGCGGGCCAGGATGGCCTCGCGCAGACCGCCCTCCGGCAGGGTCTCGCAGATGCCGCTGATGGTCAGGGCCAGGGGCGGCTCGCCGGGGCCGCGCACCTCCCGGTTGTCGATCAACAGGCTCACCGAGGGGTTGGCGGTGAGGTTGCGGTATTTCTTGGTCTCGCCCCGGGTGAGCAGGTAGACGTGCTGGCCGTGGTCGTCGGTGATGTAGAACATCAGCGAGCAGTGGGGCTGGCCTTCGGGGCTGACCGTGGCCAGGGCGCAGACCTCCTGGGCCGTGAGCAGGGCTTTCATCCTCTCCAGCATGCCGGGCTCCTTGCCTGGGGTGCGTCAAGAACGCGGGGAGTGCCTTTGTTTCATCATAGGCCACCCGCGCGCCCCCAGGCAAGCCGCGGGGCCGGACCTCTCCAGGCCTGGCCCCGGCCCGGAGCGGGGTTACCTTGCGGTGACGGGCCTCCCCCGTCTGGCGCGGGCGCGCGCCCTGGCCCATAGTTGGGGAAAGGGAAAGCGAGGCTGACCCATGTTCGCTGAATTGAGGCAAGAGATGGCCCGGTTGCGGGCCGACCCGCCGGGATTGCGCTTCCAGCGCGCCCACGCCCGCCGTCAGGCCCAGGAGCGCTCCCACCCCGGGCTG
This sequence comes from uncultured Desulfarculaceae bacterium, assembly GCA_937908275.1. Taxonomy (GTDB): domain Bacteria; phylum Desulfobacterota; class Desulfarculia; order Desulfarculales; family Desulfarculaceae; genus JACRDC01. The sequence goes on along the minus strand of CALERA010000046.1, from coordinate 5,849 downwards.
GAGGCGCTCAAGCTGCTCCTGGCCCTGGTGATGGTGGCCGGAGGCCTGCTGCTCTGGCTGTTGCCGGTGGTGCCGGGTTTCTGGCTCTGGGCTCCGGGCCTGGCCCTGCTGGCCAGCCGGGCGGCCTGGTTCGCCCGCCTGCTGGACCGCCTGGAGTTGCTGGCCCGGGAGGTCTGCTGGCGGCTGCGGCTCTGCCGCCAGCCCGGACTGCCGCCCCGGCTGGAGTGATCCCGCTAAAAAAGGCGGCGGGGCGCCCCGCCCGGAGCGCCCCGCCGGTATTTTTCGGCACAACGCTTAGTCGTCGAAGTCGCCCTTGGCGCCCTTGTCCTGGTTGAGGTGGGTGGCCTTCTCGCGGGCCTTTTCCGCGGTCCATTGGGCCGGGTCCTCGAGGCGCTGGGCCTTGGGACCCAGGTCGTGGGAGCCGGCCTCCAGGATGGCGGCCACGCCCAGGGGCGCGGTGTCCTGGGCGTTGAACACGTTGACCAGCAGGTTGTAGATGAAGTCCTCCACCGCCTTGACCGAGCGCTCGCGCACCGCCGCCGGCTGGGAGAGGATCTTGTTCTCGTAGGGCAGGTTGAGCTTCTTGTAGTCGCCGGCCTTGAGCTTCTTGTCCTGGGCCCAGGCCACCATCTCGGCCCAGAGCTTGTCGTCCAGGCCCTGGCCGGGCAGCTTCAGGAAGTTGCCCTCGGCGTCCAGCTCGGCGTTGCCGTAGTCGTTGACCTTCACGCCCCAGGTCAGCATCTGCAGGGCCGTGGCCACGTTGGCCTTGGTGGTGTGGGTCTCCTTGGCAATGCGGCGCAGGCGCTCGGAGTCGTTGCCGCTGGTGCCGTGCTGGGCCCCGGAGACGTTGTAGGGCTTCAGGGCCTCGTGGATGGACTTGGTCAGCTCCACCTGGATGCCCAGGTCCGAGCTCTGGATGCCGTGGGCGGTGCCGTTGTTGAGCGCGATCCAGTCCGGGCTGATGCCGTGGGCGTTGAGGCCCCTGATCAGGAACAGGGCCTCGTCCACCGTGGACAGGCCCTCCTTGCCCTTGATCTCGCCCACCTCGGTCTCCAGGCCGGCCCATTTGGGCACGTACTGGTTCAGCTCGATGCTGGCCAGCAGGTTCTCGGCGTCGGGCAGGTGGCTGGCGTCGATGGCGATGGAGGTGATGCCGCTCTCGAACAGGGTGGGGATCTCCACCCGGGCCTGGGCGATGTCCTTCTCGCCCTTGATGCCGTAGTGGTCGGCGTGCACCGCCACCGGCACCGTGATGCCCAGCTCGTTCATCACCGCGTCCACCTGGCGGGCCATGTTCCAGTAGTTCACCGCGCAGTAGGCCCCGGCCCCGCCCTCGCTCTTGGCGATCTCGATGATGATGGCGGCGTTGGCCTTCTGGGCCGCGCGCAAGGCCCCCCGGATCACCAGGTGGTTGCGGCCATTGGCGGCGATGGTCATGGCCTGGCCCTTCTGGCTCAGGGCGCGGTCGATGACCTTGCCGCTGACGATCAGGGCCTTGGAGTTGGGAAACAGTTTGACGATGTTCGGCGGACGGCCGACGGCCAGGGCTTTCTCGAAATCGGCGGCGTAGGACATTGATACCCCCGTCAAGCTAATGGATTGCCAATGGCAAACGTAAGAGCGTAATGCATCATCTTAACTCCCCGCGGGCCGGGGCTTCAAGCCTCCGCCGCGGGGTGGGGCAGGAGGATCACCTTGACGCAGCGGTTGGTGACCGGGTCGCAGACCAGGCCGAAGCCCTGCTGGGCCTCGGAAAGGGGCAGGCGGTGGCTGATGAGCTTATTGAGGGGCAGCGAGCCGCCGGCGATCAGCTTCAGGGCCTGGTCGCAATCGCCCGGCGCGCCGCCGTAGGAGCTGGTCAGCGTGGCCTCGGTGCGCCAGAAGATGTCGTTGATGCAGGCCGGGATGCAGGCCCCCTCGGCCGCACCGGCGAAGAAGAGCACCGCGCCCCCCCGCTCCACGCAGCGCAGGGCCAGGGGGATGAAGCCGTCGAAGCAGATGATCACCCGGTCGGCCAGCATGCCCTGGTTGACCGCCTTGAGCTTGTCCGGCAGGTCGTCGTCGGCATACAGGGCGTGGTGGGCCCCCACCTCCAGGGCCTTTTCCAGGCGGTAGGGGATGGTGTCGCCAGCCACCACCAGGCCCGCGCCCAGGGTGCGGGCCAGGGGGATGTGCAATAGCCCGCTGATGCCCGCGCCCAGCACCAGCACCGTCTGGCCGGGCTTGGCGTCCAGTTGGCGCTGGCCGCGCAGCACGCAGGCCAGGGGCTCCATGAAGGAAGCCTCCTCGTCGGAGACGTGGTCCGGCACCGGGAAGGTGCCCCGGTCCACGTTGATGGCCGGCACCCGCAGATATTCCGCGAAGCCGCCAGGATAGAACTTGGTGCCCTTCAACAGGGTCTCGCACATGGTGTGGTGGCCGGAAAGGCAATAGTGGCAGGTGTTGCAGGGCACGTGATGGGTCACCGCCACCCGGTCGCCGACCTTGAATTTGCTGACGCCCTCCCCGGCCGCCACCACCACCCCGGAGACCTCGTGGCCCAGCACCAGGGGCACCTTGTCCCGCCGGTACCACTCCATCACGTCCGAGCCGCAAATGCCGCTGGCCAGGACCTTGACCAGCAGTTCGCCCGGACCGATCTCCGGCACCGGCTGGTCCACCAGCCGCACGTCCTTGTTGCTGTAGTACATGCAAACCTGCATGACGGCTCCCAAAGCTGTCCGCCGCCCCGGCCAGGGAGCGGGGTGGCGGCGCGAAGGTCCTAGGCGGCGCAGGTCTGGCAGAGCTCGTCAAAGAGCTCCTGGGCCTGGGCCGGGGTCAGGTTGTCGTGGATCAGTCCGTTGAGGGCGCGCATCATGGGCAGGGGCCGGGCGTGCTGCCAGATGTTGCGGCCCAGGTTCACGCCGATGGCCCCTTTTTGCAGGCCGTCGTGCACGAAATCAAAGACCTCGCGCTCGTTGTCGGTCTTGGGTCCGCCGGCGATGACCACCGGCACCGGGCAGCCCTGCACCACCTTCTCGAAGCCCTCGGCGCAGTAGTAGGTCTTGACCACCTTGGCCCCCAGCTCGGCGCAGATGCGGCAGGCCAGGCCCAGGTAGCGGCTGGTGCGCTTTTCCAGCTCCTTGCCCACCGCCGTCACCGCCATCACCGGGATGCCATAGTCCTCGCACTGGCTGACCAGGTCGGCCAGGTTCTCCAGGGTCTGGCGCTCGTAGTCGCTGCCCACGAAAACGCTGAGGCCCACCGCGGCCACGTTCAGGCGAATCATCTCCTCGATGCTGGTGGTGATGATCTCGTCGGCCAGGTCCTCGCCCACCACGCTGGTGCCGCCGGAAACCCGCAGAATGATCGGCACCCCCAGGTCCGGGCTGATGGCCGAGCGCAGCACCCCCCGGGTGACGAACAGGCCGTCGGCGTAGCGCACCAGGTCCTTGATGGTCTCGCCCGGGCACTCCAGGCAGCGGGTGGGGCCCTGGAAATAGCCGTGGTCGATGGGCAGGAACTGGGTGCGGCCATCGCCCTTGATCAGGCGGGACAGGCGGTTGCGCATGCCCCAGTCCAGGTAGTCCATGCCCTTGATGGGCTTTTTATAGGCGGGATCGCACGAGGCCTGCACCTCGTGGGCCTCGCGGGCCTCCATGATTCCTTGGGCGTCGGCCATGTCTTGCCTCTCCTTGAGCGCCGCCCGGCGGGGCGGGAAAGTTCGCGCGCGACGGACGGGGCCGTCCGTCCTCAGGTTTACTAGAATCCGGCCCCGGAGTGAAGCCTAGAACGCGAAGGGTGCGTCGTCCTCGGCCTGGTAGGGGTGGTCGGTGAACTCCACGAAGACCAGTTCTTCGTCCAGGGCCGCGAAGCGGTGGGCCACCCCGGGCGGCAGCTCCAGGCGCGCCCCGGGCTCCAGGATCAGCTCCAGGCGCTCGCCAGTGCTGGCGCAGACCAGCTCGGCCCGGGCCCGGCCCCGGAAGACATAGAATCCCTCATGCTTGCGCTGATGGACATGCCGCCCCCGCCAGCCCTGGCCGGGGTTCTGGGTGATCACCGCCAGGCGACGGATGGGCCGGTCGTCCACGATCAGGTGGGCCTCGCCCCGGGCGTCGTGGTGGATCTTCTCGGTGGCGAACTCCGGGGTGCGGGGCAACTGGGCCAGCCTGATCCGCTGGGCCAGGGGCGCTAATGGGCCGGGCTCCTGGCCCGCGCCCAGGGCCCGCAGCCGGTCCTGCTCCTCGGGCGGCAGGGGGTTGGTCCCGCCCAGGGAGCGGGCGGCCAGCATCACCCGGGCGGCGTGCTCCAGCTTCTCGCTGCGGGCAAAGGCCGTGAGCAGGTCCGGCCCCCAGGCCAGGCTGCCGTGGTGGGCCAGCAGGATCGCCCGCCGGCCGGGCAGGTAGGGCTCCACCGCCGCCACCAGCTCCGGGCTGCCGGGGGTGGCGTAGGGCGCGGTGGGCGCCGCGCCCAGGGAGTGCAGGGCCTCGGGCAGGCCGGAGAGGTCCAGGTCCAGGCCGGCCAGGGTGACCGCCGTGGCCAGGGGCGGGTGGGCGTGCAGCACCGCCCGGGCCTCGGGGTGGGCGCGGTAGACCGCCAGGTGCAGGCCCAACTCGGCGCTGGGGCGGCCCGCCCCGGCCAGCACCCGCCCCTCTTGGTCCACCTCCAGCAGGTCCTCGGGGCGCAGGAAGCCCTTGGCCGAGCCGCTGGGGGTGATCAGCACCCGGCCATCGGCCAGGCGCAGGGAGAGGTTGCCGTCGCTGGCCGGGCAAAGGCCCCGCTCCCAGGCCAGGCGGGCGAAGGCCACCAACTCCTGGCGGGGCTCAGCGGGGCTCATGGCTGGCCTGCGGGGCGGCGGGGGCGCTGGTCTCGGACCCGGGACTGGGTTCTGGCGCGGCCTCGGTGGGGGCTTCCCCGGCGGCCGCCGGGTGGTCTGGTTCGGCCGGGGGCGCGGGTTGGGGTGAGGCTTCGGATTCGCCGCTGGCGGCCTCCGCGCCGGCCTCGGCCAGGGGCGCGTCGGGCTGGTCCAGGCGGCCCGAGGCGGCCAGTTGGTCCAGCTCGTCCAGGGCGCCCTGGATCAGGTCGATGCGCTCGGGCAGGGTTTTCAGCCGGTCCACGAAGAGATAATAGGTGCCCCGGAACCAGCACAGGCCGGAGCGCAGGCGCAGGCCGGCGTATTCCAGGCGCTCGTAGCCCAGGCGCACCCCCCGGCGCTTGAGTTCTTTTTCCAGTTCGGTCAGGCGTTGCTGGGTCTTGCTGCCTTTGGCCAAGAGCTTCTAATCCTCCTCGGCGGGTCCGCCCTCCAGGCCGGCCAGGAACTGGCGCAGGGCCGGTTTGAGGTAGACCCCTTCCAGGTCCAGGCGGTTCAGGGCCCGGCCCAGTTGGCGGGCCCGGCCCAGGGGGGCCAGGCGACGGTCGACAAAGGCTACCATCCGCCCCCCCAGCCGGCAAAGCCCGCCCTGGCTGACGTGGTCATCGCCGCCCAGGTTCTCCAGGCGCACCTCGACCCCGGCTCGGCGGGCCAGGTCACGCAGGAGGCTCCAGAGGACCTCGGGCTCCATGGGGGCGTCCGTCAGGGACGGCGCGCGGGGAAGGGCGTGGTGGCCAGGCCCTGCTTTTCCCAGGCCTTGGCCTGGGCCTGGGCCTCGGCGGGGGTGGCGAAGTCGCCGGCGCAGACCCGGTGCCAGCGACCCTTGCCCGGCAGGTCCACCGCCCAGATCTCGGCCATCACCCCGGCCCGGGCCAGGCTGGCCTTCTGGGACTCGGCCTGGGCCTGGGTCTTGTGGGAGCCCAGGCAGGCGGCGTAGCGGGCCGGACCGGCGGGCGGGGCGGCCTTGGCGGGCGGGGCGGCGCGTTTGGCCGGCTGCTTG
>CALERA010000045.1 GCA_937908275.1 uncultured Desulfarculaceae bacterium | reverse complement strand
GGCTGGGGATGAAGGTGGCCAGTTGGGGGAAGATGGTCAGCAGGATCAGAGTCAAGCAGCAGGCGATGAGGAAGGGCCAGATGCCCTTGAAGATGGTGGTCATGGGGATGTCCGGGGCCACCCCGCCGATGACGAAGACGTTCATGCCCACTGGCGGGGTGATCAGCCCCATCTCCAGCACGATCACCATCATCACCCCGTACCAGATGGGGTCGAAGCCCAGGCTCTTGATTACCGGGAAGAGGATCGGGGTGGTGAGGATCATGATGGCGAAGCAGTCCATCACGCAACCCAGGGCCAGGTAGAGCAGGAGCATGGCCAGCAGGATCAGGTAGGGCGAGAGGGACAGGCCGGAGAGCAGGTCGGCCAGGTGCATGGGCAACTGGCACACGGCCAGGAAACGCGAGAGCAGCTCCGCGCCGATGATGATCAGGAAGATCATGGCCGTGGTCTTGCCGGTGGCCATCAGGCACTGCACCACGGTGTCGCGGTCCAGGGTGCGCTTCAGCAGCGCGATGATGAAGGAGCCGAAGGCCCCCACCCCGGCCGCCTCGGTGGGGGTGAAGACCCCCAGGTAGATGCCGCCGATGACCAGCACGAACAGGGCCAGGATGCCCCAGACCCCGCCCAGGGAGCGCAGGCGCTGCGGGAAGCTGTAGACCGGCCCCCGGGGGCCCAGCGCGGGCCGGCGGGCGCACTGCACCAGGATGGTGGCGATGAACATCATGGCCAACAACACCCCGGGCACGATCCCGGCCATGAACAGCTTGCCGATGGACTCCTCGACCAGGAGGCCATAGATCACGAAGCCGATGCTGGGCGGGATCAGGATGCCCAGGGTGCCGCCGGCGGCCACGCAGCCCGAGGACAGGGCCTTGTCGTAGCCGAACTTGGCCATCTCGGGCATGGCCACGGTGCCCATGGTGGCGGCGGTGGCCAGGGACGAGCCGCAGATGGAGGAGAAGCCGGCGCAGCCCACCACCGTGGCGATGGCCAGGCCGCCGGGCAGGTGGCCCAGCCAGGTGTAGACCGTGCGGTAGATGTCGCGGCTCAGGCCGGAGACAAAGGCGAACTGGCCCATCAGCACGAACAGCGGGATCACGCTGAGCATGTAGTTGGAGCCCGCCGAGTAGGGCGTCATGCCCATCACCGACAGGGCCGGGTCCAGGCCCATGACCAGGGCGTAGCCCCCGAAACCCACCAGGGCCATGGCCAGGCCGATGTGCATGCGCAGGGCCAGGAGCAGGAACAGGACCAGCACCCCCAGCAGGCCGGTGGTTTCCGCGCTCATTCGCCCTCCTCCTTGGCCCGCCAGACGCCAACCAGGTCGGCCAGGAGGTCCAGGGCGAAGGCGGCGAAGCCCAGGGCCACCAGGAGGACGAAGGGGCTGACCGGGATGCGCAGGATGCCGGAGTATTCCCCCACCTCCAGCACCTCCAGGCCGCGCACCAGGCTGGTCCAGGCCAGGAGCAGGGTGACGCCCAGGGACAGGCCCAGGGAGAAGAGGTTCACCCGGCGCTGGTTGCGGGAGCTGAAGCGCCCCACCACCAGGTCCACCACCACGTGGCCCTTGTCTTTCTGCATGGCGGCCAGGAAGCAGAAGGCCACCGCCACGATCATGAACTCGGTGATCTCCAGCACCCCCAGGAGGGGGTTGTTGAAGCCATAGCGGCAGACCACGTCCAGGGTGGTGAGCAGCATCATGGCCATCAGCACCGCCGCGCCCAGGGCGGACAGGACGGCGCCAGGCGCGGAAAGGCCGCGGGGAGGCGAGCTAGGCATAGCATATCCCGGGGCCCGCCGCGCGCCGCCGGGGGGCGCGGCGGGCGGAAGGGGGTTAGTTCTCGGTCAGGGGCTCGTGGCCCAGGAGCGTGACGGCCTCCTTGAGCACCGCGCTGCCGGCCAGGCCCTGGGCGTCCATCTCCTTGGCCCACTCCAGCCAGATGGTCCGTGACTGCTTCTTCCACTTGGCCAGCTCGGCCGGCTCCATCTGCACCACCTCCACGCCCTTGCCCTTGGCCACCGCCAGGTTGGCGGCCTCGGCCTGGTCGAAGACCTTGCCGGCCAGGCGGGACATGGACAACCCGCTGTTCTCGTTGATGACCTTCTTCACGTCCTCGGGCAGGGAATCCCACTTCTTCCTGTTCATGACGATGGCCATGTTCAGGGCGTACATGTCCAGGGTGGTGGCGTACTTGACCACCTCGGCCTGCTTGAAGGCCACCAGGCCCTCATAGGAGATGGTGGTGCCGTCCAGCACCCCGCGCTCCAGGGCGGTGTAGACCTCGGGCACCGGCATGAAGACCGGGCTGGCCCCCATCATGGTGATGCTCTTGTTGACCAGGGGATTGGTGCAGCGGATCTTCATGCCGTCCAGGTCGGCCAGGGTCCTGACCGGCTTCTTGACCGTGAACAGCTGGGAGGAGCCGTGCTGGAACAGCCAGAGCACCTTCACGTCCTTGAATTCATCCTGGCAGTATTTCTCGTAAATCTGCCAGAGGGCGGCGCTGATGGCCTCGGAGGTGGTCATCATGAAGGGCAGCTCCAGCACCGTGGAGAGCTTGAAGCGTCCCGGGGAGTAGGAAAGGATGGGGAAGGAGATGTCGGCGATGCCCTTGACCGCCATGTCGTAGTGCTCCTGGGGCTTGCCCAGGGCCGAGGCGGCGAAGATGGTGACCTTCACCTGGCCGTTGGTCAGCTGGTTGATCTTCTCGGCCCAGGGCTCCAGGACCTGCTTGTGCTGCACCTGGGTGGGCGCCATGAACGAGGCCAATTTCAGATCGATGGTCTTGGCCGCCGCGCCGCCCGCGCCCGCGCCCGCCAGACTCAGGCCCATTGCCACCGCCAGGCTCGCCAGCACCGATTTCCAGATCACGCTCTCCCCCTTTCGTTAGGCGCCGCCCATGGGCGGACGCGGATAAGGATGCCCGGGAGCGCCAGACGCCCGCGCCGCCCGCCAGGGGCCTGGCGCAGGGCTCCGCCGCGCTGGCGCCGCGCCGGCCATGCCGGCCGGCCGCTCCCGTTTCCGTGCGAGAAACCGAGGTTCAACAATCGGGACGTGCTATGTTCACGACGCGCCTCCCGCCACCGGGGCGGGGGGTTTGGGCAAGAAGGGATCGGAGACGCCGGGCCGGGGCGCGGCCACGGGGTGGAGAACGCGGGGCCTCCAGTCGGGTTCTCCGGGACGCAGCGATTGGTACTACCATCGTTACATATTACATAATACGTAAGATCAAATTAATTAACTAGTATACTATTCAACCGGGTCCCCGCCCGTCAAGCGGAAAGTGCAGTGCGCCGCCGCAGTTGCCCCGGGCGGGGCCGCTGTCCCGTTTCTCCTTGCAATGGAACTGGTTATCCCCTATAGAAGCAGCATGAAGCCCACCTTCCAGCCCATACGCTCCGCGCGCATTTCCGAGGAAGTCATCGCCCAGATCAAGTCCGCCATCCTGAGCGGCCAATACCAGCCCGGGGACAAGCTGCCCTCGGAGCGGGAGTTGATCGAGCAGTTCGGGGTGGGTCGGGGGGTGATCCGGGAGGCCCTGCGCGCCCTGGAGGCCACCGGCTTCGTGACCATGCGCCAGGGTCCCAACGGCGGGGCCTTTCTGAAGGAGCTGAACTTCAACCACCTCACCGGCGGTTTCGTGGACCTCTACCTGGCCGGCAAGCTCACCATCCCGGAGCTGAGCCAGGTGCGCAAGCTGGTGGAGCCGGAGGTGGCCAGCCTGGCCGCCGCACGGATCGACGACGCCTGGCGATCCCAGTTGCGCGAGGCCATGGCCGCCGAGCGCGGCCAGTTGGGCGAGGGCGACGACCGCATGCTGGTCATGACCCGGGTCCACTTCATCCTGGCCGAGATGTGCGGCAACTACCTGCTGCACGCCATCGTCAACGCCATGATCAAGCTCACCCACGAGATCGTGGCCACGGTGGAGCCCCAGGAGCACTACGCCCTGCACGGAGCGGGCGAGCACGACGAGGTGGCCGAGGCGGTGATCGCCGGCCAGCCCCGGCGCGCGGCCGCGGCCATGCGCGCCCACCTGGACCAGTTCTGCGCCAAGCTGGTCAACATGGACCGGCGCTACCGGGGCCAGGCCACGGACTGACCCTTTCTCCCCCCCCAACCCACCACGCCCTCTGAAGCCCGCGCCCTGATCCGCCAATCCCGGCCGCAGCCAATCTCGCCCCCGGTGCGAAGGTATCGGCGTTTGCCGCGTCCGGGCAATCACCCAATCGAAATATCCTATTTGACTTTGCCTGGATTTAACCTTGTAATGCAGACACTTGTAAAACGGTTTCCCTAGCGCGCAAGGCCCACGATGCCCCCGGTATTTTTCGACACCTGAGACTTGAACCGTCCCCTGCCCGGGTGCGTCGGACGGGTGCGGCCCCTGGCCGGCACGGCGGATTACGGCTTCCGCCCCCGCCGACCGCCGGCGCGCCCGCCGGGCCTCCGGGCCAACCCCTGATCCGGGAGGATGCCATGTCCCAGGAATTCGAGCCCCGCATCCTGGCCATCTGTTGCCAGTGGTGCTCCTATGCCGCCGCCGACCTGGCCGGGGCCATGCGCCTGCAATACCCCTCGGCGGTGCGCATCCTGCGGGTGCCCTGCACCGGACGGGTGGACGTGCTGCACATGCTCAAGCCCTTCGAGGAGGGGGCGGACGGGGTCTTCCTCTCCGGGTGTCTGTTGGACGACTGCCACTACCGCACCGGCAACTACAAGGCCACCAAGCGGGTGGCCTACGCCAAGGGCATCCTGCAGCAGTTGGGCATCGAGCCGGAACGTTTGGAAATGTTTTACAACTCCTCGGCCATGGGCCCCCAGTTCGCCCAGACCTGCCGCGATTTCACCGCGCGCATCCAGGAGTTGGGTCCCTTGTTCGACCAGCCGTCGCAAAGCGCCGCCGCCTGACCAGCGCGGCCGGCCCCGACGGCGATCGCCCCCGGCCCCCGGGCGGGGGCCTGGAGCCTTTTAACCGAAACCCAGCCGACCCGGCCGTGGCAAACGGCCCACCAAGGAGGTCGCCATGAGCGAGGCCATCACCCCGAGGCAGCTGCCGGAAGAAATCCAGGCCAAGCTGTCCAAACTCAACCTGAACCTCTGCCTGACCTGCGGCACCTGCTCCGGCGGCTGCCCGCTCACCGGCATGGAGCGCCTGGAAGGCCTGGACGTGCGCAAGGTCTTCCGCATGCTGGCCTACGGCATGGTCGACGAGGTGGTCGATTCCATGTTCCCCTGGTTCTGCACCGGCTGCGGCCGTTGCGCCGCCGCCTGCCCCATGGACCTGGACACCCCGGCCATCATGGGCCTGATGAAGAACCTGCGCCCGCGCGACAAGGTGCCCGGCATCCTGCACAAGGGCGTGGAGAACGTGCTGCGCACCGGCAACAACATGGCCATCCCCAAGGACGACTACCTGATGACCATGGCCGACATGGGCAACGAGATGGCCGACGACTGCTGCCCGGGCTTCTACGTGCCGGTGGACAAGCAGGACGCCGACATCCTGTTCTACCCCAACAGCAAGGAAGTCTACGGCGACTTCGAGGACATGCTGTGGTGGTGGAAGATCTTCTACGCCGCCCACGAGAACTGGACCATCCCCAGCGAGAACTGGGAGGCGGTGGACTGGGGCCTGTTCACGGGCAACTACGAGGCCACCCACATCCTGGCCCAGCGCAAGATCAGCATGATGAAGGACCACAACATCAAGCGCATGATCATGCCCGACTGCGGCGGCGGCTCCTACGGCTGCCGGCAGGGCATGAAGATGTGCCAGATGGACGACCCCAACAACACCATCAACTACATCTATCTCTACGAGTACCTGATGGAGATCATCAAGACCGGGCGCATCAAGCTGGACAAGAGCGTCAACGAGGGCAAGATCTTCACCTGGCACGACTCCTGTAAGCACGGCCGCGAGCTGGAGCGCCACTACGGCCACGGCTACTACGAGGAGCCCCGCTGGATCATCGAGCAGTGCGTGGACAACTTCGTGGACATGTACCCCAACCGCATCAACGGCTTCTGCTGCGGGGCCGGCGGCGGCAACTGGCCCATGCCCTACGAGAAGGAATCGGCCTTCCACGGCCGCAAGAAGTACGAGTCGATCAAGAACACCGGGGCCAACGTGGTGGTGGTGGGCTGCTCCAACTGCCACGACCAGATCATGAAGCGCTTCCCCAAGTACTACGACTGCGACTACGAGGTGAAGTACATCTGGGAGCTGGTGGCCGACAGCCTGGTCATCGAGCCCTGGAGCGACGAGGAGGCCGAGAAGGCCCAGGCCGAGGCCGCGGCCCAGTGGGAGCGCCTGGGCATCGACCCCGACGCTGGCTACGAATAGACCGCCAGGGGCGACCCGAAAATGAACGGGCCCGGGGGGCGTCCCCCGGGCCCGTCTTGTTTTTCCGCTCTCTATCGCGCGCGCCCAGCCTGGCGGCAAGCGCGCGGCCCGGGATCAGCCCATCAGGTTCTTGGCCGCGAAGTCCCAGTTGGCCAGCTTGGCCAGCCAGTCCTTGATGTAGTCCGGCCGCCGGTTCTGGTAGTCCAGGTAATAGGCGTGCTCCCAGACGTCGATGGTCAGCAGCGGCTTGGCCGCGGTGGTCAGGGGGGTCTCGGCGTTGGCGGTCTTGGTCACCATCAGCTTGCCATCGGCCAGCACCAGCCAGGCCCAGCCCGAGCCGAACTGGGTGGCGGCGGCGGTGCTGAAGGCCTCGGCGAACTTGTCGAAGCCGCCGAAGTCGGCCTGGATCTTTTTCATCAACTCCCCGCCGGGCTGGCCGCCGCCGCCGGGTTTCATGCTCTGCCAGTAGAAGGTGTGGTTCCAGACCTGGGCGGCGTTGTTGAAGATGCCGACCTTGTCCTTGTCGCCGGCGGTCTTCTTGATGATCTCCTCCAGCGGCAACCCGGCCAGGTCGCTGCCGGCCAGCAGTTTGTTGGCGTTGGCCACGTAGGCGGCATGGTGCTTGCCGTAGTGGAACCCGATGGTCTTCTGGCTGATCACCGGCTCCAGGGCGTTGTCGGCATAGGGCAACGGCGGCTGGACGATGGCCGGGGCGGCCTGGGCCTGATCGCTCATGGTCAATATTCCTCCCGTGCTCAGGGCCGCCGCGCCCACCGCGGCGGCGTAAATGAACTGACGGCGGCTGAGGCCGCGGCTTTCTTCCATGGCTCCCTCCCTGCTTGGCTTGCGCGGGGCGAAACCCCACTTGTATTCAGGGTAAGGCCAAGCCAGGCGGCCGCGCAAATTATTTTGCCGCCGCGCCGGGGGCGCCGAACGGAGGCAACTTACTATTTTGTTTGATATTTATTCTGAGCTGGTCTCGCGGGCGGGTTTCTTGCGCCGGCTCTGGCGCTGGGTGCTGGGCGGGGTGGGCAGGTTGGGCAGGCCGGCGCTGGTCATGGCGTGCCAGAAGGCGCTGCGCACCCGCTTGTTCTCGCGGTGGCGCTCCTCCAGGAAGGAGCGCAGCATGGCCCGGTGGCCCAGGCTGGCCGAGGGGCAGCAGGGGGGCTGCACCGGCAACTCCAGATGGGCGGCGAAACGCCGGGTGAGGTCGGCGCTCATCAGGGCCAGGGGGCGGATCACCACCAGCTCCCCGCCGAAAAAGGGCTGCACCGGCAGCATGGTGGAGAGATTGCCGGCGTAGAGCAGGTTGAGCAGGAAGGTCTCGAACAGGTCGTCCTGGTGGTGGGCGAAGGCCAGCTTGCGGCAGCCCAGGGCGTGGGCGGCCTGGAAAAGCTCGCGCCGGCGGTTCAGGGCGCAGTAGAAGCAGGGGCTGTTCTCGCGGTTCTCGCTGGTGTGGGCCCGGGGGCCGAAGTCGGTCTCGATGATCTTCAGCTCCACCCCCAGCCCGGCGCAGAACCGGGCCAGGGCGGCGTGGTCCACGGTGTGGAAGCCCATCTCCACGTGGATGGCCGCCAGGTCGAAGCTGATGGGCACCCGCCGCCGGCGTTCGGCCAGCAGCCAGAGCAGGCTCAGGGAATCCTTGCCCCCGGAGAGCCCCAAGGCGATGCGGTCGCCGTGCTCCACCATGGCCCAGCCGTGTACGGCCTTGCCACACAGGCTGATGGCCTGGCGCTGGACATAAGGGACGCCGTGACCCACCGCCCGGCTAGAACTCCAAGGTCTGGCCGACGGCCAGGGTCTGGAAGCGCACCCCCAGGCTGGCGGCCAGGGCCCGGCTGGAGACCGGGCCGGTGCAATGGCCAGCCGCCACCCGGATCTCGCGCAGCAGGCCCAGGTGATCCAGGGTGGCCCGGCGCTGGCCCTCGTGCACCAGGTCCAGGTGGAAGCCGCCCATCAACCAGGCCGGGGCCGCGCCCAGGAAATCCTGCACCGCCAGGAGGATGTTCACCACCCCGGCGTGGGCGCAGCCGGTGATGGCCACCAGGCCCTCGCCGGTCTCCAGCACCACCAGCAGGTCGTCCCAGAGGGGGTCGGGCACCAGGGCCGGGCCGACGTTGGTCAGCAGGCTGGGGTTCAGGCCCTCGAAGGCGGTCAGCCGGGGGATCGGGGCGATCAGGTGCACCCCGGGCCAGGGCTCGGCCGGGGTGGTGACCAGGTGGAACTCCGCCCCCAGCTTCTCGTAGGCCGCCCGCGAGCCCAGGGGCAGGCCGATGTCGCTCAGGCTGCCGTCGGAGTTCCGTTTCCAGTGGGTCTCGAAGACCCCGGGATGGCACCAGACCGGCCGGCCGCCGATGGTCTGGAGCAGGGCCGCCAGGCCCCCGGTGTGGTCGTGGTGGCCGTGGCTCAGGATCACGCCCTCGATGCGGGAGGCGGGCAGGCCCAGGGCGGCCAGGTTGGGCAGCAGGGCCGGACCCATGCCGGTGTCCAGGAGGACCACATGGCCGTCGCGCTCCAGCCAGAGGGCCAGGCCCCATTCGGCCTGCAGGCCTTCGCGGCTGGAGTTGTTGTCCACCACCACCGTGACGTGGGTCATGCCTCGTCCTCCGGCTTGGCCTGGCCGGCGGCGGCCAGGGCCTGTTCCAAGCGCTCCAGGCGGCCCGGGGCCGGGGCCAGGAAGCGCGCCCTCTGTTCCGGAGTGTAGCACTGGGCCAGGAAGGCCTCGACCTCGAAATGGGGGCTGAAGCAGGCCACCACCCGGGGACAGGGCAGGCCGTCGCGGGCCTGGCGGCAATAGCCGAAGTGCAGGGTCTGGCCCAACTGGGGACACCAGAAATGGGTGACCGCGTCGTATTGGCTGATTTCCATGGCGCTAGACTCCGGAGTCCGGCGTGTCCAGGCGGGGGGCGTAGGGCTTGAGGTCCAGCACCGGGGTGCCGTCCAGGGCCTCCAGGTCGCGCACCGTCAGGCGGTGGCCCGCGATGGCCTCCAGGCGCACCAGGCTCAGGCCGATGGCGCAGGGACGCACGGGGGCCCGGGTGGCGAAGACCCCGGTCAGGGGCCGGGAGGCGTCGCCCTGGGGATGGACCTTGAGCACCGGTTCGCCGGCCTGGTGGAAATGGAACAGCACCCACAGGGCCTGGCCGGGCGTCAGCCCCTCCAGGCCGGGGGCCAGCTCCGGCCGCAGCTCGATCACCGCCCGGAGCCCGCTGCCCGCGCCCTGGTGGGGGGCCTGGGCCCGGGTCTTCAGCTCCGAGCGCACCCAGCCGATGGGGTTGAGGCTGATGGTTTCCAGACCCGCGTCTCCCCTCCGCCCCGGCCGGTCCGCCCGGGGCGGCCCGCCGCCGTCGCCTAGAGCTTGGCCAGGACCTTGATGTCGGCCTTGGCCCGCAGGTCGGCCAGGAAACGGTCGTGCAGGATGCGCTGCATGTTCCTTTCCATGGCCTGGCGCACCTCGTCGCGGCGGCGGTCCTTTTCCTCGGCGCTGGGAGCCTGGCGGCCCAGCAGGGCGGTCACCAGGTAATTATCGCCGATCTGCACCGGGCTGACCGCCAGGCGGGCGTTGTCCGGCCGGGAGAAGAGCACCTCCAGCAGGGGGGCGCTGGTGGTCAGGCCGGGCACGCTGTCCTCGGCCGTCAGCCAGGCGGTCTTGACCGCGCCGGGCTGCTTGGCCAGGGCCTGGGCCGGGTCGGGCTGGGCCTTCAGTTCGGCGATGAGCTTCTCGGCCGCCTCCTGGGCCAGGCGCCGGGCCTTCATGCCCAGCACCGCCAGGCGCACCTCGGCCTCCACCTCGCCCATGGGCTTGGCCTGGGCCGGTATCCGCTCGTCCAGCACCGCCACCAGGCTGCCGCCCTCGAAGGAGGCCACCGGCGCGGCCTGGCCGGGCATCAGGCCCTCGAAGGCCTCGTGCAGGCCCTTGACCCCGGACAGGCCGGGGATGGTCTCCTCGGCGCTGAAGGCCGGCGACTGCTGCACCGCGACTTTGGCCTTGGCCGCCGCGTCCTGGAGCTTGCCCCCCGCGGTGAGCAGGTCCAGGGTCCGCTCGGCCGCGGCCTCGGCCTGCTGGCGGGCCTGCTGCTCCTCCAGCTTGTTGCGCAGCTCGCCCTTGACCTCCTCCAGGGGGATCACCCGGCCCTCGCGCCGCTCCTCCACCTTGATCACGTGGAAGCCATAAGGGGTCTGCACCAGGTCCACCTGGCCCGGCTGGAGGGCGAAGACGGCCTGCTCGAAGGCCGGCACCACGGTGTCGCGCTGGATGAAGCCCAGGTCGCCGCCGGTGGCCGCGCTGCCCGGGTCCTGGGATTCCTTCCTGGCCAGGGCGGCGAAATCCCCGCCCTTGTCCTTGACCTCGGCCAGGATCGTCTCGGCCTTGGCCTTGGCCTGGGCCAACTGCTCGGCCGGGGCGTTCTCGGCCACGCCGATCAGGATGTGCCGGGCGTGGACCGCCTCGGGCACCACGTACTGGCCGCGCTGGCTCTCGTAGTATTCGGCCACGTCGTCGTCAGTCACCCGGGCCTGGTCGCGGTAGGCGGAGAGCGGGAAGACCACGTAGGAGATCCGGAGCTTTTCCGGGATCATGTAGTCGCGCTTGTGCTCCTGGTAATAGGCCTCTACCTCCTCGGCCCCGGCGCTCAGGCCCTTGCGGTAGGTCTCCTCGGCGAAGGTCAGGTACACCCCCTGCACCTTGCCCAGGGCCTCGTCCAGGGTCTGCTCCAGCTCCAGGGGCGAGATATGGGCCGCGCCCACCACCATGGTGGTGAGCTTGGAGAGGACGATCTGGCCGCGCTGGAGGTTTTCGAACGTCTCGGGCGTCAGCCGGTTGGCGTTCAGCACCCGGCGGTACTGGTCCTTGTCGAAGCGGCCGCCCCGCTGGAAGGCCGGGAAAGAGGTCAGGACCTGGGCCACCTCCTGGTCGCTGGCGCTGATGCCCAGGCGGTTGGCGGCCTGGAACAGCAGGGCGCGGTCGATCAGGGTGTTCAGGGCCCGCTCCTTGAGGCCCAGCATGGGGGCCAGCCGGTCGTACTGCTCGCCCAACTGGCGGCGGTTGGTCTCCACCATGCGGCCGTGCTCCTCCTGGAACTGGGCCATGGTGATGGGCTCGCCGTTGACCGTGACCGCCACCTCTTTATTGGAATAGTAGGAGCTCACGCCCCAGGAAAGGGCGAAGGCCACGGCGATGGCCCCGAGCAGGATCTTGATGATCCAGCTCCCCGCGTGCTTGCGCATCAGATCCAGCATGTTCGGCCGTTGCTCCCCTTGGCTGCCAGCCACCTCCGCGCTTCGGCGGGAGGGGCCTGATATCGGGGTGTTGTCCGGAGATGGCCCCCGTGCGCGCCTATTCCCCGGCCCGGTTTCGGGTTGAGGGACAAAGCTAGCATGCCCCCGGCGGCAAGTCAATGCGGCCCCCGGCATTTCGCCGGGGGCCGCCAGGGTCTAGCCCTTTGATTACACTGACTTGTCTAATCCACCCACCCCTGGGGCTATCGCCCGGCCTGCTCCAGGGCCAGCACCAGGCGGGTGAGGGTCTGGTTGACCGGGGTGGCCAGGCCCAGGGTCGCCCCGGCCCGGACCACCGCGCCGTTGATGGACTCCACCTCGGTGTGGCGCTGATTGCTCATGTCCTGGAGCATGGAGGAGCGGTTGACCGCCGTGCGCCGGGCCACCTCCCGCACCTGGGCCGGCATGTCCGGGTGCAGGAAGCCGACCCCCAGGGCGCGGCCCACCAGCAGGGCCTCGGCCACCGCCGCCTCCAGCAGCTCCAGGGCGGAGGGCAGCTCCAGCAGCCGGCCGTTGGGCACCCCCAGGATGGCGGTCAGGGCGTTGATGCCCACGTTGACCACCAGCTTGGTCCAGATCAGGTTCTGCACCCCGGCCGCGGCCGCGGTGGCGAAGCCGGCCGCCTGGAACAGGGCCGCCAACTCCTGGCAGAAGCCGTCCACCTCGCCCTGGGCCGGCCCCAGGTGGGTCTGGCCCCGGCCGGCGTGGCGCACCAGGCCCGGCCCCAGCAGGGTGGAGCCCTCGCTGGTGATGCCGCCCAGGACCCGCGCCGGCCCCAGGGACGCCACCAGGGCCTCCACGTTGCCGGCCCCGTTTTGCAGGGTCAATGCCCGGGCCCGGGCCGGCAGATGACCGGCCAGGATCTGGGCCACGCCCGCGGTCTGGTGGGCCTTGACGCAGACCAGGGCCAGGTCGGTCCCGGCCAGGGCCTGGCCCGGGTCGGCGCTGGCCTTCAGCGGCAGGTGCAGCTCGTCACCCTCCGGGGTCTCCAGGAGCACCCCGTTCTGGTCCAGGTGCGCGGCCCGCTCCGGCCGGTGGTCCAGCAGGTTAACCTCCGCCCCGGCCTGGGCCAGGCGGGTGGCGAACAACAGCCCCACCGCCCCGGGCCCCACCACGGTGATGCGCATGATCCCGCCTCCCTGCTGGCTCACAGCTTCAGTTGCGCCACCACCGCCGGGTCCATGGCGAAGCCGTGCTCCGGCCCCGGGAAGCCGCCGTCGCGCACCTCGGAGACGTATTGCCCCAGGGCCGCGCCGGCCAGGTCCATCAGGTTGAGGTACTGCTTGGCCATCTTGGGGGTCTTGCGGGTGGTCATCCCCAGAACGTCATGGAAAACCAACACCTGGCCATCGCAGTCCGGACCGGCCCCGATGCCGATGGTCACCATCTCCACGGCTTTGGTGATGGCCTGGGCCAGGGCGCTGGGGATGCACTCGAAGACGATCATGTCCGCCCCGGCCGCTTGCAGGGCCTTGGCCCCGTCCACCAGCTTCTGGGCGGTGCCCAGGTCCTTGCCCTGCACCTTGTAGCCGCCCAGCTTGCTCACGCTCTGGGGGGTGAGGCCGATGTGGGCGCAGACCGGGATGCCGGCGTCCACGATGGCCCGCACCGTCTCGGCCATCTCCGCCCCGCCCTCCAGCTTGACCATGTCGCAGCCAGCCTCCTTCAACATGCGGCCGGAGTTCAATATCGCCTGCTCGCGGCTGACCTGGTAGCTCAGGAAGGGCAGGTCGCCGATCAGGAAGGCGCTCTTGAGCCCCCGGCGCACGGCCCTGATGTGGTGGATCATCTCCTCCATGGTCACCGGCACGGTGCTGCCCAGGCCCATCACCACGTTGCCCAGGCTGTCGCCCACCAGCACCGCGTCCACCCCGGCGGCCTCGGCCAACACCGCGCCGGGGTAGTCGTAGGCGGTCAGCACGCTGATCTTCTTGCCGTCTTTCTTCATCTGGTAGAGGTCGGGGATGGTCACCTGCTTGCGGTCCATGATCCTCTCCTAAGGCTTGGCGGGGCCTCGGGCCGGGCGGCGGGATTCAGCGCGCCCCGGGCCACCAGCCCCAGCGGGGAAAAAACACGAGGCGTCCGACCGAGCGCACACGAGGACAGGGGAGCACACCTCCTCCGCTCGCGCGCCGTCTCGGCCCCCTGCTAGGGGGGTCCAAGCGGTGTAATCGCGCCATGGGCCGAACGCCTTGGACTATGCCCCCCTAACTAGCCCACCAGCGGCCTTCTGTCAAGGCCGCCCACCCGGCCGCAAGTGAAGCATTGTGCAGAAAAGCGTTGACACTCCGCGCCCCTTGTGCTGTCTTGTGAAGCGCCGGGCCCGACCCGGGCTTGGGTCCCAGACACCCCAGAGAACGCTTACACCCGCGCCCGCGGGGCATTGCATTTACTGCCAATTGACAAGAAAGGAGAGGGGCATGGCGGCGGAGCTTATCAAGGGACTGCCCATTGCCAAGGTGATCCGCGAGGAGTTGGTCAAGGACGTCGAGGCCTTCAAAGCCAAGGGCATCCAGCCCAAGCTGGCGGTGCTGCTGGTGGGCGACGACGAGGCCAGCGTGGTCTACGCCCAGTCCAAGGAGAAGGTCGGCGCCAACCTGGGCATCGAGGTGGAGCTGAAGGTCATGGCCGCCGACACCAGCCAGGAGACGGTGCTGAACCAGATCCAGGGCTGGAACATGGACCCCAACGTCCACGGCATCCTGGTGGAGCTGCCCCTGCCCAAGCACATCCAGAAGGAAGTCGTGATGGAGGCCATCTCGCCCAAGAAGGACGTGGACGGCGTGCATCCGGTCAACCGCGGCTACCTCTTGGGCGGCCAGGAGCACCTGGCCCTGGTGCCCGCCACCCCGCTGTCCTGCATCGCCCTGATGGAGCGCGCCGGCATCAACCTGCGCGGCAAGAAGGTCACCCTGGTCGGCCGTGGCGACACCGTGGGCCGCCCCCTGGCCAGCCTTTTGATCAAGCGCGACGCCACCATCACCGTCTGCCACACCAAGACCGTGGACCTGGGCGCCGAGTGCCAGCACGGCGAGATCGTGGTGGCCGCCGCCGGCTTCGCCGGGCTGGTCAAGAAGGAAATGATCGCCCCCGGGACCGTGGTCATCGACGCCGGCATCAACGCCACCCCCGACGGCAAGGGCATCTGCGGCGACGTGGCCCCGGACGTGGAGGAAGTGGCCAAGGCCATGACCCCCGTGCCCGGCGGCGTCGGCAGCCTCACCACCACCATCATCATGCAGAACGTCCTCAAGGCCATCAGCCTGCAAGGCCTGGGCAAGTAAGAAAAAACGGGGGGAAACTTTGGTGAACCAAAGTTTCCCCCCGGACCCCCCTTCAAAAAACTTTATATGGCGGCCCGCGTTTTTCGGTTTCGCGGAGCGAAACCGAAAAACGCGGGCCGAATCGAGGCACGGGACAGCCGGGCGCTCAAGCCCTGGCTTTTTAGGAGGGGGCGTGGGGGCCGGGCCCCCAGCCAGCCAAGCTGGCAGGGGTGGCGGCGAATCCTTTTGGGCCCCCAAAGAGGTTCCCCCACCAGCAGACCCATAAAGGAGAAGATCCCATGGAAGACAAGATCTACGGGATGAGCCTGAATGATTTCATCGCGGTGGCGGCCAGCAAGAGCCACACCCCGGGTGGCGGCAACGTTTCGGCCGTGGTGGCGACTCTGGCGGCCAGCATGGTGGCCATGGTGGGCAACCTGACCGTGGCCAACAAGAAATACGAGGAGTTCCACGCCCAGGCCCAGACCCAGGTGGACCGCCTGATGGGCGTGATCGAGAAGCTGAAAGAGCTGACCAACGCCGACATCGCGGCCTTCGATCACTACATGGGCTGCTTCAAGCTGCCCAAGGAGACCGACGCGGACAAGAAGGCCCGGGCGGCGGCCCTGGAGGACGCGGCCCAGAAGGCGACCCTGGTGCCCCTGGAGATCTGCAAGTGCTGCCTGGAGATCATCAAGGAGGCCGACGAGCTTAGCAAGTACGGCAACAAGATGGCCATCAGCGACGTGGGCGTGGGCGCCATGGTGGGCGAGGCCGCGCTCAGGGCCTGCATGCTGAGCGTGGACATCAACGTGCCCAGCATCAAGGACCAGGAGTTCGTGGCCAAGGTCAAGGCCGCGCGCGAGAACCTGTTCGTGCAGGCCGAGGAGTACAAGCTCCTGGCCCTGGCCCGGGTGAAGGAGAAGATGAGCTAGGCCAGCTCAAGGTTTGGCGAGCGGGGCGGGGGCCGGGTGCCCCGCCTCGCTTGTTTCTGGGGTAGGGGAAGGAGAGATTGCTTCGTCGCTTTCGCTCCTCGCAATGACAATGCACTTACATTACAGGATATTGCGTCCCTGACCCGACGTCACCATCCGATCCCGCGTCAACCTCTCCCGGCCCAAGGCGCTGCCAACGCCCCTCGGACCCAGCCAGCCCCCCTGCGCCTTATGGGAGGGGGGTCCCGGGGGAGGGGGTCCCGGCCAGCTTTGCTGGCTGGGGTGACGAGAACCTCTTTGGGCACCAAAAAGGTTCCCCCCGCGCCCTCTTACCTCTCCCCTACCATCTGCTCCGGGCGCGGGTGAGTTTGAGGGCGAAGTCCAGGGGGTCGTCGGAGCGTTTGATCATGATGCGGGGGATGGCCAGGGGGTTGGTTGAGGGGCCGAGGTGTCCGGGGCGGGTGGAGCAGGCCAGGGAGAAGCCGGCGGCGGCGGCGGCCTGGGCCACCCGGGGGTCGTGCAGGCCAAAGGGGTAGCTGAAGCTGGGGGCGGGCGCGCCCAGGAGGTCGCGGAGGGTGGCCTGGCATTGGGCCAGCTCGGCGGCCAGGGCGGCGTCGTCCAGGCGGGTGAGGTCCACGTGGCTGTGGGTGTGGCCGCCGAATTCGATGCCGGCGGCGGCCAGTTCGCGGATCTGGGCGGCGTCCATCAGGGTCTCGTGGGGCAGGCCCTTTTCCCAATCCCAGCGGTTTTCCTGACCAATAAGGCCGGTGACCAGGAAGACGGTGGCCACCAGGCCCCGCTCGCGCAAGAGCGGCCAGGCCTGGGTGTAAAAATCAAGAAAGCCGTCGTCAAAGGTGAGGACCACGGCCGGGGAGTCGTCGCCGGCTTTTTGCGCGGCCACGGCCTGGGCCAGGGTCAGGGTGCGATAGCCCCGGCGGGCCAGGGCGTCGAGTTGGGCGGCGAAACGCTCGGGGCCAACCCGCAGCTTGGGCAGGGGGGTGCCGGCCAGGTCGGCGGTGATCTGGTGGTACATCAGCACCGGGATGCCGGCCTGGCGGGGCCGCCACCAGTGGTAGCGGGCGCTGAGGCCCAGACCGGCCAGGCCGGCGGCGGCGGCCAGCCAGGCGATCATCCGGCCAGCCCCAGGGCCCGGGCGTAGGCCGCCTCGGTGGCGTCCAGCATAACTTGGCGGGAATACTCGCTGATGACCATCTGGCGACCGGCCTGGCCCAGGCGGGCGCGCAGGCCGGGGTCGTCCAGCAGGCGCTCCACGGCGGCCACCAGGGGATCGAGCTCCCCGGGGGGCACCAGGAGGCCGGTCTGCTCGTGGCGCACGATCTCGGGCGAGTCGCCGGCGGCGGCGGCAATGACCGGGCGCTCCATGGCCATCTGCTGCAACAGGGCCTGGCTGACGCCCTCGGCCTTGTCGCTGGTGAGCAGGCAGATGGAGCAGAGGGGCAGCAGGCGCTGCACGTCCTCACGGTGGCCGGTCATGACCACCGCCGGGCGCAGGTCCATCTCGTCCAGATAGCGGTTGACCCGCTCCCAGCCCGGGCCGTGGCCCACGATCAGGAAGCGGGTCTCCGGCCGGCGGTCCAGGACCCGGCGGGCCATCTGGCAAAAGAGGTCGTGCCGCTTCCAGGAGCGCAGCACCGCCACCATGGCCACCACCGCGGCCCCGGGCGCGATGCCCAGCTCGGCGTACAGGGCCGGGTCGGGCGGGGCGGGGACGAAGCGCTCCACGTCCACCCCGGTGGGGATGGAGACCACCCGGTCGGCCGGCAGGCCGTAGTCCTCCACCAGATGGCGGCGGATGCCCTGGCCGGTGGTGAAGACCATGCGGGGCAGGCGATAGACCACGTTCAGGGGGTTCCTGCTCACCGGCACCGAGAGGTGGCGGGTGCGGACATTGGCCGCGCCGCTCAGGCGGCAGGCGAAGCCCCCCAGCCAGGCGTCCACCGAGGAATGGGTGTGGACCACGTCATAGGCTTGACGGCGGATGAGGCCCACCAGGCGGCCCAGGGCCAAAAGGTCCCAGGGACCGCGCATTTCCAGGGGATGGAAGCGGAGGCCGGCAGCCTCGGCCCGCTGGCGCAGCTTGCCCTCGGGGCAACCGGCCAGCTCCACCAGATGGCCCCGGCCGACCATGCCCAGGCATTCCTCCAGGATGCGGATCTCCTGTCCGCCCCAGCCGTTGGACCATTCGGTGTGCAGCACCCGCCAGGGGCCGCGTCCGGTGGGGTGGTTATTCCTCATCGTGAACGATCTGGTTCAGGCGTTTGATGACCGGGGTGCCGTCCTCGTAGATGTCTATCAGGTTGAGGCAGGCGTACTGCTGCTCCAGGCGGAAGATGCGCTCCAGGGGCGCGCCCATGAGCCGGGTGAGGATGACCCGGTTGACCCCGGCGTGGGCCACCACGCAGACCACCCCGCCCTGGTTGGCGGCCACGATCTCCAGGAAGGCCGGCATCACCCGCTCGGCCACGTCGTTCAGGGACTCGCCCTGGAGGATGCGGAAGCCGGGCAGGTCGTCCTGGCGGGCCTGGAGCTCCATGGGATAGCGCTCGGAGATCTCGCGGTAGGTCAGGCCCTCCCAGATGCCCAGGTTCAGCTCGCGCAGGGCGGGCAGGGGCTCCACCTTGCGCCGGGGGGACTGCTTGCGCCCCACGGCCTCGGCCACCAGCCGGGTCCGGATCAGGTCGCTGGAATAGATGGCGGTCAGCTTCTCCTGGCTCATGTGCCTGGCCACGGCCTTGAGCTGCAGCTTGCCCTGGCGGCTCAGGCCCACGTCGGTGTGGCCCCAGAACCGGCCGTCGCTCACGCCCAGCACCTCTGGATGTCGCCAGAGAAAAATTCGCGTATATTTGAACTTGGTAGCCGACATGATCCCGCCTGTCCCGCGCGGCCACCACGGGGGGGTGTTCGCGCGGCGCTTCTTGTCAGGTCCCGTGGAAGTGGTAAGCTCCCTGGTCGGGACTAATCATAACCCCGGATTGTCAAACATGCCTCATCGGAGGTGCGCATGTCCAGGCCCGGTCGCCTCGCGTGGTTGCTGGTCGCCATATTCGTAACGGTCTGGGGCCTGCCGGCCCTGGCCGCCCCGGCCCCGAGCAAAGGCCCCAAGATCGTCTTCGACCAGACCGAGATCGTCTACCCCAACGCCAAGGAGGGGCAGACCCTCACCGCCCAGTTCCATTTCAGCAACCAGGGCGCCATGAACCTGCTGGTGGAGAGCGTGACGCCCTCCTGCGGCTGCACCGTGGCCCAATTCGACAAGGTGGTTCCGCCCGGCGGCAAGGGCATCATCAATCTGACCCTGGACACCAGCGGCATCACCGGCGCCTTCCGCAAGACCGCGGTGGTCAACTGCAACGACCCCTCCAATCCCTTCGTGACCCTGGTCATGATCGGCGAGACCCAGAGCCGGGTCAAGGTCGAGAAGGGCCGCCGTCTGGACCTGGTGGGCTGTCTGGGACAAAGCCCAAGCGTTTCCACCGGCTTGAGCGATCCGGAGGGCAAGCCGCTCATCATCGCCGGGGTGGAGAACCCCATGAGCGAGTACCTGGACGCGGTGCTCTCCCGGGCCGGCGACGGCCGCCACTACACCCTGACCATCAGCGCCAAGGCCAAGGAGCCCATGGAGTTCGCCGGCCCCATCTACCTGGTGGTGCCGGGCTCGTCCAAGATCAGCCTCTACGTGGTGGCCGACATCAAGGGTCCCTTCTCGGTCTCGCCCCAGGAGGTCTACTTCGGCGGGGTGGCCAAGGGCATGCAGGGCGAGGTGCAGCGCACCATCCAGGTGCAGAAGTCCTGCGCCGACAAGCTGACGGTGGAAAAGCTCCTGTTCGAGGCGGACAAGTTCAAGGTCGAGGAGCGCTGGACCGAGCCGGACAACAAGCTGCTCCTGATCGTCAGCCCCCGGCCGGAAAACCTGCCCAAGGGCCCCTTCGAGGAGAAGATCGGCATCCAGGCCCAGGGCAAGATCTACTACGTGCGCCTGAAGGGCATCGTCAACTAGCCTGACTTCCATGAACTTTCGGCGGGGCCGCTCCTCTGGGGCGGCCCCGTTCTCCTTTCCCGATCCGGCGGCGGTCCTGCCTGGGGGGCCGAACCTGCCGTCCCGGCCCGGGGTCCCGGCGGCACTTGTTGCCCAGCCAATTCCGTCAAGACCTTGGCGGGTGTCGGAAGTCCGGCCACCGGACTGGGTTAATCCGGCGGGCCTGTCTAGTATAACCTGCTTAATAAACTAGCCTTTGCTTCTTACAACCTTGGCGGGAGGCTGGTCCGGCAACTGGCACGATGGTTGCTAATCTTAGGGTCGGCGCGCGGGCGCCGGAAACCGAGGGAGGCGACCATGGGTCCATTCAAACTCATCGAGCAGACCAGCAACCTCGTCGAGGCCAACCTGGACCGGCGCAACACTTCCCAGCGGATGATCAGCCGCAACCTGGCCAACGTGGACACCCCCGGCTATCGCGGCACCAACCTGGAGTTCGAAAAGCAGCTCCGGGCCGCCCTGGAGGGCGGGGTGATCCCCGAGCCCCTGGCCCGCACCCACCCCAACCATCTGCCCCTGGAGCCGGAGCGCCCCTTCGACCAGGCCCGGCCGGTCTACATGGACACCGGCCCGGTGCAGTTGGACATCGAGATGAGCCGCCTGGCCGAGAACAACATCATGTTCAACGCCATGGTCCAGCTTTTGACCAAGAAGTATTCCGGACTGAAGAACGCCATCAACGAGGGCGGGGCCAGCCGGTAAGGGAGGCAAGACATGGACTTCATGAGCTCCATGGAAATCAGCGCCAGCGCGCTCAGCGCCCAGCGCACCCGGATGAACATCATCAGCCAGAACCTGGCCAACGCCAACACCACCCGCACCGCCGAGGGCGGCCCCTATCGCCGCCGCATCACCATCTTCCAGGCCCGGCCCTTCAGCAACTACATGGACCAGGCCATGGACGAGAACACCATCAACTACGGCCCGGGCAACGACCCCCGCAAGGGCGTGTACGTGGAGAAGATCGACAAGGACCCCAGCCCCCTGAAGCGGGTCTACGATCCCAACCACCCCGACGCGGACCAGGACGGCTACGTGGATCTGCCCAACGTGGAGGTGGTCACCGAGATGGTGGACCTGATCAACGCCAGCCGCTCCTACGAGGCCTCGGTCACGGCGGTCAACGCCACCAAGAACATGGCCCTGAAGGCCCTGGAAATCAGTCGCTAGGGGGTGAATGATGGCTGACCTGCGCATCGGCGGATCCCTGACGCCCCCCCTGGAGTTCGGCCAGTCGGCCCAGCAGAAGGCCAACGCGCCCAAGTCTTTCGTCGACACCCTGAAGGATTCGGTCCA
This sequence comes from uncultured Desulfarculaceae bacterium, assembly GCA_937908275.1. GTDB lineage: Bacteria > Desulfobacterota > Desulfarculia > Desulfarculales > Desulfarculaceae > JACRDC01. The sequence continues at coordinate 6,317 of CALERA010000045.1, read as the reverse complement.
GGCGGTGGAGACCCAGCAGAAGGCGGCCGACCGGTCCATCAACGACCTGGCCACCGGCCGCAGCAAGGCCCTGCACGAGACCATGATCCAGGTGGAGCAGGCCGACGTGGCCTTCAAGATGCTCCTGGCCGTGCGCACCAAGCTGGTCAACGCCTATCACGAAGTCATCCGCATGCAGTTCTAACGTCCCGGGCCGGGCCGGGATGCCGGCGCGGCCAGGGACCGGACGGGGAATGAGCCATGGCCGACGAGCAAGCCAAGGGTAAGGGAATGGAGTTCATCCGCGAGGCGGTGGGCGAGATGCCCATGGGCCGCAAGCTGGCCGTGTTGGGCGGCGGCGCCTTGCTGGTGGGAATGTTCGTGGCCCTGATGCTGTGGGTGAATCAGCCCCAATACAAGGTGCTCTTCTCCGGCCTGAGCCAGCGCGACGCGGCCCAGGTGGTGGCCAAGCTCAAGGACCTCAAGGTGCCCTACAGCCTCTCCGGCGACGGCGGCACGGTCTCGGTGCCCGAGGAGCAGATCTACGAGGCCCGCCTGGCCCTGGCCGGCGAGGGCCTGCCCCGGGGTCAGGGCGTGGGCTTCGAGGTCTTCAACAAGGTGGACATGGGCACCACCGAATTCGTGCAGAAGATCAACTACCAGCGCGCCCTGGAGGGCGAACTGGCCCGCACCATCGCCAGCTTCGCCGAGGTGCGCGAGGCCCGGGTCCACATCGTCATGCCCCGCGACTCCCTGTTCGTGGAGGAGGAGAAGAAGCCCTCGGCCGCGGTGGTGGTGGACCTGGCCTCGGGCCGGGCCCTGAGCGCCAGCCAGTTGTCCGGGGTGGTGAACCTGGTGGCCTCGGCGGTGCCGGACCTGACCGACGAAAGGGTGACGGTGGTGGACACCCGGGGCAACCTGCTCTACAAGAAGCAGGCCGACACCCCCGGCTTCGCCGCCGGCCTGACCGCCAGCCAGTTGGATTATCAGCGCAACTACGAAAAGCAGATGCGGGCCAAGGTCGAGACCATGCTGGAGCAGGTCCTGGGACCGGGGCGCGCGGTGGTGCGCGTGGCCAGCGACATCGACTTCACCCGCACCCAGACCACCGAGGACCTGTTCAACCCCGACCAGGTGGCGGTGCGCTCGGAAAGCCGCAACAGCGACAGCAGCAAGGCCCAGGGCCAGCCGCCCACCGGCAGCCCGGACCAGCGCTTCAACCTGGCCCAGCAGAACGCCACCCCCAACGAGGGCAAGGAGCAGAGCGTCTCCAGCCGCGAGGGCGAGACCACCAACTACGAGATCAGCCGCACCCAGCGTCAGGTCAGCAAGGCCATCGGCGGCCTGAAGCGCCTGACCGTGGCGGTGGTGGTGGACGGCCCCTACAAGGAGGAGAAGGTCGAGGGCGGCCAGTCCACCCGCACCTTCACCCCGCGCTCGGCCGAGGAAATGCGCCAGCTCACCGAGATCGTGCGCCGGGCGGTGGGGTATAATGAGGGACGGGGCGACGAGGTGACCCTGGCCAACGTGGCCTTCGCCTCGGCCGGGGACCTGGGCGTGGCCGCCGGCCGCGGCTGGCAGGACTACCTGCGCGAGTACGCCCGGCCGATGCTGAACCTGGTGCTGGGCCTGGCCTTCATCCTCCTGGTGCTGCGCCCCCTGATCCGCCACTACCTGGCCGCCCGCACCCGCGAGGTGGTGACCGTGACCACCGGCCCGGCCGGAGCCATGGGCCGCCGGGTGGGGCCGGGCGAGGAGTTGCCGGGCGGGGCCGAGGGCCTGACCCTGGAGGAGCACGGCCTGCTGGAGGAGGGCGGCCCCAAGAAGCCCAGCCTGCGCGAGCAGATCATGGCCCTGGCCATGCAGGACCCGGACCGCACCACCGCGGTGCTGCGGGCCTGGATTCGCCAGGCTTGATCTCCGACGGGCGAGGCTTGCTGATCCGGGAATCCACCTGCTGATGCCACTGCGAGGAGCGCCAGCGACGAAGCGATCTCTGGTTGCCATGATCCGGGAGATTGCTTCGCTGCGCTCGCAATGACGGAAGATTTGGTTCGCGGGTCCACAACCGGGACACGTCTCTAGGCAAACCAAAGCGGGAGCGCGGCCATGGCCGGAGCCAGCGACAGATTCAGCGGAGCGCAACGGGCCGCGGTGGTGATGATGGCCCTGGGCGAGCAGTTCACCGCCGACATGTTCAAGCGCATGGACCAGGACGACATCCGCCGGGTGGGCGTGGCCATGAGCAACATGGACCAGGTCAACCCCGAGATCATCGACTCGCTGCTGCGCGAGTTCCTGGACAAGCTCAAGAGCGAGATCGGCCCCATGATCGGCGGCGACGCCACCGCCCGCCGGGCCCTGCAACTGGCCCTGGGCGAGGAGGGCGCGCGGGCCTTGCTGGCCGAGCTGGACCGGGCCAAGGAGCCGGTGCCGTTTGAGCGCATCAAATACGTGGACTCCAAGACCCTGGCCGGCTTCCTCCGCTCCGAGCACCCCCAGACCATCGCCGTGATCCTGGCCCACCTGCCCAAGAACAAGGCCGCCGAGGTGATCCGCGAGTTCCCCGAGAACCTCCAGTACGAAGTTGTATCCCGCCTGTCCAACCTGGACGTGATCCCCCCGGGCATCGTGGAGGAGATCGACTCGGTGCTCCAGCGCGAGATCCTGTCCACCGAGGGCCTGGAGGCCAAGCAACTGGGCGGGGAGGAGGCGGTGGCCGAGCTGCTGAACAACTGCGACAAGGCCACCGAGGAGCACATCTTCAGCCGCCTGGAGGAGGACGACCCCGACCTGGCCGAGCAGATCCGCCAGTTGATGTTCGTCTTCGAGGACCTGGTGAGCATCGACGACCGCGGCATCCGCACCCTGCTCAAGGAGGTGCGCAACGAGGACCTGACCCTGGCCTTGAAGACCAGCACCGACCAGCTCAAGACCAAGATCCTGGGCAACGTCTCCGAGCGCGCGGCGGCCATGATCCAGGAGGACCTGGAGGTCATGGGTCCGGTGCGCCTGAGCGAGGTGGAGGCGGCCCAGCAGAAGATCATCCAGGTGGCCCGCCGCCTGGAAAAGGAAGGCAAGATCGTCATCGGCGGCAAGGGCGGCGAGGACGCGCTTGTCTAAGCCGGCCGCCAGCGACCGCCCGCCGACGGTCTTCACCCTGCCCGACCTGGGCGGACCGCGCCAGGCTCCCCAGGCCACGGCGGCCGAGGTGGCCCGCACCGGCTTCGTGCCCCTGTTCTCCCCCCGCGAGGTGGAAAACCCCCTGGAGGCGGCCCAGCAGCAGGCCCAGGCCATGTTGGACCAGGCCCAGGCCCAGGCCCAGCAGATCCGGGACCAGGCCCGGGAGCAGGGCTACCAGGAGGGCTACGCCGCCGGCGAGGAGGAGGGGCGGGCCGCCTCCCGGGCCCGGATCGAGGCCGCGGTGGACAACCTGGGCCGGGACCTCAAGATCCTGTCCACGGTGCGCGCCGGCATCCTGGCGGTGATGGAGGAGGAGATCGTGGGCCTGGTGCAGGCCGCCTGCGACCGGGTGCTCCTGAGCGCCGCCGCGGCCGACCCCGGCCTGGTGCGCCGGGCGGTGCGCGAGGCCATCGCCCGCTTCAACCAGGTCGAGCGCCTGACGGTGCGGGTCAGCCCCGAGGACCTCAGGCAGGTCCAGGAGCAGCGCCCCGCGTTGCTGGCCGAATTCGACGACCTCCAGCACCTGGAGGTCAAGGCCGACCCCGGGGTGGCCCCGGGCGGCTGCCAGGTGGACTCGGCCAGCGCCCAGGTGGACGCCAGCCTGGCCACCCGCCGCCAGCAGGTCCTGGCCAGCCTGACCGAGGCCTTCCACCGCGCCGGCGGGCTGGAGGTGGACGCGCTGCTGGAGGAGGCCCTGAGTCGGCCAGCCCCGGCCACCGCCGCCGCCGACCCCGCCCCGGCTCCCGAGACGCCGGCCGCGCCAACCAATGATCTAGACGCGTTGAGCGACACGGAGGCCGAGGCCGACCAGCCGGCCCTGGAGGAATGGTAGTGAGCCGCCTGGCCGCCTACCACGCCGCCCTGGAGCAGGTGGACACCCTGCGCCAGTTGGGGCGCGTCACCCAGGTGGTGGGTCTGGTGGCCGAGGCCGAGGGCCTGGCCCTGCCGGTGGGCGCGGCGGTGCGCCTGCACATCGAGGGCTCGGAGCCGGCCCTGGGCGAGGTGGTGGGCTTCCGCGCCGGTCGCATGCTGCTGATGCCCTATGCCGAGACCCGGGGTCTGCGCCCCGGCTGCCTGGTGGAGAGCGCCGGCAGCGAGGGCCTGGTGCGGGTGGGTCCGGCCCTTTTGGGCCGGGTGGTGGACGGCCTGGGCCGGGCCATCGACGGCCGTGTCGACCCCGACCACCGCGCCCTTTATCCGCTGTACAGCGATCCCCCCCCGCCCATGAGCCGCCGGCGCATCACCGAGCCGGTGGACGTGGGGGTGCGGGTGATCAACGCCCTGTTGACCCTGGGCAAGGGCCAGCGCGTGGGCATCTTCTCCGGCTCCGGCGTGGGCAAGAGCACCCTGATGGGCATGGTCGCCCGCCACACCGCGGCCGACGTCAGCGTGGTGGGCCTGATCGGCGAGCGTGGCCGCGAGGTGCGCGACTTCATCGAGCGTGACCTGGGTCCCGAGGGGCTCAAGCGCTCGGTGGTGGTGGTGGCCACCAGCGACCAGCCGGCCCTGGTGCGCATCCGGGCCGCCTACCTGGCCACCGCCATCGCCGAGTTCTTCCGCGACCAGGGGGCGGACGTGGTGCTGATGATGGACTCGGTGACCCGCTTCGCCCTGGCCGCGCGCGAGGTGGGCCTGTCCATCGGCGAGCCGCCCACCACCAAGGGCTACACCCCCAGCGTCTTCGCCCAGTTGCCCCGTCTGCTGGAGCGGGCCGGCACCACCGAGCACTCCGGCTCCATCACCGGCATCTACACCGTGCTGGTGGAGGGCGACGACGTGACCGAGCCGGTGGCCGACGCCATGCGCTCGATCCTGGACGGACACGTGGTCCTCACCCGCCGCCTGGCCGACCAGGGCCACTACCCGGCCATCGAGGTCCTGGGCTCGGTCAGCCGTCTGGTCGGCGAGCTCAACTCCAGCGAACTGCGCGCCGCCGGCCGGGGGCTTTCCGAGCTCCTGGCCGCCTATCGCCGGGCCGAGGACCTGATCAACATCGGGGCCTACGCCGAGGGCACCAACCCCAAGATCGACCGCGCCCTGAAGCTGATGGACGGCATCAACGCCTTCCTCTGCCAGGGCCAGGACGAGGGCGTGAACCTGGCCGCCAGCCGCGAGCAGCTCATGGCCCTGATGAAGGAGCGCTAGGGTGGGCTTCGTCTTCCGCCTGCAGACCGTGCTGGACCACCGGCTTCACCTGGAGGACCTGGCCTTGAACGAGCTGGCCAAGCACCTCAAGGCCCAGCAGGACTGCGAGAGCCAGATCGCCTGGATGAACGAGGAGTTGAAGCGCGCCCGCCAGGAACTGACCGAAAAGGAGGCCCGGGGCATCCGGGCCCAAGACTACATCCTGGCCAACGAATACGTCACCGTGATCCGGCTCCAGACCATGCGCGAGCAGTCGCGCCTGCCGCTGTTGCGCCTGAACACCGAGCAGGCCCGGGCCAAGCTGATCGAGGCCACCCGGGCGCGCAAGGTCCTGGAGACCCTCAAGGACCGCCACCGGGCGCAATGGGAGCGCGAGCAACTGGCCCTGGAGCAGAAGCTCCTGGACGAGGTGGCGGTGGGCCGGTTCGCGCGGAGGCAAGCCATATGAGCCGGGTCAAGACCGACGAGCGGCGCTGGTTGCGCCCGGAATCCGCCCTGGGCGTGGGCCTGATCGCCAAGGCCGGGGCCCTGGTCCTGGCCTTGGCCTGGGCCTTGTGGCTGGGCCTGGCCCCGGACCCCGACGCCCAGGCCGGTCCGGCCCTGGCCCAGGCCCAGGAGGCCGCGCCGGAGAAGCCGGCCGAGGCCCCTCCGGCCGAGCCCGCCGCCGAGCCGGCCCCGGCCGAGCCCGCCGCCCCGACCCAGTTCGACCCCCGCCTGATCCAGCTCATCGAGCAGAAGCGGGCCGACCTGGCCGCGCGCGAGGCGGCCCTGGTCAAGGAGCGCGAGCAGTTGGAGAAGCTCAAGGCCGACGCCATGGCCCGCATCGAGGAGCTGAAGCAGGTGCAGGCCGCCCTGGAGGAGCTGATCAAGGCCGAGCAGGACAAGCGCGAGGAGCGCATCCAGAAGATGGTCAAGCTGCTGGCCAACATGCGGCCGGACGCCGCCGGGGCGGTGGTGGCCAAGCTCGACGACCAGATGGCGGTGGAGATCTTCAGCCGCATGCAGCCGCG
>CALERA010000044.1 GCA_937908275.1 uncultured Desulfarculaceae bacterium | reverse complement strand
GCCACCATGCGGGCCCTGCAACTGGGCGCGGTGGATTTCGTGGCCAAGCCCACCCAGAACCTGGTGGAGGCGCTGCCCAGCCTGGCCCAGGAGATCGTGGAAAAGGTCCGCGGCGCGGCCGGGGCCCGGGTGCGTCGGGCCAAGGTCTCGGTGGAATCGCTGGAGGTGCCCAAGAAAATCGAGGTGGACCAGGTGGTGGCCCTGACCAAGTCGCCGCCCCGCTCCGGCGGCCCCCTGGTCATGGTCATCGGCGCCAGCACCGGGGGCACCGTGGCCCTGGAGCAGGTGCTCTGCCGGCTGCCCGCCGACAGCCCGCCCATCGCGGTGGTGCAGCACATGCCCGAGCATTTCACCCTGGCCTTCGCCAACCGCCTCAACGAGCGTTCGCAGATCACCATCGCCGAGGGCTCCGACGGCCGCCCCCTGCCGCCGGGGACCTGCCTGATCGCCCCCGGAGGCAAGCACATGCTCCTGGAAAAGGGCGCTGGCGGCTACCTGGTGCGGGTCAAGGACGGCCCGCCAGTCAACCGGCACAAGCCCTCGGTGGACGTCCTGTTCCGCTCGGCGGTGGGCAGCGCCGGCCCCAACGCGGTGGCGGTGATCATGACCGGCATGGGCGACGACGGCGCCCGGGGCATGAAGGACCTGCACGACTGCGGCAGCTTCACCGTGGCCCAGAACGAGGAGACCTGCACCGTCTACGGCATGCCCAAGATGGCGGTGCAGCTGGGCGGCGTCGACCGGATCGTACCCCTGGAGCGCATCGCCCCCCTGATCGTAGGGCTTTGGAACGAGGCCCAGGGCAGGAGCGCCTGATGCGCCTGCCCCATGAGACCGAGGCCAACCAGGCCCCGGTCATCCTCATCGTGGACGACGCCCGGCTCAACCGTGAACTGTTGCGCCTGCACCTGGCCAAGCACGGCTACCGCTTCCTCTTCGCCCAAAACGGCGCCGAGGCCCGGGAGGCGGTGTACGACCATCCCGAGGTGGACCTGATCCTCCTGGACCTGGTGATGCCGGACATGGACGGTTTCGCCTTCCTGCGCTGGCGCCAGGAGCACGGCGACGCCCAGACCATTCCGGTCATCGTCAACAGCTCCCTGGATGACTTCGAGTCCATCGCCCGCGCCCTGACCATGGACTCCTACGACTATTTCACCAAACCCCTGGGTCCCAACGACCTGGAGGTGGTGTTGCCGCTGAAGATCAAGAACGCCATCAACGCCAGGCGGCTGATGCTGGAGACCAGGCGGCAGAACGAGGTGATGCTGCGGGAGCTGGAGACGGCGGCCCGCTACCAGCAATTCCTCCTGCCCCGCTCGGTGGCCTTCCCCGGGCTCAAGGTCAGCTACCTTTTCCAACCCTGCCAGAGCGTGGGTGGGGATTACTTCGACTTCCTGGAGTTGTCCAACGGCGAGTTCGGCCTGCTGATGGCGGATGTCTCCGGTCACGGAGTGGCCGCGGCCATGACCGCCTCCATCGTCAAGGCCCTGCTGCCAGGCTACCTGGAGCAATTGAACTCGCCGGCCGAGGCCTTCGCCAAGCTCAACGCCGACCTGCTCCGCCTGACCCAGGAAGACTCCTTCGTCACCGCTTTCGCCGCCCTTTACGATCCCCGCGAACGAGTCCTGACCTGGTCGCTGGCCGGCCATCCCGCCCCGGTGTTCCTGCCCCGTCAAGGAGAGCCCCGTCTCCTGGCCCAGGATTCGGTGTTCCTGGGAGTTTTCGAAAACGAAAACCTGCCCGCGACTTATCGTGACGTCCGCGAAACCGTGCAACCCGGTGACCGCCTGGTCCTGTTCACCGACGGCCTCACCGAGGCTCCGGGCGCCCAGGGCGGGGCCTATGGCCTGGAACGCCTCTTGAGCCTGTTGCAGGCCCAGCGTGAGCAGCCCCTGGAAGCCTGGCGCGAATTGATCTGGGAAGACTTGCATAGTTTCGTGAACGCCGACTTCCCGGACGACGTGGCCTTCATCCTGACCGAGTTCTGAGCAGGCTCGGCCCGGTGGTTGGAACCAGGTTGGAGCGAAAGGAAAAGGTGGTGGACCGCAGCGAAGTCAATACCTGGCCTCCCAATGACCCCACCCGACGCAAACGCCGCATCCTGGTGGTCGACGACGAAGATTTGGTGCGCGACCTCCTGAAACACCACCTGGTCAAGCTGGGCTACGAGGTGGTCCAGGCCGAGGATGGCGCCAAGGCCCTGAAGCTGTACCGCGAGAACCCGGTGGACCTGGTGCTCAGCGACGTGCGGATGCCGCGTCTGGACGGCCTGCAACTGCTGGTGGCGCTCAAGGACATGAATCCCCGCCTGCCGGTGGTGCTCATCAGCGGCCATGGCGAGGTGGAGATCGTGGTTCAGGCCCTGAAGGCCGGGGCGGACAATTTCCTGGCCAAACCCCTGCGCATGGACATCCTGGCCCGGGTGGTGGAGCAGGCCCTGTCCGTGGCCTGGACCGCCCCCCACGGCCTCTCCCAGGGCATGCACGTGCACCAGCACACCACCATCTCGGCCCCCAGCCGCAGGGAAATGGTGCACGAGGTGGTTCAGGTGGTGGCCCAGTCGGCGGTTTCCACCGGCTATTGCGCGCACGACCTGGACAACAACCTGAAGCTGGCCCTGGTGGAGGCGGTCACCAACGCCATGGAGCATGGCCACCACTGGGATGCGAACCTAATGGTGGTGGTCCAGGTGGAAATGACTGCCGAAGAATTGCGGGTCTCCATCGCCGACCAGGGGCCTGGCTTCCAGGTCAGCGCCCTGCCCGACCCCACCTGCGAGGAGCACCTGATCTGCGAGCGTGGACGCGGGGTCTTCCTGATGCGGACCATCATGGACGAGGTGAGCTTCTCCCCGGCGGGCAATTGCGTGACCATGACCAAGCACCGGCAGCCCCGCCCCAGCCCGGACCCGCCCCGATGACCAAGGACGTCGCGCCCCGGCATTGCCTGGCCTGCGGCGGCGTCCTGGCCCGTCCCCTGCCCTCACCCGGCGGTCCGCCCCTGTATTGCACCGCCTGCGGCCTGCCGGTCTACCACGACCCCAAGGTGGCGGTGGCCGGCGTGGTGACCGACCCGGAGGGCCGGGTCTGGCTCTTGCGCCGGGCCCAGCGCGACCAGGCCCACGGCCTCTGGATCCTGCCCGGGGGCCACGTGGACCGGGGCGAGGAGCTGACCGGGGCGGTGCGGCGGGAGGTGGCCGAGGAGACGGGCCTCAACGCCGAGCTGCGGGGCCTGGTGGGGGTCTACTCCTACACCGGCAACCCGGTGGTGCTCATCGTCTACCGCCTGATCAGCCCCCAGGGCCGGCCCAGCCCCAGCCGCGAGGCCCTGGAGCTCAGGGCCTTCGCCCCGCCGGAGATCCCCTGGGACGAGTTGGGCTACTTCTCCACGGGACAGGCCCTGCGCGACGCCCTGGGAGATCGGAAGAGCGTCGTGTAGGGAAAGAGTGTAGATCTCGGTGGT
>CALERA010000043.1 GCA_937908275.1 uncultured Desulfarculaceae bacterium | reverse complement strand
TGGCCGGCTGCCAGGCCCTGATCCTGGAGCATAACCACGACCCCCAGATGCTGGCCGACGGCCCCTACCCGCCCTGGCTCAAGCAGCGGGTGCGCTCGCGCCACGGCCATCTCTCCAACCAGCAGGGCTCGGAGCTTTTGGCGGCGGTCCACGGCCCGGAGCTGCGCCAGGTGGTGCTGGCCCATCTCTCGGAAAAGAACAACACCCCGGAGCTGGCCGAGACCTCGGCCCGGGAAGCCCTGACCCGCCTGGAGTCCCGCGCCGGCCTCTGCGTGGCCCGCCAGGACCAACCCAGCCCGGTGCTGGAGATTTAGCGCGGGATGATTATCTTTGGGTGCAATGGCCCCTGATTGGGCCCAAAGGAAGGTTCACGATGCCGACTTACGACTATCAGTGCAACAACTGCGAGCACGTCTTCGAGGTGCTGCAAAAGCTTGACGCTCCCGATCCCGAGTGTCCGCTCTGCACCTGTCCCCAGGTCACCCGCCTGCTCTCGGCCCCGGCCATCTGCACCCGCGGCGATGGCGCCGCCGGCCGGGTGGAGTCGGAGATCAAGAAGCGCCTGGGCCAGGGCCGGGCCGGCGACGCCCTGCGCCTGGCCGACAAGGCGGTGAAGCTGGCCGGCGGACGCAAGGGCATGGACAAGATCAAGGCCGCCGGAGACAAGCTGCGCGGCCACCTGAAACCCGGAGCCTAGAACCAAACCGGCGGCGTGTCCACCACGGAATGCGCCGCCGTCCCTCCGCCCCTCCACCTCGCCATCGGGCCAGCCAACCTCGCGCCATCCGCGCGGAATACAGCCTGAGACAATTGGCCCTGATCACCGGCCACCCCGCCCCGGACCAGCCCGGGACGGGGCGCGCCGGCTCGGCTACTTGGCGGCTTTCTTGGCTGCCGCCTTCTTGGCGGCGGGCGCCTTGGCGGCCTTTTTGGGCTTCAGCTCCTCCACCATCTCGTCCACCTCCTTGGCGCCGTGGGCCAGGAAGCCGGCCTCGTCGGGCAGGAGGATGTTGATCAGGCGCAGGAACTCGCCGGCGTGCTCGCGCTCCTCGTCGGCGATGTCCTGGAGAACCTTCTTGGCCAGCTTGTTGTCGGTGGCGTCGGCCAGGGCCTCATACAGGTTGATGGCCTCCTGCTCGGCCGAAAGCGACATGCGCAGGGCGCGGCACAGCTCGCGCGCGGTCAGTTTGCGACCGGGGGTCATTCCGGTGAAGGGGTCCATGAATTCGGGCATGAGTCCTCCTCTGCTGGTGGGGCCCGCCGCAGCGGGATAAATCAGGTGATATCCTAATCAGATAGCATAAGCCGTCCCGGTCTGGGTCTGCAAATAAAATACGACTTTTCGGACCTGGCCACATGCCGTGCCGCGCGGGGCTCCCGCGCCCAGGCATCTTGAGCGCCGCGCGACAGCTTGAACGAGCTTTCGCCGGCCGCTCCGGCCTAGGGTCCCTGGTCCAGGTTGGGGTCGTGCTGGGGGTCGTCGCGCCCCGGGTCCAGTTGGCCGGAACCGGTGAGGGCCTGCCGCAGGCGGCCCCAAAAGCTGTTGGCCGGGGGCTGGGCGGGCAGGGGCTGGAGTTCGTCCTGGTCGGGGACGTAATAGGATTGGGGGGGGCGTTGGGGCAGGGTCGGGTCGTCGCCCGAGCCCTCGAATTCGGAAGCGGCCCAGGCCGCGCCCGCCCCCAGCAGCCACACCGCCATCAGCAACAGTGCGACGAAAATCTTGCAGGCCCGCATGACCACCCGCCCTTTAGCTTGAGCTACGGTAGCAAGTCATCTTGCCGGCGAACCAGGCGGTCTTACTGGCCAGCCGCTTCGTCCTGCTTGTGGGCCACCATGTCCTTGAGCTGGCCCAGGATGGCCCGCTTCTCGCCGTCGCTGAACTGGCCCACGTAGCGCCGGAGGTTTTCTTCCTTCTCCCGCTCGATGTTCAACAGGGCCTGCTTGCCCTTGGGCGAGATTTCCAGCAGGGTGACCCGCTCGTCCTGGGGGTGGCGCTTGCGGATCAGGTAGCCGTCGCGCTCCAGGCGCTTGGCCAGGCCGGTCATGTTGGCCCCGGTGACCAGCATGATCTTGCCCACGTTGGTCACGGTGTTGACCCCGTCCTTGGAGGAGTTCAGCACCCTGAGCACGTTGTACTGGGCGAAGGTCAGACCATAATTCTTGAAGATGGCCGAGGACTGCTTCTTGAAATCCTCGGCCACCCGGATCACTCCCATCAGGAGCTTCTCGTTGAGACTCAGGTTGCTTTTGTACCCGCCGTTGTCCATTGCACGCGCCCGCGAACGGTTGAAATTCATTTAATATACTAAGCGGCTTAGGTTACGTCAAACCATCTGAATCCCGATCCGGGTCCAGGTCCCCGCGTCGGGCGCGGCCCCGCTCCGGAGGCCCGAGACACCACCGCCCGCGCCGGGGCAGAGCCGGGGCGGGCGGCGAGAGGCGGGCGGGCTGGGCCGCTTCGGGGGGGACTGGCGGCGGGGCCAGGATCGCGGGCAGGCGCTCCCAGGGCGTTGCGGGATCAACCACGGCCATAGGCTCCCCCTCGCTAAATCAGGATAGTGGCCGGGAGGCCGGCCCGGCGATCCGGACCGGCCTCCTGGAAGCGGATCACTTCAGCTTGCCCAGGCCGCGCAGGACCTTCTCGGGCGTGATGGGCAGGTCCTTGCAGCGATAGCCGGTGGCCTCGTAGACCGCGTGGCCGATGGCCGCGGCGGTGGGGATGGCCAGGCCCTCGCCAGCCTCCTTGGCCCCGAAGGGACCCTCGGGCTCGTAGGTCTCCACCTCCACCGACTCGCTGGGCGGCATGTCCAGGGCGGTGGGCACCTTGTAGTCCAGGAAGGTGCTGTTCAGGGTGCGGCCGTCCTTCATCACGAATTGCTCGGACAGGGTGTAGCCCAGGCCCATCTGGATGGCGCCCTCCAGCTGCCCCTCCACCGCCTTCTTGTTGATCGGCACGCCGCAGTCATGGGCGGTGTAGATCTTGTCCACCTTGACCAGGCCGGTGTCCTGGTCCACGGTGACCTCGGCCACCTGGGCCCCGAAGGAGAAGGCCGGGCTGACCAGGCCCTTGTTGCGCGGGGTGTAGTAGCCCTGGGCCACCAGGGGCTCGCCCCGCCGGCCGCGCAGGGCCTTGTACACCGCCTGGGCGAAGCTCATCCGCTTCTTGGGGTTGGATTTCACGAAGATGTGGTCGTCCTCGAAGGCCAGGTCCTGGATCTGGTTGAGATCGAACTCGGCGAAAAGGACCGGGATCAGCATCTCCTTGATCTTCTTGGTGGCCTCCAGGATGGCGTTGCCGTTCATCAGGGTGACCCGGCTGCCCCAGGAGCCCAGGTCGGCCTTGGGGGTCTGGGCGGTGTCCATGGCGGTCAGGCGCACCTTGTCGATGCTCAGCCCCAGGTCGGCGGCCAGGATTTGCCTGAGCACCGTGTCCGGGCCCTGGCCGATGTCGCAGGCCATGCTGAACAAATGGGCGGTGCCGTCGTCATAGACCCGCACCTCGGCGGCGCTGAAGTTGTACTTGGTGTTGAACCAGTTGAAGACGCCGCCACTGATGAAGCTGTAGGCGCTGATGCCCAGGCCGTGGCCGGGCTGCCTGTTCTTGCGCTTCTCGTCCCAGCCGCTGAGTTCGCGGACCTTCTCCAGGCTCTCCTTGAAGCCGCAGGTGGAGACGGTGGCCACTTCGGGGATGACGTCACCCTCTTCCATGGCGTTGATGATGCGCAGGTCGATGGGGTCGAATCCCATTTCCTCGGCCGCCATGCTGAACTGGCTCTCCATGGCGAAATAGGCCTGGGGCGCGCCAAAGCCGCGCATGGCCGAGGCCGGGGGCTTGTTGGTGTAGACGTGGCGGCCGAAGTAGCGATAGGCCGGCAGGCGGTAGGCCATGTTGCCGAAGGTGCCGCAGAGGAAGGTCGCGGTGGGTCCCATGGCGTTGTAGGCCCCGCCATCCAGGAGCACCTGGAAGTCCTTGGCGATGAGCTTGCCGTCCTTGGCAAAGGCGATTTTGGAATAAAGCGTCATGCCGTGGCGGCGGCGGCCGAAGGACAGGTCCTCCTTGCGGCTCCAGAGGAACTTCACCGGCCGGCCGGTGCGCAGGGCCATGAAGGCGCAGCAGAACTCCCAGGGCCGCAGCTCCATCTTGCCGCCAAAGCCGCCGCCCACCGCCACCTTCATCACCCGCACGTGGTTTTCGGGGATGCCCAGGGTGCTGGCCAGCAGGCACTGCACGATGTAAGGGGTCTGGGTGCTGGTCCAGAGGGTGACCCGCCCGCCCTCGTCCGGGGCGGCGATGCTGGCGCAGGGCTCCATGTAGGCGTGCTGCACGGCGTGGACCCGGAAGGTGTCCTCGCGCACGTAGTGGGCGCTGGCAAAGGACCCGTCCACGTCGCCGTAGTTGATCTTGCGCACCAGGCTGACGTTGCCCTTGCTCTCTTCGTGGATCAGGGGCGCGCCATCGGCGATGGAATCCTCCACGGTGTAGAGGGCCGGCAGCTCCTCGTACTCCACCTCGATCAGGCTGATGGCCTTCTCGGCGATCTCCGGGTCCAGGGCGGCCACGGCCGCCACCTCGTCGCCCACGAAGCGGACCTTGTCCACCGCCAGGGGCAGCTCGTCCTGGCTTTCGGGCACCAGCCGCCAGTTGCCGTACTTGACCTTGGGGGTGTCCTCGCCGATGATCACGTCCTTGACCCCGGGCAGGGCCCTGGCCTTGGAGACGTCGATGCGCTTGATGCGGGCGTGGGGCAGCGGGCTGGTCAGCATCTTACAATAGAGCATCCCAGGCAGCTTGATGTCGTCGGTGTAGATGGCCTGGCCGGTCACCTTCTGGGGGGCGTCCAGCCGGGGAACGCTCTGGCCGATGAGCTTGGGGTTGGTTTTCACTGGGCACCTCCTTGGGCCAGCTTCAGGCTATGTTCGAGCGCTCGCCGGGCCAGCACCCCCACCATCTGTTGGCGATAGGCGGCGCTGGAGCGCACGTCATCGATGGGGCAGGAGGCGGCGGACAGGGCCTGGGCGGCGGCGGCGATGAGGCCGGCGTCGGGCGTCTTACCCTCCAGCAGGGCCTCGGCCTCGGGGCAGCGCCGGGGGGTGGGGGCCACCGCGGCCATGGCCAGGCGGCAGCGGTTCACCCGGCCCGCGCCATCCAAGGCGATCAGTGCGGCCACGCCCACCGCCGCGATATCCACCAGGCTGCGGGCCGAGAGGCGCAGGTATTGGGAGCCGCAAGGCTTTTGCGGCGCGGGTGCGGTGATGGTCTCGATGATCTCCAGGCTGTCCAGCACCGAGGCCCCGGGGCCGGCGAAGAAATCGGCCAACGGGATGGAGCGGCGGCCGCCGGGACCCACCACGTTGATCACCGCGTCGTGCACCAGCAAGGGCGCGGCGGTGTCGCCGCTGGGCGCGGCGTTGGCGATGTTGCCGGCCACGGTGCCCATGTGGCGGATCTGGGTGGTGGCCATCACCGAGCAGGCGTGGGCCAGGCCAGGGTAGTTCTCGGCCACGCCCGGGGCCTCGGCCACGTCGGAAAGCCGGGCCGCGCCACCGATGACCAGGCCCTGGTCCGGGCTGAAACTGACGTGATCCAGCTCCGGCACCCGCTTGAGGGAGATCAGGTGACCGATGGCGATGACCCCGGCCTTGAGCTTGGGCACCAGGTCGGTGCCACCGCAGAGGACCCGGGCGTCGGCGCGGTGGGCGCTGAGCAGGTCCAGGGCCTGGGCCAGGCTGGTGGGCTGGTGAACCTCGAAGTGGGCCAACGACATGGCTTAAGCCTCCTTGGCCCCGGCGGGGTCCAGCTTCTTGGCGGCCAGGTCGATGG
This sequence comes from uncultured Desulfarculaceae bacterium, assembly GCA_937908275.1. Lineage (GTDB taxonomy): Bacteria > Desulfobacterota > Desulfarculia > Desulfarculales > Desulfarculaceae > JACRDC01. The sequence goes on along the minus strand of CALERA010000043.1, from coordinate 18,653 downwards.
CCTCCACGATCTTGACGTAGCCGGTGCAGCGGCAGAGGTTGCCGGAAAGGCCGGCCCGGATCTCCTCCTCCGTCGGGTGCGGGTTGTGGTCCAGCAGGTTCTTGGCGCTCATGATCATGCCCGAGGTGCAGAAGCCGCACTGCACCGCCTGGGCCTCCACGAAGGCCTCCTGGATGGGGTGCAACTGGGTGCGGCTGGGGGCCAGGCCCTCGATGGTGGTGATCTGTCGCTGATGGGCCTCCACCGCCAGGGTCAGGCAGGAGCTGACCGAGCGGCCGTCCATGATCACGGTGCAGGCCCCGCAGTCGCCCTGGTTGCAGCCCACCTTGGTGCCGGTGAGGTTAAGCTCCTCGCGCAGGACCTCGGCCAAGGTCCGCCAGGGGTCCACCGCCACCGTGTAGCGGTCCCCGTTCACTATAAGCTCTATGTTTTGTTTGGCCATGCTCGTTCTCGCCTTCCATCGGACTGGGTGTCCCGGCTGGGCACCTTAAAGCTAACATACAGCTATCAAGGAGGAAACAAAAAATTACAACTGCTTGACCGGACGGCCACTTACTGGGGGCTGGCTTGACGCCTGGGAGCCACGCTCCGGGATTGTGTTCATTATGATGAACGATATCCCGCCGGCGCGACCCTCCCCCAGCCCCCGGCCTAGATGGTCCGCTTGGCGATGACCATCTTCTCCGCCTCCTTGGTGCCCTCGTAGATCTCCAGGATCTTGGCGTCGCGGTAGAAACGCTGGATGTCGTACTCGTCGATGTAGCCGTAGCCGCCGTGCAGTTGCAGGGCCTGGTCGCAGACCCAGACCGCCGTCTCCCCGGCGTAGTACTTGGCCATGGAGTTGAGCTTGGCGCTGGGCCGGCCCTGGTCCACCAGCCAGGCCGCGCGGTAGGTGGCCATCCGGGCCATCTCGATCCGGGTGGCCATCTCGGCCAGGGTGAACTGGATCGCCTGGTTGTTGATCAGGGGCCGGCCGAAGGTGATGCGCTCCTTGGCGTAGGCGAGGGCCAGGTCCAGGGCGCCCTGGGCCAGGCCCACGCCCTGGGAGGCCACCACGGTGCGGGTGGCGTCGAAAAAGTGCATCAACTGCTTGAAGCCCTGCCCCTGCTTGCCGATCAGGTTAGCCGCCGGCACCCGGACCCCTTCGAAGGCCACCTCGGCGGTGTCGCTGGCCCGCAGGCCCATCTTGCCCTTGATCGGGGTGGCGGTCAGGCCCGGCAGGCCGGACTCCACCAGGATCAGGCTGTGGCGCTCATAGGGCGAGGCCGCAGCCGGGTCGGTCAGGCAGAAGACGGCCATGAAATCGCAGACCGTGCCGTTGGTGATGAACATCTTGTTGCCGGTGATGACCCATTCCTCGCCCTCGCGCACCGCCTTGGTGCGGGCCGCCGCGATGTCGGTGCCGGCGTCGGGCTCGGTGTAGGCCCCGGCCGCGATCATCTCCCCGGCCGCCAGGGGGGGCAGGTGCTTCTGCTTCTGCTCCTCGGTCCCGAAGAAGACGATGTTCTGCGAGCCAAAGGCGGCCGATTCGATGGCCTGGGTGATGCCCAGGTCCACCCGGGCCATCTGCTCCACGATCAGGGAATGCTCGAAAAAGCCATAACCCGCGCCGCCGTATTCCTCGGGAATGGTGGGGCCCACGAAGCCCAGCTCCGCGGCCTGGCGCACGATTTCCCGGGGATATTTCTCGGCCCGGTCGCATTCCTTGGCCTGGGGCGCGATCTCGCCAATGGCGAAACGATAGGCCGTCTCCTGGATCAGGCGGTGCTCCTCGCTCAGGTCAAAATCCATAATGATCCCCTTTGCTTGGTTCCGAGGCGTTGGCTGGCCTAGTCGCCCCGGCCGATGAGCAGCATGTTGCCCTTGCGGGCCAGACGGTCATAGGCCGCGTCCAGGTGCCGGCGCAGCCAGGTCATGATCTGATCCTCGTCGATGGGCGCGAAGACCGGCCGGTGCAGGTCTTCCTCGCGCTGCCAGAGCTGGCCCCTGGTCTGGCGGGCCAAGGGGGTGCCGGGATAGACCCGCACCGCCAGTTGCACCGCCACCTGGTCCGGCCGGGCCTGGTTGACCAGGCGGCAGGTCTCGGCGATGCTCTCCTCGTCCTCGCCGGGATAGCCCAGGAGCAGATGGAAGCCCAGGCCGGCGGCGACCAGCTCGCCCCGCGCCACCGCCGCCTCGCTGACCGTGCGCCAGGCCTCCACCCCGGCCAGGATGTCCCTGGCCCGGTAGGGCTTGCCCAGCTTGGCCAAAATGCGGTCCGAGCCGCTCTCCACGTCAAAGGGGAAAAACATCACCCGCCCGTCCAGGTCCTCGGGTCCGGGACGGCTCCAGCCGCCGCTGGCCAGGGCCAGCTCGAAGAACTCCCGGTCCAGGCCGCTGGGGTCCAGGTAGGCGTGCCAGGAGTCCGGCCGGATGCCGGCCGCCAGCAGGGCCTTGAGGATGGCCTTGGCGTGGTCCAGGGGGCGGTTGAAGATGTCGTCGGCGAACATGAAGCGCAGGGGCGGCCGGGTGGGATGGCTGGCGTGGACCTCGGCCAGGAGTTGCAGCTCCTCCACCACCAGGGCCGGGTCCTTGAGGTTCTGTCTGGGGCCGTTGATGAGCGGATAGGGGCAATAGCCGCAGGCCTGGCCGCAGCCGGTCTTGGTGCGCAGGCCAAAGGAGCCCTCGCCCTGGGGCAGGTCCAGGTAGGCCCGCAGAAGCGCCCGGTTCTGCAAACGGCCAATGGCCGTGTCCCGGCCGTTGGCCCTGATCAGGCGCGGCTGGTCCTGGCCGGCCAGGACGCCCTGGGCCAGCTCCACCAATGCGCTCTCTCCCGGCCCCACGATGCCGTGCCAGGTGGCGGGCCGTCCGGCCAGGAAGGCCTCGGGCATGATGGAGAACCCGGTGCCGCCCAGGACCACCCGGGTGCGGGGGTCGGCGTGGGTGGCCACGCAATCCAGGTATTGGCTGAGCTGGGGCAGGTAGTAGTGCAGTTCGGCCGGGCCGGCCAGGACCGGGTAGGTGGAGTCCAGGTTGCGCAGGCTCAGACCCACCAGGTCCCAGGGCTTCTGGCCCAGCTTTTGCCGGATCAGGTCCAGGCTGCGCCCGCCGCGCTGGCTCAGGGCCTCGCGGCCCAGGGGACCGCCGGCCCGGATCAGGTCCAGGACCTCCACCGGCCCCAGGCCGGCCTGGTCCAGCGCCCCCTGGAGATAATCCAGGCCGATGGGGTAGACCGGAAAGGCTTCGTTGAACGGCGTGGTGTTGGTGTCTATCAGGAGGATTTCTGGCATGTCATCGCCCGGCCGCCGGAGGGCCCGCCGGCCGGGAGGGTCCCGGCCGGCGGGCGGATGGGTTGAGGCCAGGTCCTAATGGACTAGCCGATTTCCTTGTCGTCGCGGTCCCAGTACCACTCGGGCAGGACGTCGCGCCACTTGTAGCCGCGGCTGGTGAGCACCTTCCACCACTCCTGGCCCCCGTGCATCAGCTCGGTCCAGGGCTTGAAGTCGTACTCCTCCATCCACTGCGGGGCGAACTCCTCGATCACGCGGTCGTGCAGGTCCAGCGGCGGGTTGGAGATGTCCTTGGGATCCACCGCCTGGCGCACCTTGTCGTAGATCTCGCCGTAGTTGGGGCCAAAGGCCGGGCCGGTGAGGCCCATGACGCTGAGAGAGCCGATGTTGGCGGTGTACTGGCCGTGGTCGATGGCGGTGCGCTGGCTGGCCACCCAGTGCTCCCAGGCCTTGTACTCGCCGGACTTGTACTTGCCCAGGGGGTGCTCCGGGTCCCACTGGATCAGGAACTCGAAGTAGCTGGTGTGACCCATGTCGGTCATCTGGATCCAGCCCTCCTCGCCGTACTCGTCCACCAGGGGCGGGGTGAACTTGGCTTCCTTCTCCTTGAGCAGGGTCTTGCCGCGGGCGAAGGAGTGCTCCAGGGTCTCGACCACGAACTCCACCGAGACGTAGCCGCCGGCGGGCCACCACATGCCGGCCGAATCGGCGTTCTTGATCCAGGACTGGTCCGACTGCTTGGTGCGGCCCAGGTCCGCGCCCAGCTCGGTCATGATCTCCATGAGGATCTCTTCCTCATACTTGAGCTGGGCCTCGCTGGTGTAGCCGATCAGGAGCACGCGGCAGACCGAGGAGGTGGCGCGGCCGTCGCGGATCTTCTGCTCGTCCGGACCCCACTTGCTCCAGAAATCCTCGCGGCTGACCGACTTGCCGCGATAGCGCCAGATGGTGGGCACGCGCATCACCGCCGCGCCGATCTCGCAGCGGGAGATCTCGCGCATGGCCTTGCGCATGGCCTCTTCGCTGGGCATGCGGAAGTTGTACCACTTGATGCGGTTGTCGGGGAACTCCAGGGTGCTCATCATGCCCCGCTCCACCGGCTTCATGCGCTCGGGCAGGAACAGGGGATGCATCTTGATGGCCATCTTGGTGATGATGCCCACCTTGCCCCACCAGCCCAGGTAGCCGCGCAGCAGGCCGCGCAGGTCCGGGCCGGGGCCCTCGCCCCAGTAGGGGTCGTCGGAGTTGGACAAGGAGCCCAGGCGGATCACCTCGCCATCGGGCAGGACCCACTCCACGCCCAGGATGCGGCGGGTGGCCAGGCCCAGGCGATAGTTCAGGGGCGAGTAGTTGCAGGTCAGCATGTTGCCGATGACCGCGGCCTGGGAGCCGCCGCCGGGGGTCATGGTGTAGAGCCCGCGCTCCTGGGCCTCGGCCTGCAGGGGCGAGTGGATCAGGCCCGGCTCCACGATGGCCACCATGTGCTTCTCGTCCCAGTCCAACCCCCGCATGCGCGACAGGTCGATGGAGACGTGGAAGGGCACCTTGCCGCCGCAGTGCACGCCCCAGAAGGCGCCGATGGGGGTGTAGGGCAGGTGGTAGCGGAAGCAGACCTTGACGATCTTCTGCACCTCGTCGGTGTTCTTGGGCATCACCACCACGCCCGGAGGCTGCTGGCCGCGCTGGTAGATGCAGTCGTGGATCTCGCCGCCCTTGACGTAGCTTTCGGTGATGGAGGCGTCGTCGGTGACCCACTCCGGGCCCACGATATTGGCCAAGGCGTTATAGGCCGCCTGGGAAACCTTTTCCGTGACTTTCGGCATGAGCCGCATCCTTTCTCTGGCTACAGGGCCTGGGCGATGAGCTCGGTGATGTCAAAGACCGGCACTTTGTGGTCGCGGTCCTTGAAGCCGTCCTGGAACTGCTGCTTGCAGTAGGGGCAGGCGCTGACCACGGCCTCGGCCCCGGCGTCCTTGACCTCTTCCAGGCGCTCGCTCACCGCATAGGCCGCCAGCTCGGGATAGGCCTCCGGCGCGCCGCCGTGGCCGCCGCAGCACCAGGAGAACTCGTGGTGGCGCTTGAGCTCCAGGACCTCCACCCCGGGGATGGCGGCCAGGATGTCGCGCGGGGCCTCGTAGACGCCGGCGGTGCCGCGGTTGAACTCCTTGGCCGCGAAGCCCTGGCCGGGCTCCAGGCAGCCCCACTGGCCGCGATCGCCCTCCCAGTGGGTGTAGGGCTCGGACATGCGGCCCAGGTTACAGGGGTCGTGCCAGGCCAGCTTCATATCCACCCGGCCGTTGAACTTGATCTGGCCGCTGGCCACCGCCGGCGCCACCAGCTCGGTGATGTGCACCACCTCGAAGGGCAAGTCCTTGGTGCTCATCTTCATCAGGCGGGGATAGTCGACCTTCCAGGTCTTGTAGCACTCGGCGCAGGCGGTCACCAGGCGCTTGGCCCCGGTGGCCTTCATGGCCTCCAGATTGGTCTCCATCTGCTGGCGGAAGGCGTCGAAGTGACCCATGGCGAACAACGGATGGCCGCAGCACTGCTCGCCGAGCAGGAGCATGTAGCCGCCCAGCTGGCCCAGGATCTTGTCGCTGGCCTGGGCCAGGTTCTTGTCCTGGTAGGAGGCCCCGCAACCGGCGAAGTAGACGGTGTCGCTCTTGGCCTGGGCGTTGACCGGACCCCAGGCGGCGCGGTCCTTGTGGGGCGCGCCGAACTTGTTGTGGCTCTTGGCCACGTGGTCGATCACCCGCTGATGGGCCTCGGGATAGCGCCCGCCCGCCACCATGTGGCCGCGCAGGGCCTCCAGGGAGTTCATGATCTCCAGGTCCAGGTTGCGCTTGCAGCCCGAATCGCAGGCCCCGCACATCAGGCACTGGAAGACCATGTCCTTCATGCCCGGGGTGTCTTCCAGGCGGTTCTCGCACAGGGCCAGGCCCAGCTTCAGACGGCCATAGGCCACCTTGGAGTAGTAGTACTTGGCGTAGCTCGGGCAACGGTAGACGAAGCGGTTGTCCGGCATGTAGATGTGGTCCAGCCATTTGCAGCTGGCGCAGCGCATGCAGCGCCGCATCTCGTACATGTAATCCTTGAGTTCCAGCGACCCTGAAACGATCATTTCGCCGCCTCCTTTAGAAACAGACGTTGCCGGGGCACATGATGTAATTGGGGTCCAACACCTCCTTCACCTTGGTGATGGTGTTGGTGTAGCCCCGGGCGTGCTCGTACACCATGGGCGACAGCAAGGTGTAGGGCCGCGAGAAGAAGGCCCCCTGCTTGAAGAGTTTCTGGCCCGCGTCCAGGTACAGGGCCTTGATCCGGGCCTTGGCGGCCGGGTCGGCCGGGTCGTAGTAGAACTGGAACTCCAGGTGGCAGGCGCGGCCCTGCTCGATGGGCTGGAGATAGACGCCCAGCTCGTTGACGTCATAGCCGTGCAGGCCGGCGGTCTCCATCACGGTCTGGGTGAAAGCCGGGGCCTGCTCCATCTTGGCGATGCACATCAGGTCCTCGCAGCCGCCCTTGAGCGCGTGCTTCCAATAGGCGCGCTCGGCCGGCCAGGGCTTGCGCAGCATGCCGGGCAGGCGGCGCTCCAGGCCGGGCGCCCCGGCCAGGGACTCGTCGATGCGCTGGACCTGGGGCAGGGAGGCGGCGATCTCGTCCATGGCGGCCTTCTCGTAGGCCAGCTTCTTCTCCGGCATCCGCGGCGGGCCGGAGAGCACCATCACCACGAACCAGGGTGGCAACTGGCGCTTCAGGGCCTCGTAGCCGCCGGGCTGGCCGTCGTTGAAGATCAACGCGCCCACCTGGCGGTTGAGCAGGAAGCACTCGTTGCCGATCATGCGCCGCTGCATCTGATAAAGCGGCTCGATGGCCTGGGCCATCTGGTCGAAGGTGATGAAGTAGGTCTTGTCCAGCACCGGCAGGTATTCGAACTTGACGATGGACCAGGTCACCACGCCCATGGTGCCCTCGGCCCCCTGCAGGAAGCGGTACCAGTTGGTGCCGGGACCCTCGGGGTTGCCGCCCTTGGAGTCGGCCTTTTCCGGGAAGCCCGGGGCGCTGGCCGAACCGGTGCGGAAGCGCATGCCCGAGCCCCAGATCACCTCGTTGGAGGTCATGGGCTCGCCGTACTCGAAGCGGGGGTTGGTGGGGGGCTCGCGCTCCAGGAGGCTGGCCACGACCGAGCCGCTGGCCAGGGGCAACAGCGGCATCACCATGCGCTGGCCCAGCTTCTCGGTCTCGGCCTGGGCCTGGGCCCAGGTGAGGCCGGGCTCGATTCGGAACAGACGGTCGGGCAGGTCCACGTCCAGGACGCGGTTCATCCGGCGCATATCCATGATGACCCCGCCCATCTTGGGCAGGGTGCTGCCGTGGAAGTGCTGCTCGGAGCTGACCGGGATCACCGGAATTTTCAGCTCGTTGGCCAACTGGATAACCTTCTGCACCTGCTCGGCGCTGTCCGGCCAGACCACCGCGTCCGCCAGGCCCTGGCAATCGACCAGGCTGTGGTCGCGGGAATAGGCCGCCAGCGTGGCAGGGCTGTCGTCCACCTGGGCCGCCCCAATGATTCCGACCAATTTGTCCTTGAGTTCCATGTATGGTCTCCTCGTCATCCGGGGATGATTAATATGTTAACTATTTAGTGCTTTATTTTATGAGTGTCAAGTTTTTTCGCGCGGCCCGCACATTTACCAGCCTGGGGTCCGCCTTTCGGCCAGGCCCGGGGGCGGGAAAATAATTTTTGGCGCTATTTCTGGGCGTTGTCCGTGCTAGGCTGAAGCGTCTCGCCCCCGGGTCCGGGGCCGCCCCCGCCAGCAGCGCGCGCGACCTCAGGACGGCCTGTTTAAATAAGGATGCGAGGGAAGCCGAAGCCGCTGGACGCTGTCCGGCCGCGGGGCCGGATGGCCCGCCCGCCGGAGTGGGGCTTGACACGCCGGCTTTAGTTAATCTATAAACTAATTACTAATTATCTACAAGGTTGGCGAATGTCAGTCCGTTCCGCAACCCCGGACCTCAGTTGCGTGGTTGGCGCCCACCTCCCCCGGTACGTCATCTCCAGCTCTCCCCCGGCGACCACCGCATCCAACCGCGAGATTCAACAACTGGTTTCGTCACCATGGATGCGCGCAACCTTCACCACGTTTCGGCGAGTTTCTTGGGAAAAGCCCCGCGCGGCGGGCCATCGGGGACCGTCGGCACCCAACTCGAGCCAAGGAGAAGGAGAAGGCAGATGGTGGCGAAAAGCAGACTGCACGGATGGCTGAAGCGCGCCGGTCTGATGCTGGTGGCGGCGCTGGTGGCGTTGTCGCCCCTGGCCGCCGGTCCCGGCTGGGCCAAGGACACCTATCAACTCAGGGCCATCACCGCCTTCCCCAAGGATCACCCCCACAACCTGGGCCTGCCGCTGTTGATCAAGCTGATCGAGCAGAAGTCCGGCGGCCGCCTGAAGATCAACTGGATCGGCGGACCGGAGGTCATCCAGACCTTCGACCAGGGCGAGGCCCTGCGCCGGGGCACCGTGGACATGCTGCTCTACAGCCCCTTCATGTATTTCGGCAACATCTCCCCGGTCTTCACCGCCAAGGGCCTGTCCGAGATCCCGGCCTGGGAGGAGCGCCAGAGCGGGGCCTTTGACCTCTGGGTGCAGATCTTCCACGAGAAGATGAACGCCGAATACCTGGGCTGCCTGAACTCGGTGGTCAACTTCAAGCTGTTCCTGAACAAGAAGATCAGCACCCTGGCCGAGCTCAAGGGCCTCAAGATCCGGGTGGCCCCCCTCTACACCTCCTGGATGAAGTCCCTGGGCGCCAACCCCATCACCATCCCGCCCATGGAGATCTACACCGCCATGGAGCGCGGGGTGGTGGACGGCTTCCTGTGGCCCAACTACGCGGTGCCGGGCATGGGCTGGCACGAGGTGACCAAGTTCATGGTCAACCCCGGCGTCTTCCAGCTGGAGCCGGCCACGGTGGTCAACCTGGACAAGTTCAAGGCCCTGCCGCCCGACCTGCAGAAGGTGCTCAAGGAGTGCCTGGAGATCATGGAGGGCATCGACACCGTGCGCTCCATGGAGCGGGTGGACCAGGACTGGAAGGTGATGTCGGCCGCCGGGATGCAGATCATCACCCTGCCCGAGGCCGACGCCAAGGAGTTCATGGCCAGCTCGCAGAAGGTGACCTGGGCCTATGTCATCGACAAGTCCCCTGATTTCGGGCCGGAGCTCTACAAGCTGACCCGCAAGAAGCCCTGACGCACGCACCGCCCTTGCCCACGTAGGTGATCGAAGCGTCCCGGACCGCGCCCCCAGGCGCGGCCCGGGACGCCTGGCGCGGCCACAGCCCCTGCGAGGAAGCCATGTCCGACAGCTTGCGACACGCCTACAACCGCCTGATCCAGGCCGGGGCCGCCGTCTCCGGAGCGGTCTTCGTCTTCATGATGCTGGTGGTCTCCCTGGATTCGGTGCTGCGATATGCCTTCAACAATCCCCTGGGCTGGGTGGTGGAGGTCAACGAATACCTGCTGCTTTACGTCACCTTCCTGGGGGCCCCCTGGCTGCTGCGCCAGGACGGCCACGTGCGGGTGGACCTGTTGTTCGCCTATATGTCGGAGCGCACCGCGCGCCGCCTGACCCTGTGGACCTCGGTCCTGGGCGCGGCGGCTTGCCTGGTGCTGTGCGTTTTCGGCTGCCAATCCACCTGGGAGGCCTTTGTGCGCGAATTGCCGGAGATCAAGACCCTGGCCATCCCGCGCTGGACCCTCCTCTGGGTGATCCCGTATGGAAGCCTGTTGCTGAGCATCGAATTTAGCATCAAGGCCTGGGGACATTGGCGCCAAACCGCTCCGGCCCCCACCCGGGCCACCGAATAGACCAGGGAGTGAAGCATCATGGATTGGTGGTGGACGCTGACCATAATCATGGGCTGCCTGCTGGTGGTGCTGGCCTCCGGCCTGCCCGTGGCCTTCAGTTTTTTGACCATCAACCTGGTGGGGGCCTACGTCCTCTGGGGGGGATTCGGGGGCTTTCATCAGCTGATTGACGGCATCTACAGCTCGGTGACCATGTTCGCCCTGGTGCCGGTGCCCCTGTTCGTCCTGATGGGCGAGGTGCTCCTGCACACCCGGCTGGCCTTCAAGGCCATCGACGTGGTGGACATCTGGATGGGCCGCCTGCCCGGCCGCCTGTGCCTGGTGACCCTGGGGGCCAGCACCCTCTTCTCCTGCCTCAGCGGCTCCAGCCTGGGCACCACCGCCATGCTGGGTTCGATGATGCTGCCGGAGATGGAGCGGCGCGGCTACAAACCGGCCATCAGCGTGGGCTCCTGCATGAGCGGCGGCCTGGCCATGATCATCCCGCCCAGCGCCCTGGCGGTGATCCTGGCCTCCACCGCCCGGGTCTCGGTGGGCAAGGTGCTCATCGGCGGCATCCTGCCGGGCGTCTTCATGGCCTTTCTCTACGCCTCCTACATCGTGGGGCGCTGCTGGTTCAGTCCCGGCCTGGCCCCGGCCTACGAGCCCAAGGCCATCCCGCTCCGGGACAAGCTGCGCGAGACCATGATCTACCTGGTGCCCCTGACCGGGGTCATCTTCGTGGTGGTGGGCCTGATGTTCCTGGGCATGGCCACCCCCACCGAGTCGGCCGCCCTGGGGGCCAGCACGGTCTTCATCCTGGCCGCGATCTATGGCCGGCTGAACTGGCAGGTGATCCAGAAATCGTTGATCGGCACCATGAAGATCACCCTGATGATGCTGATGATCCTCACCGGCTCCCTGGCCTTCAGCCAGATGATGGCCTTCACCGGGGCCACCTCCGGCCTGGTGCAGTCGGTCAGCGACGTGGACCTGCCCCCCATGGTCATGATGCTGGTGATGCAGGCGGTGATCCTGATCCTGGGCTGCTTCATGGAGCAGGTCTCGATCATGATGATCACCCTGCCCATCTTCATGCCCATGGTCAAGGCCCTGGGCTTCAGCGACGTCTGGTTCGCCCTGATGATGCTGGTGAACCTGGAGATCGGCCTGAAGACCCCGCCCTTCGGCCTGCTGCTGTTCGTGATGCGTGGCGTGGCCCCGCCCTCGGTCTCCATGGCCGACATCTACCGCTCGACCACGCCCTTTGTGCTGATCGACATCCTGACCATCATCGTGATGATGATTTTCCCCAGTTTGGTGCTGTTCTTGCCCGAACACATCGTGAAGATGCCCTGATCGGGCGGGACCCGCTCCCGCCCCGGGGACTGGCTATGACCTGCTGACTTGCCCGGCAGCTAACACAGCGGAAGTGCAACCGAGAAGCCTGGAGTTTGCGCCATGACCATGGGAGACGTTCTGCGCCGGACCGCGGCGCGGGTGCCGGACAAGACCGCCTTGATTATGGGAGAGGACTCCCTCACCTATCGCCAGCTCAACCGCCGGGTCAACCGCCTGGCCAACGCCCTCTTGGGCCTGTCGCTCAAGAAGGGCGACCGGGTGGCGGTGCTGACCCACAACGGCATCCCCTACTACGAGTGCTACCTGGCCCTGTGCAAGTCCGGCGGGGTGATGGTGCCCTACAACAACCTGCTGCGCGACCGCGAGCTGGCCCGGGACCTGGCCTACATCCGGCCCCGCTTCATCATCTGCGCCAGCGAGTTCGCCCCCCGGGTGGCCAAGCTGATGGCCGACCAGCCCTCGCTGGAAAAGGCCATCTGCATCGGGTCGGGCGCGGAGCCGGGCATGCTGGACTACGAGTCCTTCCTGGCCGGGGCCAGCGAGGAGGAGCCCAGGGCCAAGGTCGGCGGCGACGACCTGATGAGCATCTTCCTGACCTCCGGCACCACCGGCAAGCCCAAGGGCGCCATGCGCACCCACCACCACAACTGCCTCAACGCCCTGGCCGGGGCCACCGAGATGGCGTTGCTGCCCGATGACCGGGTGCTGCTGCTCTTCCCCTTCTACCACGTCACCTTCGAGGACCGTTTCTGCCACCTGATGCGCGGCAACACCGTGATCATCAAGCGCGAGGGCAACTTCGTGGCCTCCGAGGTCCTGGAGCTGCTCTCCCGCCACCGGGTGACCATCTGCCAGTTCGTGCCCACCATGCTCAACAGCCTGCTGCAGGAGCCGGACATCGACCGCCACGACCTGAGCGCCCTGCGCCTGCTCCTCTACGCCGCCGCGCCCATGCCGGTGGAGCTGCTCAAGGTGGCCCTGAATCGTTTCCGCTGCGGTTTCATGCAGTTCTACGGCCAGACCGAGACCGGCCCAATGACCACCGTCCTGCGGCCCGAGGACCACCAACTGGAAGGCCCGGGCATGGAGCGCCTGGCCTCCTGCGGCCGGCCGGCCCTGGACTTCGAGGTGCGGGTGGTGGACCCCCAGGACAAGGAGGTCTTGCGCGGCCAGGTGGGCGAGCTGACGGTGCGCAGCGAAGCGGCCACCATCGGCTACTGGGAGCTGCCCGAGGAGACCGACCGCCTGCTGGCCGGCGGCTGGCTGCACACCGGGGACTTCGCCCGCCAGGACGCCGACGGCTTTGTCTACATCGTGGACCGCAAGAACGACATGATCATCAGCGGGGGCAAGAACATCTATCCCCGCGAGGTGGAGGAGGTGATCTACGCCCACCCGGCGGTGCTGGAGGTGAGCGTGATCGGGGTGCCCGATCCCCACTGGGGCGAGTCGGTCAAGGCGGTGGTGGTGCTCAAGCAGGGCCTGACCGCCAGCGCCGAGGAGATCGTCGCCCACTGCAAGGAGCAGATGGCCAGCTACAAGAAGCCCAAGACGGTGGAATTCCGCGAGGCCCTGCCCAAGAGCCCCACCGGCAAGATCCTGAAGCGGGTGCTGCGCGACGAGTTCTGGCAAAACCGGGAGCGCAACGTCTGAGCGCGCCCGGGGCAGGCCGGGCCGGGGCCGGGCGGACGCCCCGGCCTTGGCTCCCCGGCGGGAGGTCCGCGACGCCTCCCGCCGGGGTTTTCCTGCCTTTCAGTATGTTGCCTTGGCAAAACATACCCCTACGTAGTTTTGATGACGAAATTATGTGCCAGCCAGGGCAAACCATCGCGGGCGCATCGGCCTTATCAAGCTGATTTGGCGATAAATCGCCGCCAGCCCCCCGGCGGCGCACGAGTTTGGCAAGCGGCTTGCAGTTTAACCGGGCGACTGTTGATTCCTCCCGCCTCCTAGCCTTGACAATCCCTCCTCTCCTTTTCCTCCCCTGCCCCCGGCCGCACCCCCCGGCCGGGGGACCTTTTTCGGGGGCCGAGCCCAAGCGGGCCGGCCACCCGATTCTTTTCCGGGGGCGCAAAGAGAAGGCCGGGGGGCTCTCGCCCCCCGGCCTGGGTCTACGGAACCTGGCGCGGGACTTCAGGTCGCGGTTGAGGTTGAGCGGGAGAACGAGCTTGGCGCGCGCCAGAGGTCGTCCGGTAGAGCTTGCGCTAGCGCTGGGGGCGCGCGCCCGTCCCACTCCAGGTCCGTATCAGGCTATTCCCGCGAGCCTCTCCGGCCCGCGTTGGCGGCCTGCGGCCGCTTAGTTGCCGCCCTTGGCCAGGTCGATGCGGATCTGGCGCTTGTTGATCTTGCCCACGCTGGTCTTGGGGATGGCCTCCACCACCATGATCTTGTCCGGCACCGCGTACTTGCTGATGGTGCCGTCGGCCACGAACTTGCCCAGGAACTGGCGGATGTCATCGCCGGTCAGGTCGGCCTGGCCGGGCTTGGGCACCACGGTGGCCAGGGGCCGCTCTCCCCACTTGTCATCGGCCACGCCCACCACCGCCGCCTCGCTGACCCCGGGGTGTTGGCTGATCAGGGACTCCAGCTCCAGGGAGGAGACCCACTCGCCGCCGGTCTTGATGACGTCCTTCAGGCGGTCGGTGATCTTGACGTAGCCCTCCTCGTCGCGCACCGCGATGTCGCCGGTGTGCAGGTAGCCATTGGCCCAGAGCTCCTCGGCCTTGTCCGGGGCCTTGTGATAGCCCATGGTCAGCCAGGGGGCGCGCACCACGATCTCGCCGGCGCTCTTGCCGTCGGCCGGCTGGTCGCGGAACATGGGGTCCACGATGCGCAGGTCCACCAGGGGGATCGGCAGGCCGGTGCGGGTGCGCACGTCCACCTGATACTCCAGGTCGGCCGAGAGCCGGTCCGGGCGCAGCAGGGCCAGGGTCAGGATGGGGCAGGTCTCGCTCATGCCGTAGCCGGTGTAGACGTCGATGCCCCGCTGCAAGGCGGCCCGGGCCAGGCCCCGGGGCAGGGCCGAACCGCCGATGATGACCTTCCAGCGCGACAGGTCCACCGACTTGGCCGCCTCGGCGCTGAGCAGCATGTGCAGGATGGTGGGCACGCAGTGGGAGAAGGTGACGCCCTCGGTCAGCAGCAGCTTGAGCATCATGGGCGGCTCGTAGCGGCCGGGATAGACCTGCTTGACCCCCAGCACCGTGGCCACGTAGGGCACGCCCCAGGCGTGGACGTGGAACATCGGGGTCAGCGGCATGTAGACGTCGTTGGAGCGGAAGCGGCCCTGGGCGTGGAAGGAGCCCACCGCGGTCAGGGTGGCCAGGGTGTGCAGCACCAGTTGGCGGTGGCTGAAGTAGACGCCCTTGGGATCGCCGGTGGTGCCGGTGGTGTAGAAGGTGGTTGCCTTGGCGTTCTCGTCGAAGTCCGGGAAGTCATAGTGGTCGCTGGCCGCGGCCAGGAGCTCCTCGTACTCGCCGGCCAGCTCCATCTTGACCGCCGGCAGGTTGTCCTCCTTGAGGGCGATGACCTTCTTGACCGTCTTCAGGTCGTCGCGGATGGAGTCGATCAGGGGCAGGAAGTCCTGATGGACCAGGACCACGGTGTCCTCGGCGTGGTTCATGGTCCACAGCACCTGCTCCGGGCTCAGGCGGACGTTGACCGTGTGCAGCACCGCGCCCATCATGGGCACCCCGAAGAAGCACTCCAGGTAGCGGTGGGAGTCCCAATCCAGCACCGCCACCACGTCGCCCGGTCCCACCCCCAGGCCGGCCAGGGTGTTGGCCAGCTTGTGCACCCGCCGGTCGAAGTCCCGGTAGGTCATCCGGAACTGATCGCGGTAGACGATCTCCTGGTCCGGGGCGTAGAGCACCGGGGTGTGCAGGAGATGCTTGATCAGCAGGGGATAGGCGTAGGCGGACTGGGTCCTCTCCACAAGCTGCACACCTTTAGCCATGCGGCATCCTCCCTTGTGCGGCAAACGGGAAAAACAATCACGGACTGTTAAGGTTTGGGACAATTGCACAACAAGAAACGTGCCAGGACGCCAAAACGACGCATGAACCCCGTAATAGCTCGGCATTATGGGCTATTTTGTAGCTAGGTCCTAGCTGTGAAAGATTGCACGTCCGGATTTTTGGACAGTTTTCCGGATTATTCGTCCGATTTACAGGATTTGTCCGATTATTCGGATGAAGGCCGCTCCCGCTCGCCGGGCCGCGGCAGGCCGTGCTCCTTGAGCAGTTCGTAGAGGCGCGAGCGCGAGAGGCCCGAGGCCCGGCAGGCCCCGGCCATGTCCCCGGCGTGGCGGCGCATCAGGCGGACCAGGTAGCTCCGGTCCTGGGTCCGGCGGTGTTCGCGCAGGCTGGGCAGGCCCGCCTCGCCGCCGGAGGTTCCGGCCGTGGGCCGGGCCTCCGGACCCGGAGCCGGCCCGGCCGGACCCATGGCGGCCCGGGCCACCTGCACCCGCAGGCTGTCGGGCAGGTGGCGGGCGAAGAGGGTCGGCGCGGCCCCGGCCCGGGCCAGGGCGTGCTCCAGGGCCTGCACCAGCTCGCGCACGTTGCCGGGCCAGGCGTGGGCGGCCAGGGCCTCCATGAACTCCGGCGAAAGCCCCTTGCTGGGCAGGCCGTAGCGGGCGCAGAGCCGCTCCAGGTGGAAATTCACCAACACGCGCAGGTCGTCGCCCCGCTCGCGCAGGGGGGGCAGGTGCAGGGCCAGGCCCCGCAGGCGAAAGAGCAGGTCGCTGCGGAAGCGCCCGGCCTGGACCATCTCGCCCAGGTCGCGGTTGGTGGCCGAGACCAGGCGGAAATCAGACGCCACCTCGCTGCGGCCGCCAATGGGCCGGAAGCGGCGGTCCTGCAACACCCGCAGGAAGGCTTTCTGCACCGCCAGGGGCAGCTCGCCCACCTCGTCCAGGAACAGGGTGCCGCCGTGGGCCTGGCGCACCAGGCCCTCCCGGGACTGGTCGGCCCCGGTGAAGCTGCCGCGCTCGTGGCCGAAGAGCAGGCTCTCGGCCAGGGTGGCCGGCAGGGCCGAGCAGTCCACCACCACGAAGGGAGCGGGGGCGCGCCGGCTGTTGGCGTGGGCCGCGCGGGCGAAGAGCTCCTTGCCGGTGCCGGTCTCGCCGCTGATCAGGAGGTTGGCCTCGCTGCCCGCGGCCTGGGCCAGCAGGTCCAGGCAGGCCTGCATCGCCGGGCTCTCGCCCACGATGCCCTCGCGCCGCAGGGCCACCCGCCGCCCGCCGGCGGCCCGCTCCTGGCGGTACTGCACCGCCCGGATCACAGGCAGGATCATGGCCTGCACCGAGGAGGGCTTCCTGATGTAGTCCCAGGCCCCGCTCTTGATGGCCAGCTCCGCGCCGTCCGGGTCGCCGGCCCCGGTGATGATGATCACCTCCGGCCGGCCCGGGCTCTGTTGCAGGCCTGGCAGGGCGGCCAGGCCGTCGCCGTCGGGCAGGCGCACGTCCAGGAAGACCACGTCGTACTCCCGGCCGGCGGCCAGCTCCAGGCCCTGGGCCAGGGAGTGGGCCCGCTCGGACTGGTTGCCCAACAGGCTCAGCTTCAGGGCCAGCATCCCGCAAAGCTGCTCGTCGTCGTCGATGATCAGCACCCGGGCCATGCTCTCAGCCCCTCGCTTGCAGGGCCCGGCCCACGGCCTGGGCCAGGTGGGCGCGCTCCACCGGCTTGGCCAGGTACTCGGCCACCCCCAGGGCCTTGAGGCCTTCCGGAGTCGCCGCGCCGCTGTAGCCCGAGCAGAGGATCACCGGCAGGTCCGGCCGCAGGCCCAGGACCCGGGTGGCCAGGGCCGCGCCGGTCAGGCCGGGCATGGTCTGGTCGCAGAGCAACAGGTCCAGCCCGTCCGGCGTGTCCTGGAAGGCCTCCCAGGCCTCCAGGGGGTTGCTGAAGACCCGGGCGCGATAACCCAGGTGGCCCAGCATGCTGCCCAGCATGGCCGCCACCCCGGCCTCGTCGTCCACCACCCAGACCCGCTGCCCCGCCCCCCGGATGGCCTCCAGGGGCGGGTCGGCCGGGGCCGAGAGCTCCGGGGCCAGGGGCAGCCAGACCCGGAAGCGGCTGCCCTGGTGGGGACGGCTGTCCACCTCCACCGCCCCGCCGTGGCCGGTGACGATGCCGTGGACCATGGCCAGGCCCAGGCCGGTGCCCTGGCCCGGCCCCTTGGTGGTGAAATAGGGCTCGAAGATGCGCTCCAGCACCGGGGGGGCGATGCCCGGCCCGGTGTCGGAGACCACCAGCAGGGCGTAGTCTCCCGGCGGCAGGGTCGGGTGGCCGTTACCGTCCTGGGCTCCCAGGCTCACCCGCGACAAGTCCACGCTCAGCACCCCGCCCCCGGGGCTCATGGCCTGGCCGGCGTTGGTGCCCAGGTTCAGGGCCACCTGGTGCAGTTGGGTGGGGTCGGCCAGGACCAGCCCCACCGCGGGGTCGATGCTGGTCTTGATGCCGATGGTGGTGGGCAGCGAGGCCCGCAGCAGGCTGACCGCCTCCCTGACCACCATGGCCGGGTCCACCAGCTGACGGCGCTCACCGCCCTTGCGGCTGAAGGTCAGGATGCGGTCGGTGAGATCCCGGGCCCGGCGGGCGGCGATGATCACCTCGCGCAGGGGTCCACCAGCCGGGTGGCCCTCGGGCAGCAGATCGTTGAGCACGATCTCGCTGTAGCCCAGGATCGAGGCCAGGATGTTGTTGAAATCATGGGCCACGCCCCCGGCCAGGGTGCCGATGGCCTCCATCTTCTGGGCCTGGCGCAATTGGGCCTGGAGGCTGTCCTCCTGGCTGACGTCGCGCAGCATCAGGGCGAAGTGGCTCACCGCGCCGCCCTCGTCGCGCACCGGCGACAGGCCCAGCTCCAGCACCAGCTCCCGGGGGGGCTCGCCGGCCCGGTGCCGGCCGGCCCAGGCCCGGCCCTGGCAGAGGGACAGCCACAGATCCTCTGGCCAGTCCTGGCCGCCCGGACCCGGGGCCTGGGCCAGGTCCCAGCCTGCCAGGTCCTGGCCCTCCCGGCCGCAGAGGCGCTGGGCCGCCGGGTTGGCGTAAAGGATTTGTCCGGCCGCGTCGCTGACGATGACGCCCTCGGCCGCCTGGGCGATGGCCGCGGCCAGGACCTCGCGCTCGGCCTCGGCCTTCTTGCGGCCGGTCATGTCCAGCAGCGAGGCCACGC
>CALERA010000042.1 GCA_937908275.1 uncultured Desulfarculaceae bacterium | reverse complement strand
CCATGACCCAGGTACTCTGCGACCTGGCCGCCGACCTCTGCCCCGGCCGGGTGGTGCTGACCCTGGAGGGCGGCTACCACCCCGGGGCCCAGGCCCGCTCGGTGCTGGCGGTGCTGGAGGTGCTCATCGGCCGGGGCGAGGCCACCCGCGAGGACCTGGCCGCCGCCCTGGTGGGCCAGGCCCCGGAGGCCATCAGCCGGGCGCGGGAGCTGATGGCCCGCTACTGGTCCCTGGCCCCCCTGGACTGAGGCCCGCCGCCGCCCAGGTCCGTGGCCGGGATACGCCGGCCTCGCCCCGGGGTATGCTTTGGCCAACCATCCGTAACCCCAGGCTAAATCCACGCGCCGTCCCGACGGGGCCGGCCCGGGGCCGCGTCCCCGCCCCGGCCGGGAGCGGCCGCGCCCGGGCGAGGTTGCGCGCCGGCCCGGGCTGTGATACCTAGCTAGTTCTAAAGGTTTTCCCGGCCAAGGAGTCCACGATGAAGATCAGTCCCGAGGAAGTGGCCCACGTGGCCCAGCTGGCTCGCCTGCGCCTGAGCCCCGACCAGACCGCCAAGCTCACCGGCGAGCTCAACGACATCCTCACCCACATGGACAAGCTCAACCAACTGGACACCAGCGGGGTGGCCTCCACCAACCACGCCCTGGAATCCAGCGGCCCCATGCGCGAGGACCAGGCCCGTCCCTCCCTGGAGCGGGACCAGGCCCTGGCCAACGCGCCGGCCCGCGACGACCAGAGCTTCATCGTCCCCCGGGTGCTGTAGCGAGGCCGCCATGGAACTGCACTACCTGACCATCGCCCAGGCCCGCGAGTTGCTGGACCGCCGCGAGCTGTCCTCCGTGGAGCTGACCCAGGCCCTGTTGGACCGCATCGCGGCCAGCGAGCCCAGCCTGCACGCCTATTTGACCATCACCGCCGACGCGGCCCTGGCCAGCGCCGCGGCCGCGGACCAGGTCATCGCCGCCGGCCAGGCCGGGCCCCTGACCGGCATCCCGGCCGGGATCAAGGACGTGATCTGCACCCAGGGGGTGCGCACCACCTGCGCCAGCCGGATTCTGGAGAACTTCGTCCCGCCCTTTGACGCCACCCTGGTGGCCCGGCTCAAGGCCGCCGGCATGGTGATGCTGGGCAAGCACAACATGGACGAGTTCGCCATGGGCTCCTCCACCGAGAACTCGGCCTTTGGCCCCACCCACAACCCTTGGGATCTCAAGGCGATTCCCGGCGGGTCCAGCGGTGGCTCCGCCGCCAGCGTGGCCGCCGGCAGCGCCTTTTTCGCGGTGGGCACCGACACCGGCGGCTCCATCCGCCAGCCGGCCAGCCATTGCGGGGTGGTGGGTCTGAAGCCCACCTACGGCCGGGTCAGCCGCCTGGGCCTGGTGGCCTTCGCCAGCTCCCTGGACCAGGCCGGCCCCTTCGCCCGCAGCGTGGCCGATCTGGCCGAGGTGCTCCAGGTCATCGCCGGCCACGACCCGGCCGACTCCACCAGCTCCCCGGCCCCGGTGCCCGACTATCGCGCCGCGTTGGGGCGCGGGGTCAAGGGCCTGCGCCTGGGCCTGCCCAAGGAGTTCTTCGCCGCCGGCCTGGACCCGGAGGTGGAAACGGCGGTCAAGGCGGCCCTGGCCACCCTGGAGGGCCTGGGGGCCGAGCTGGTGGAGGTGAGCCTGCCCCACAGCGACTACGGCCTGGCGGTGTACTACATCATCGCCCCGGCCGAATGCTCCAGCAACCTGGCCCGCTTCGACGGCGTGAAGTATGGCCTCTCCCTGCGGTCCGAGCGCGGCAGCCTGCTGGACATGTACCTGGACACCCGCTCCCAGGGCTTTGGTCCGGAGGTGATTCGCCGCATCATGCTGGGCACTTACGCCCTCAGCGCCGGCTATTACGACGCCTATTACGGCAAGGCCGGCCAGGTGCGCACCCTGATCCGGCGCGACTTCGCCCAGGCCTTTGCCCAGTGCGACGCCATCGTCTCGCCGGTGGCCCCCACCCCGGCCTTTGACCTGGGCCAGAAGGTGGACGACCCGGTGCAGATGTACCTCAGCGACATCTTTACTCTTTCCTGCAACCTGGCCGGTCTGCCGGGCATGAGCCTGCCCTGCGGCTTCAGCCAGGGCGGCCGGCCCATCGGCCTGCAACTGCTGGGTCCCCACTTTGCCGAGGAGACCCTGCTGGCCATCGGCCACGCCTTCCAGGGCGTCACCGACCACCACGCCCAGAGGCCCGCCCTCTAGGCCGGCCATGCGCCCAGACCACCCCGGCGGCGGCAACCTGCTCAAGGATGCCGCCGCTTTTTATGCCGCCGTGGCCCCGGTCTACGATCGGGACTACGCCCTGGAGCCGGCCGTCACCCGGCTCCAGACCGCCTGGCTGGCCCGGCGCTGCTCCCCCGGCCCGGTGCTGGACCTGGGCTGCGGCTCCGGCCGGATGCTGGCCCCCCTGGCCAGGGCCGGCTTCGCCCCGGCGGTGGGCCTGGACTGCGTGCCGGACATGTTGGCGCTCTCCCGCCAGGCCTGTCCGCTCGCACCCCTGGTCCAGGCCCGGGCCGAGGCCGGCCTGCCTTTCCGCGCGGCCAGCTTCGCCCTGGTCGTCAGCCTGCACGCGGCCTTGATCCACCTCACCGACGTCCGCGCCCTGCTGGACCTCTTGGCCGACTGCCGCCGCGTCCTCCGGCCCGGGGGCTGGCTGGTGGTGGAGGTCCCCCATCCCCGCTCCTATCCCCCGGACTCGCCCCCCGGCCGCTGGCGCGATTTCAGCCCGGGCATCAGTTGCCGCCGGGTGGATAACGGCCTGGAAGAGCTGCGCCTGGACGAGCTGGGCGGCATCCGCACCCGGGTCCGCCTCTGGGAGATTCCCCTCCTGCACGACTGGTTCCACGACTACCGCCGGGTGGAACTCCACCCCGGCTTCAGCGGCGGCCGCTTCGATCCCGACAAGGGCCTGGTCATGGTCATCGCCGCCCGGCGGTAGGGGTGGGGTGGGAGGTGGAGAGGATTGGGGGGAAACCTTTTCTTTGCTGCGCAAAGAAAAGGTTTCCCCCCAAACCCCCCTTCCAAAAGAAAGGCATAGGGGGGGAGGGTGGCGTGCAAGAACCGGATATGCGGCCTGGTTAGATGCGGGCCCCGCAATAAGGGCAGTATTTGAAATCAGGCGACAGCTCCCGGTCGCAGAAGCGGCACTGGCTGGGCGCGGGCAGGGCCTCTGGCTCGGCCACCGGGGCGGGCGGGGATGGTTCGAGAGCAGGCTGGCCGGGCTCCAGGGGGCGCAAGGCGGCCAGGGCCTGGGCCTGGGGCATCTGTTCGGCGTGGAAGACCTGGCCGCAGGCGTCGCATTCCAGGTAGGGCTCGCCGGTCTTGAAGGGGAAGACGGGCAGGAAGAAGAAGCTCAGGTAGAGGTCCTGGCGCACCCAGCGCAAGGCCTGGGCGTGGCAGTGGGGGCATTGGTGGACCTGACCGTCCACCTTGACCTTCTTGGGCTGCACTCCGCCGACGAAGATGAAGGCGCGCCTCTCTTTTTCCGCTTCGGCCTGCCCGAAGACAGCCATCGCTCAAATCCTGTAGCCGCCCTCGCCACCCCCAGCCCCCATGGGCCTGGCCCATGGGGCGAAGTTCTTTGGGAAGGGGTCCGGGGAAACCCTTTTTTTGCCAGAAAGGGTTTCCCCGGAAATCTCCCCCGGTCTTCTCCCTCTCCCTAGAAAATCGCGGCGGCGAAGTCCTGGGGATCAAAGGGCTTGAGGTCGTCGATGCCTTCGCCCAGGCCCACGAAGAGGATGGGCAGGCCCAGTTCGGCGGCGATGGCGATGACCACGCCGCCCTTGGCGGTGCCGTCCAGCTTGGTCAGGACGATGCCGTTGAGCGGCACGGCCTCGTTGAAGAGCTTGGCCTGGCTGATGGCGTTCTGGCCGGTGGTGGCGTCCAGCACCAGGAGGACCTCGTGGGGCGCGCCCTCCAGGCGCTTGCCCAGCACCCGGTGGACCTTCTTGAGCTCGTCCATCAGGTTGACCTTGGTGTGCAGACGGCCGGCGGTGTCGATGATCACCAGGTCGCGCCCCCGGTTCAGGGCCGCCTCCACGCTGTCATAGGCCACGGCCGAGGGATCGGCCCCGGATTGCTGGCGCACGATGGGTGCGTTCACCCGCTGGGCCCAGACCTCCAACTGCTCGCCGGCGGCGGCGCGGAAGGTGTCGCAGGCCCCCAGGAGGACCTTGCGCCCCTGGCGGTTGAAGTGGTTGGCCAGCTTGCCGATGGTGGTGGTCTTGCCCACGCCGTTGACCCCCACCACCATGATCACGTGGGGGTCGCGCTCGCGGTTGGGGGCGGGGGCGGCCTGGGCCAGGACCGCCTCGATGCCGGCGCGCAGGGAGCGCTTCAGGGCCTCGCCGTCCTTCAGCTCCTTGCGCCGCACCTGGCCGCGCAGGCCCTCGATCAGGCTGGTGGCGGTCTTGACCCCCAGGTCGGCGGTGACCAGGACCTCCTCCAACTCGTCCAACAACTCGTCGTCGATCTTGCGACCCAGGGTCAGGCGGTCGATGGAGCCGCTGATGCGCTCGCGGGTCTTGGACAGGCGCTCGGCCATGCGGGCGAAGAAGCCCTTTTTGCGCGGCTCCTCGTCGAGCGCGGACTCGGGCTCTTCGGCTGCGGACTCGGGTTCTGGCGAGGGCTCCGGTTCCGGCTCTGGCTCGGGTTCCGGCTCGGCCTCGGCCAGCGGTTCCGGGATGGGCTCCGGCGCGGGAGAAGCGGCCTCGGGCTCCGGGGCCTCGGCGGGCGCGGCCGCCTCGACTGCTTCCGCCGCCTCGGTCGCTTCCGGATCGGGCTGGGGCGCGTCTTCCGGCGCGGCCTCGGCCGGGTCGGGCTTCTTTTTCCAGAAATTGAACAGGGCCATTTGGGCTCGCTCTGAAAGGAAACGGACGGAGCGCCCGCTGGCGTCCGTCCGTCAAATCTATAGAGCCGCGCCCATGGCGTCAAGCCGCCAGGGAGGCCCCCTGATCCAGGTTGATGGACAGCATCTTGCTGACGCCCTTCTCCTCCATGGTCACCCCGTAGAGCAGGTCCATGATCTCCATGGTCCGCCGGTTGTGGGTGATCATCAGGATCTGGGAACGGCTGGAGAGCTGGCGCAGCAGATCATGGAAGCGGCCGGCGTTGGCCTCGTCCAGGGGCGCGTCCACCTCGTCCAGGATGCAGAAGGGCGCCGGGCGGATCAGGAACAGGGCGAAGAGCACCGCCACCGCCGACAGGGCCTTCTCGCCGCCGGAGAGCGCCTCCAGGTTCTTCACCTTCTTGCCCGGCAGCTCCACCATCAGGTGCAGGCCGGCCTCCAGGGGGTCCACCTCCTGGTCCAGCTCCAGCTTGGCCTGGCCGCCGCCGAAGAGCACCGGGAAGACCGCCTCCAGGCGCTGGTTGACCTCTTCCAGGGTCTCCAGGAAACGGCCTCGGCTGGTCTTGTTGATCTTGCGGATGGCCGAGCGCAGGTCCTCCAGGGAGGCCTCCAGGTCGGCCTTCTGCTCGGTCAGGAATACGTGGCGCTCGTTCAGGGCCTCGAACTCGGTGATGGCCTCCATGTTCACCGGCCCCAGCTTGTTCAGGCGGTCGCGCAGCCTGGCCAGGCGGTCCTTGGCCTCCTTGGGGTCAAAGGCCCCCTGGGGCAGGAACTCCTGGTGGCCGGCGGTGAGGTCCACCCGGCAGCGCTCCATCACCTGCTCGCAGAGGTTCTGGCTCTGCAGGGCCAGCTCCTTGATGCGCAGGCTCAGGCGCTGGTCCTCGGCCTCCACCGATTTCAGGGCGGCCCGGGCCTGCTTGAGGTCGCTCTCGCGCTGGGCGCCGTCGGCCTGGGCCTGGCTCAGGACCTCGCGGGCCAGGCGGTAGGCCTCCTCCTGGCGGTCCATCTCCTGGTAGAGCCCGCCCAGGCGGTTCTGCTCCTCCTGGCGGCGGCGGGTGGCGTTGGCCAGGGAGTCGGCCGCGCCCTGGGCCTCGGCCCCCAGGGTCACCAGGCGCTCCTGGGCCTCGCTCATCTCCTTGCGCAGGCGGGCGGCCTCGCGGGCCGACTGCTGGGCCGCATTCTCCAAGCCGGCCAGGGAGAGCCGGGCCTCGGCCTCCATCCGGCGCAGGCGCTCCACCTGGTCGCGGCCGTCGCCCAGGGCGCTCTGGCTGGCGCTGAGGCCCTCCTCCAATTCCTGGGTGCGGGCCTGGACCTGGCGCAGTTCGTCCGCCAGGCGGGCGGCCTCCGATTCCAGATGGTTGAGCTGGCTCCAGGCCTCGCCGGCGTCGTACTCCAGGCCCTCGACCTGGCGCTCCTTCATGCCCTGGGCCTCGCGTAGGCGGAAGACCTCCTTCTCGGCCTGGCGCAACCCGCGCTCCTGCTCCTGGTGGGCCCCGCGCAGGCTGCGGTGCTCGTCCTCCAGGCGGGCCACCTCGTCCTCGGCCGCCTCGCGCTCGGCGGCGGCCTGGCTGGCGGCGGCCTCGGCGGCGGCCAACTCCTCGCGTTGGCGTTTCAGCTCGTTCTGGCGGGCCAGGACCGACTCGGCCGCGCGCTTGCCCAGGCTGCCCGCGCCGGGACGGTCCAGGCGCTCGCCCTGGGCCGAGACCACCACCTGGCCCGGGGCCATGCCCTGGCCGGCGCTCCAGGCCTGGGGCAGCTCCTGGCACCAGCCCACCCCGCGCCAGAGCGCGGCCAGGGCCTCGAACCCGGGCTCGGCGCTGACCAGGCCGGCCATGGAATCGCTGCCGGCCGGGGCCTGGGCCGGGCCGGCCAGTTCGTCGAGGGCCACCACCCGCAGCCGGCCCAGGTTCTTTTCGCGCACGTGCCGGGCCAGGGCCTGGGCCGCCGCGCCATCCCGCACGATCACCGCCTGGAGGTCCGGCCCCAGGGCGGCCTCCACCAGCTCCTCGGAGCCGGGCTGGACGATGATCTTTTCGGCCACCAGGCCCAGGATCTCCACCGGCGGGCCGCCGGAGCCGCCCAAGAGGCTGCGCACCCCGCCCG
>CALERA010000041.1 GCA_937908275.1 uncultured Desulfarculaceae bacterium | reverse complement strand
CCCCGCACCTGGTCCAGGTCGCCGCCGGGGTGGTTGTCAAGCCATTCCCGCAACAGGGCCAGGGAGCCGGCCGCGCCGGGCAGGCCCAGGTCGGGCTGTTGGGCGAAGGCCTCGTAGCGCCGGCGGCAGAGGTAGTTGGCCCGTCCCTTGAGCACCGCCCAGCGCAGGTTGGGCTCCAGGGCGGCCTTCAACAGCGGCAGCTCCTTCTCGGCCACCTGGTCCTGCAGGGTGCGGGTGCCGGTGCTGATCACGGTCTTGAGCCCCGAGAGCACCGCCGGCAGCAGGTAGCCCAGGGTCTTGCCGGTGCCGGTGCCGGCCTCGACGATCAGGGGAACCTCCTGGCGCAGGGCGCGCTCCACCGCCCGGGCCAGGTCCAACTGCCCGGGACGAGGGGCGAAGCCGGGCAGCACCCGGGCCAGGGGGCTCTCGGGGCCCAGCCACAGCTCCAGGGCGTTGACGGCCGTCGACGTTTTAGCTTCAAGCTTCACGGAGTTAGCTAAAACCCTTTCCGACGAAAGTGCTTGACAACCCACCGGCCAGCAATTGTATCTTTAGCCCAAATGCAAGCTCATGCCGCGGGTGAATTCCCCCCTTGCCCGGGTCGGGGGCGTCAGGGCGCGGCCTGGGCCTGTCCAGGCGCGATGGCGGCACCATAACATGAGGAGAAGGCCATGCTGGTCAAGGATTGGATGACCACCGACCCGATCACGGTCAATCCCGACACCTCGGTGATGAAGGCCTCCCAGGTCATGAAGGAGAACAACGTCCGCCGCTTGCCGGTCATCAACGACAAGGGCCAAGTGGTGGGCATCGTCACCGACCGGGACCTGAAGGAGGCCAGTCCCAGCAAGGCCACCACCCTGGACGTGCACGAGCTTTACTACCTGCTCAGCGAGTTGAAGGTCAAGGACATCATGAGCCGCAAGGTCATCACCATCACCGCCGAGGAGACGGTGGAGAAGGCCGCGGTCATCATGCTGGAGCACAAGGTCACCGGCCTGCCGGTGGTGGACAACGGCCGCCTGCTCGGCATCCTGAGCCAGGGCGACGTCTTCCGGGTGCTCACCTCCATCACCGGCATCTATCGGGGCGGCACCCAGTTCGCCTTCACCCTGGAGGACCGGCCCGGCTCCATCAAGGAAGTGGCCGACGTGATCCGCAAGCACGGCGGGCGCATGGTCAGCATCCTGTCCTCCTACGACATGTGCGAGGAGGGCACCCGCAACGTCTTCATCCGCATCGCCGACATGGCCCAGGACAAGCTGGCGCCCCTGCAGGCGGAGATGGAGCGCGAGTTCACGGTGCTCTACGTCACCCACGACGAGCTGTCCAACATCTAGCCCCGCGATCACCAGGTGAAAACCAAGGGGCGGCCCCCGGCGGGGTCGCCCCTTTGCGCGTCCGGCGGGCGACGGCTATTGGTTGTCTCCCTGGCCGGCGAAGCTCTGCGATTCCAGGAAGTCCTGGGTGTCGGCCTCGGTGGGCGGCTGGGGATAGGGTCCGCTGGCCTCCTGCACCGGGGCGGTGCCCTCCTTGAAGGCCTCGAAGAAGGCGTCGTTGGTGAAGGGGCCGGCCAACCCGCCGGTGCGGGGATCGATGCGGGTGAAGACCACCCCCGGCGGGGTGGGGAAGTCCTGGGGCGGGCGGTTGGCCAGGGCCTTGACCATGAAGTCCTTCCAGATCGGGGCCGCGGCCCGGGCCCCGGTCTCGCGGCTGCCCAGGGGCTCGTTGTCGTCGCGCCCCACCCAGACCCCGCAGACCAGCTGCGGGGCGTAGCCGATGAACCAGGCGTCACGCAGGTCGTTGGTGGTGCCGGTCTTGCCGGCCAGGGTGTGGCCGGGGATCTGCACCCCCCGGCCGGTGCCGCGCAGGACCACGCCCTCCAGCAGGCTGGTCATCAGGAAGGCGGTCTGGGGCGAGATCACCTCCCGGGTCAGGGGCCTGGCCTCGAAGACCACCCGGCC
>CALERA010000040.1 GCA_937908275.1 uncultured Desulfarculaceae bacterium | reverse complement strand
TGATCAGCGCCATGTTGACATGCTCGGTGCCCTCCAGCTTGGGCAGCATGCCGATGTCGCGGATTGCCATCTCGAAGTAGGTGTCCTGCTCGTAGCCCTTGGCCGCGATCACCTCGTGCAGGAGCGCGATGACCTTCTCGCCCTGACCGGTGACCTTCATCTTGACGATGGGATTGTAGAGCAGGTAGCGCCGGTCGCTGTCCGAGGCCGCGCGCAGATAGTCGGCCGCGCGCAGGCCGAACAGGCGCATGGCCGCCAGGCGGCAATAGGCCTCGGTGAACAGCTTGCGCACGTGGGGGAAGTCGGTGACCTTGCGGCCGTAGAGCTCGCGGTTGGCGGCGTGGGCGATGGCCTCGTACAGGGCGTGGGTGCAGATGCCCATGGAGGCGAAGCCCAGCTCGAACTTGCCCACGTTGATCGTGGACAGGGAAGAGTTCCAGGCCAGCTTGCCGCGCGAGAGGATCTCGGCCTCGCTGATGGGATAATCGTGCAGGGCGTAGTGGGCCACGTAGGCCTGGCGCACGCCCGAGGTGTCGATCTTCTTGACGCACTCGTACTTCTCGTGGTCGGTCCTGACCACGAAGAAGACGTATTCGCCGGTGCCGGCGATCTTGCCGAAGGTGCTGACCAGGGCCGCGCAGTTGCCGTTGCCGATGTAATATTTCTCGCCCCGGGCCAGGTAGGAGCCGTCGGGCTGGGGGTGCAGGGTCATCTCGGTGGAGTAGATGTCCGCCCCATGGGCCCGCTCGCTGAGGCCAAAGGCGAAGACCCCGCCCTGTTGCAGCAGCTCGGCCGCCTGGTGCTTCACCGCCTCGTTGTCGCCCATCCAGATCGGGCCCAGGCCCAGGATGGTCACCTGCCAGGCGTACCAGTAGCACAGGCCGTAGAAGGCCAGGATCTCGTTGTATTCGGCCAGGCGGGACATGTCCCAGCGCGAGTCGGACGCGCCATAGCCGGCCGGGGTCAGGAGCTTGGCGAAGGGCTGCTCTTTTTTCAGGAAGGCCAGGAAGTCCTCGTACCAGACCATGGCCTGGTCGTCGGCCTTGATCCGGGCCAGGCCCTTGTCCTCGAAGAACTGAATGGTGCGACGCATGACCTCGGTGGTGGCCGCGTCGGCGTGCTGGCGCTGATAACCCAGAGGATTGAAAAGGCGCATGCGCTAGTCCTACTGTTGGGGCGGGCGAGGCGGGCGCCCTTCAAGTTCCTCGCGTCCAGGAACCGCCACATAATATACACAGTGGGAGTCCCAGTAAAGCGATGAATTTTGTTCAGCAAATTAATTGCCGCGCCAGGGCTGGAAAACAATAGTTGTGTTATGGTGGGGCCTTGCCCGCCAAGGAGACGCCCATGCCCCTGTACTGGATCGCACCCCTGGCCGCCCTGTTGCTGGCGGCGCTGTTGTGGGCCGAGCACGGCCAACGGCCGGCCCTGGTCCTGCCCATCAAATCCGCGCTCTCGGCCTTGTTCGTGGTCTTGGCCCTGCTGCAGCCCCATCCCCTGCCCGGTTATTACCAGCCGGTGCTCTATGGCCTGGTCCTGGGCCTGGTGGGCGACGTCTGCCTGGCCCTGCCCTCCCCGGCCGCCTTCCGGGCCGGCCTGCTGGCCTTCCTGCTGGGCCACCTGGCCTATGTTTGGGCTTTTTCCCGCCTGGTGCGGCCGGCGCACTGGATCAACCCCGGCCTGGTCTTGTTGGCGGTGGTCGGCTTGGCGGTCTTCTGGTGGCTGCGACCCCACCTGGGCCGCCTGAAGGGGCCGGTGGCAGCCTACATCGTGGTCATCAGCCTGATGCTGGCCGCAGCTTGGTCGGTCTGGCTGGGCAGCGCCCTGCGGCCCGGTCTGACGGCGGTGATCCTGCTGGGGGCGCTGGTCTTCTACCTCAGCGACCTCTGCGTGGCCCGGGACCGCTTCGTGAAAAAGGAATTCCTGAACCGGCTCCTGGGCCTGCCCCTCTATTATCTGGGACAGTTCCTCCTGGCCTGGTCGGTGGGCCTGGGGCGCTAACCCTCCGGCCGCACCAGCAGCAACCGCCAGGCCGCGCCGTGCAGTCCCAGGCTGAGCCACTGGGCTTTCGCGGCCTGGGACTCGCCCTCGGCCTCGGTCGACAGCCGGCGGCCCAGTTCGGCCTTGGCGGGCTGGCCCTGGTAAGACGGATCGCTCCCCAGGTTGCGCCCCACCTCCGCGGCCTGGGGATGATAGAGCAGCACCCCGTCGCTCTGCGCCAGCCAGACTTCCCGGCCGCTGGGCGGCGGGGCTTGATCCAGGATCGCCACCATCATTTCCACCGGATCGATCAGCAGGCTCAACCAACCCAGGAACTTGCCCTGTTCATCATTGATGGGTTGGGTCAGGGCCACCGCCCAGCCGCCCTCGGCGGTGGGGAAGCGTTTGGTCAGGGTGGGCTCGCGGGAGGCCTGCGTCTGGGGGCGGTCCTTGGTCGCGCGCAGGTTGTAGTCCTCCAGGCGGCTGAACTCGGCCGGCTCCACCGCCACCATGAACCCGCCGGCGCTGATGATCGAGCAGGAGATGGTGAAGGACTGACCCACCAGCACCAGGCGCAGCACGTCGTTGACCTTGGGATTGCGGATGCCCAGGCTGCCGATCTCCCGGGCGGCCTGGACCAGATGGGCATCCAGGTTCTCCAGGCCCTGTTGCAGGCCCTGGCGCAGGGAGAGCAGGTAGGACGGGCTGGCGGCCGGAGCGGCCGGGGCCATCAGGATCAGACCGAGCAGGACCAGGGCGGCCAGGGACTTCGAACCGGGGATGTGTTTCATGGCGAGGCTTTCCGGGACAGACCGCCGGCCTGGAGGGCCACCGGCGGTTGGGTTGGGGGACCTTGGCGGTCCGTGATCATTGCGCGGACTGGGCCAGGCCCAGCCGCCAGGTCACGCCATGAAGGCCCAGGCTGACCCAGCGGCTCACCCGCCGCACCGCCACCCCCGAGACATCCTGGTATTGATAGGGTCCGGCCTGGCCCTGCTCCTGGCCCAGGATCGCCTCCACCGCGGCCTGCACCTCCGGGTTTTGGGCGTAGAGCGGGTCGTTGCGCAGGTTGCGCCCGATCTCGGCCAACTGGCTGCTGTAGAGCATCCGGCCGTCAGTCTGGGCCAGGAAGACCTTGCTACCGGCCGGCAACTTGAGGTCGGCCGCCAGCCGCTCCACCAGGCGGGCCGGGTCGAAGATGATGCTGACCGAGCCCAGGTAGCCGCCCTTGGCCTCCAGCACCGGATGTTCCATGTCCACCGCGCCCACGCCCTCCACGGTGTGGAAATACTGGCTCAGCACCGGCTTGCGCTGGCGTTGCACCTGGATCACCTGGGGCTGGTTGGCGATGCTGGTTCCCTCGAAAGGCTTGAAGTGGGCCGGCTCCAGCACCACCATCACTCCCTGGGGGTTGATGGCCGCGCAGTCGATGGCGTGGTGTCTTTCCGCGCAGAGCCAGGCCAGGGTCTTGCTGGACTGCGGCCCCTTGAGCCCATCCTGGGCCAGGCGCTGGGCGGCGTGGGCCAGGGCCCGGTCCATGTCCTCCAGGGCGGCCTGCAACCGGCCCTGGAGCGCGAGCAGGGGATCGCTTGGAGCCGCCGGACAGGGTGTGGCCGTCAGCATCAGTCCCAATCCTAGCAACAGCATCCACAACCGCCCTGGCATGGCCAACCTCCTGGAGGCATCTTTTTCGGTATCCGAAATTGTGCCCATTATATCCTTTTTGCTATGCTCAGTGGACCGCATACGGCGCTCCGGCGGCCAGGCGACGGGGCGACTTCCGCGCGCGGAGCCTTTTCCCGGCAGCCGGGTTCGGGTGCAAGCCCGGGGGGCCGTCCCCCGCGAAAGCCGGCGGGACTTGGGAGCCAAAGCCGTTCCATCACCAGGCGGTGATTGCTTGCGACAAGTATTTTCCCCAGGGCGGAGACGGTATACAATTCCCTGCAGCAGCCGCGGCCAGGACCGTCAGGCCGTCGGCTGAATTGGCGGGAGCAAGCGCCCATTATCCAGGAATGTCCATGAGCCACCACCCACCCAAGCCTGCCGCGCAACACAACCCGAAGCCCAAGCCGCCCACCCAGGAGGAATTGCACAAGCTCTGCCTGCGGCAGGGCACCAACGTCGACCTGGTGCTGGAGCGCAACGATCAGCGGGAGACCCTGGAGACCCGCCCCAGCCTGGTCTACGACCTCCGGGGCAAGCTCCTGGTGCTGGCCCAGGTCTCCCCGGCCCTGGGCAAGGCCAACATCGGCGAGGTCATGGAGATCACCTTCCTGACCCGCCGCTTCGCGGCCGGCCAGGAGCCGGAATCCATCCGCGCCGGCTATGTCACTCCACTGCAGGAGGTGGTGCAGAATTTCCCGCTGGGTGATGACCTGCGCCAGCCGGCCTTGGTCTTCCTGGCGCCCAAGCACCTGAGGCTGATGAACCTGCGGATGCACCACCGCATGGCGCCCCCGCTGGAATTCGCCATGCGGGCCGTGCTGACGGTGCGCGGCAGCGCCCGGGTCCCCCGCAAGATTCCGGCCAACATCGCCGACATCTCCCTGGGCGGGGCCCTGCTGTACCACTCTCCCCAATGGGAGCCAGAGCCAGGCTCCGAATTTTACCTGGAGCTGTTTTGGGACGGCGGCAACCTGGAGCTTGAGGGCCAGGTCATCCGCGGGAGCCTGAAAATCATGCTCCAGGGCGAACTGAAGATTGCCACCGCCATCCGGTTCAAGTTCGGGGACGCCGCGCAACGCACCGCCATGTTCCAGTTGATCGGACGGATGGAGCGCTGGGAAATCGCGCAGCGGGACGCCTGGGAGAAGGAATGAGGCCGGTCCGCGGTGGCTGGGGGCCGACGCCACCGCCACCCTCAAATCGACAAACCAAGTCCATCGCCGGCCGGTCCCTAAGGATCGGCCTTGATTTTTCGGCCCAACCGGTGCGCCCCAGCCGCAATGCCTTCGAAATGCCGCCGCGCCTGGTTCACCAGCAACATATCCCCGATAGGCCCTTGCGCCGGCCCGCCCCCAGGGTCTAAAACTTGATCGGTGGGCGTAACTTCTTGCAAGGACCAATACTTTGAGCCCAACTCAGGATCAGCGCTCCTATCCCCCGGCCTGGCTGGCCTGGGGAATCTGGGGCTTGGGCGTGGTGTTCTACTTCATCGGCTTCTACCAGCGGGTGGCCCCGGCGGTGATGACCGCCGAGCTGATGCGCGACTTTGAAATCAGCGCCGCGGCCCTGGGCAACCTCTCGGCCTGCTACCTCTATGCTTACGTGGCCATGCAGATCCCCACCGGCATCCTGGCCGACGCCCTGGGTCCGCGCCGGCTGTTGACCGGCGGCTGCCTGGTGGCCGGCCTGGGCACCCTGCTCTTCGGCCTGGGGCCGGGCCTGATCTGGGCCGGCCTGGGACGGCTGTTGATCGGCGGGTCGGTGGCGGTGGCCTTCGTGGCCCTGTTGAAGCTGGCCAGCCACTGGTTCTCGCCCCGGCGCTTCGCCCTGGCCTCGGGCCTGACCCTGTTCTGGGGGGTGATGGGCGCGGTCAGCGCCGGGATGCCCCTGCGCCTGCTGGTCAACGCCTTTGGCTGGCGGGGGGTGATGGTGGCGGCCGGGCTGTTGACCCTGGCCCTGGGGGGCCTGATCTGGCTCTTGGTGCGCGACGACCCCAGCCAGAAGGGCTACCGCAGCCTGGCGGCCCAGCTGGCGCGCAGCCAGGCCTCGACCCTGAGCCCCCTGGCCGGCTTGCGGCGCATCCTCGCCTATCGCAACACCTGGCTCCTGTTCTTCGCCCCCAGCGGCCAGGCCGGCCCCATCATGGCCTTCGCCGGCCTGTGGGGGGTGCCCTATCTCCAGGCCCGCTATGGCCTGGGCCAGGCCGAGGGCGCCTCCATCTGCTCGGCCATGATGACCGCCTGGGCCCTGGGCGGGCCGATCATGGGGGGCCTCAGCGACCGCCTGGGCCGGCGCAAGCCCCTGTACCTGGTCGGGGGGTTCTGCTCCTGCCTGGGCTGGGCGGTGCTGCTCTACCTGCCGGGCCTGGGGCCGCTGGCCTTCCTGGTGCTAGGAGTGACGGTGGGCTTCGCCACCGGGAGCATGGTCCTGGGCTTCGCCTTTGCCAAGGAGTCGGTGCCCGCGCCCCTGGCCGGCACCTCCTCCGGGTTCATCAACATGGGGGTGATGGTCGGCCCCACCTTCCTGCAGCCGGCCATTGGCGCGCTTTTGGACCTGCTTTGGGAGGGCGGGATGTCCGAGGGGGTGCGGGTCTACTCCACCCGCTCCTATGACCTGGCCTTTGGCCTGATGCTGGCCTGGGCCCTGGTCTCCTGCCTGCTGCTGCTCTTCACCCGCGAGACCCACTGCCGCCAACTCAGCGAGGCCTAGCCCTGGCCGGGCGGCCTGCGGCCGCCCGGCGGGCCTAGCCCGCCGCCGGGGCGGGTTGGGCCTCGTCGTCGTCCGCCTCCCGATGCTTGCGCCCGAAGCGGTGGGACCACTCGTCGAAGTAGGTGTAGATCACCGGGGTGATCAGCAGGGTGATGAGCTGGCTCACCACCAGGCCACCGCAGACCGCCAGGCCCAGGGGCTGGCGCGAGCCGCCCCCGGCCCCGATGCCCATGGCGATGGGCAGGATGCCGGCGAAGGCGGCCACGGTGGTCATCATGATCGGCCGGAAGCGGGAAACCCCGCCCTGGAAGATGGCGTCGCGGGGGCTCAGGCCCTGGCTGCGCTCGGCCTCCAGGGCGAAGTCGATCATCATGATGGCGTTTTTCTTCACGATGCCGATCAGCATGATCACGCCCACGAAGCCATAGAGATTAAGCTCCTGGCCGAAGACGATCAGGGTCAGCAGGGCTCCGAAGGCGGCCGAGGGCAGGCCGGCCAGGATGGTGACCGGGTGGATGAAGCTCTCGTAGAGGATGCCCAGGATCAGGTAGATCACCCCCAGGGCCATCAGGATCAGGAGCATCAGGCTGGTGATGGACTTCTGGAACTCCTGGGCCGTGCCCTGGAAACGCCCGGAGACCGTGGGCGGCAGGGTCTGGTCCGCCACCTTGGTCACCAGGTCGGTGGCGTCGCCCAGGCTGACCCCGGGCGCGGTGTTGAAGCTCACCGTCACCGAGGGCAACTGGCCGTAGTGGTTGACCTGGCTGGGTCCCAGTTGGAGCTTGGTCTGGGCCAGCACCGGCAGGGGCACCATGTCGCCGCCGTCAGAGCGCACGTAGAGCCACTCCAGGTCCTCGGGCCGGTTCTGGAAGGAAGGCAACAGCTCCATGATCACCCGGTACTGGTCGGCCGAGGCGTTGATGGTGGTGACCTGGCGGCCGCCAAAACTGGAATACAGGGCCGTCTCGATGGCCTGGGCGTTGACCCCCAGGGTGGAGGCCTTGTCGCGGTCGATCAGGAGCTTCACCTGGGGGGTGCTGATCATCATGTCCGAGCTGACGTCGCGCACCTGGGGCAGGCCCCGCAGGGCGGCGATGAACTTGCCCGCCGCCGGGTAGAGCTCCTCGGACTGGGTGCCCACCAGGGTGTATTGATAGGCCGCCTTGCCGCTGGTGGTGTCCACCTGGATGGCGGGCGGGTTCTGCATGAAGGTCATGATGCCCGGCACCACCGCCACCTTGGGCCAGAGCCGGGCGATGATCTGCTCCGGGCTGACGTCGCGCTCGTGGCTGGGCTTGAGCAGCACGAAGACGATGCCCGAGTTCATGGTGCCCATGCCCACCACCGGCATGGTCCCTTCCACGGCCGGGTCGGTGGCGATGATCTGCGACACCTCCTGCATGTGTTGGCTCATGCTGTCAAAGGAGATGCCCTCGTCGGCCATGGTGTAGGCGATGAACATCCCCTGGTCCTCGCTGGGGATGAAGCCCTTGGGCGTGAGCAGGTACAGGTGCACCGTGCCGGCCAGCAGGGCCAGGGCCACCAGGATGGTGGTCAGGCGGTGCTTGAGCACCCAGTGCAACAGGAACTCGTAGCCCTTGACCAGGGGCCGGAAGATGAAGCCGCCCTCGCTCTCGGCCCGGGCGACGCCCTGGCCGTGGGCGGCGTCCTTGCCCTGGCGCAGGAAGCGCGCGGCCAGCATCGGGGTCAGGCTCAGGGAGACGAAGCCGCTGACCAGGATGGCCATGGTGATGGTGATGGCGAACTCCTTGAGCAGGCGGCCGATCATGCCGGCCATGAAGACCACCGGCAGGAAGACCACCGCCAGGGACAGGGTCATGGAGATGATGGTGAAGCCGATCTCCTGGGCCCCGTCCAGGGCCGCCCGGAAGGGCTTCTTGCCCATCTCCATGTGGCGCACGATGTTTTCCAGCACCACGATGGCGTCGTCCACCACGAAACCCACTGACAGGGTCAGGGCCATCAGCGAGAGGTTGTCCAGGCTGAAATCCAGGGCCCACATCACCGAGAAGGTGGTGACCAGGCTCATGGGCACCGCCAGGCTGGTGATGATGGTGGCCGAGACGTTCTTCAGGAACAGGAAGACCACCAGGATGACCAGGGCGATGGCCAGGAGCAGGGTGAACTTGACGTCGGTCACCGACTCGCGGATGGAGGTGGACTGGTCATAGAGCACCGAAAGGCTGATGGAGCCGGGCAGTTGGTGCTCGATGGTGGGCAGGATGGCCCGGATCTGGTCCACCACCTCGATGGTGTTGGAGCCGGGTTGGCGCTTGACCGCCAACAGGATGGTGCGCTGGCCCTTCCACCAGGCCGCGGATTTGTTGAGCTGCACGCTGTCGATGACCTGGCCCAGGTCGTCCAGGCGCACCGGCTTGCCGTTCTGATAGCTGACGATCACCGGGCGATACTCCCGAGCGGTCATCAACTGGCCCGAGGCCTGGAGGGTCAGGCTCTTGTAGGGCCCGTCCAGGTTGCCCAGGGGCAGGTCCACGTTTTCCTGGGTGATGGCGTTGGCCACCTGGTCCATGCCGATGCCCAGGCTGGCCATGATCTGGGGGTTGAGCTGCACCCGGGGCGAATACTTCTGCTCGCCGTAGAGCAGCACCTGGCCCACGCCGTTGATCATGGAGATGCGCCGCGCCACCAGGGTCTGGGCGTAGTCGTTGACCGTGTACAGCGGCAAGGTTTGCGAGCTGATGCCCAGGTAGAAGACCGGCTGGGCCGAGGCGTTGGTCTTGCTGTAGGTGGGCGGGCTGGGCATGTTGCTGGGCAACACCGCCTTGGACATGGCCGCCTGCACGTCCTGGGCCGCGGCGTCGATGTTGCGGCTCAGGTCGAATTGCAGGGTGACCGAGGTGCTGCCCATGGTGCTGGTGGAGCTCATGCTGGCCAGGCCGGAGATGTCGGTGAACTCGCGCTCCAGGGGCATGGCCACCGCGGTGGCCATGGTCTCGGGGCTGGCCCCCGGCAGCCCGGCGCTGACGGTGATGGTGGGATAGTCGACGCTGGGCAGGTCGCTGGTGGGCAGTTGGAGATAGCCGATCACGCCGAAGAGCAGCATGCCCAGGGAGATCAGGGTGGTGGCCACCGGGCGGCGGATGAAGAGCTCGGTGGGGCTCATGGCTATTTGCCCTCCTTGCCGGCCCCGGGCTTGGCGGCCGGGGTCGCCCCGCCGCTCTCGAAGACCTTGGCCCCTGGGTACAGGGCCAACTGACCGTCCACCACCACCTTCTCGCCGCTGGCCACTCCCTTCAGGATCACCACGTCCTGGTCATGCAGCGGCCCGGTCTGCACCGGCCGGGCCTCCACCGTCATGTCGGGCTTGACCACGAAGATCAACTGCCCCTGGGGGCCGTTCTGGATGGCCCGGGCCGGGGCCACCACCGCGTTTTCCAGGGTGTATAGGTCCAGGGAAACATTGACGAACTGCCCCGGCCAAAGGCCCAGGTCGGCGTTGGCGAAGGTGGCCTTCAGGGTCACGGTGCCGGTCTTGGCGTCCACCTGGTTGTCCACGAAGCTCAGGGTGCCATCCTCGCTGAGGGTGGACGGGGGCGGCAGGGTGGCGGTGACCTTGAGGGTGGCCTGGGCCATGCGCCGCCGGATCTGGC
>CALERA010000039.1 GCA_937908275.1 uncultured Desulfarculaceae bacterium | reverse complement strand
CCGGCGTTCGCTGACGTCGCGCACCAGAGAGAGCAGGCGGTCGTTGCCGCCGATGGTGGCCCGCTTCAGGCTGATCTCGGCCCAGAAGAGGCTGCCGTCTTTCTTGCGGGCCTGCCATTCATAGACCTGGGGCTGGCCGGCCACCGCCAGCATGATCTTTTCCAGGGCCTGCTCCTGGCCGTAATAGGGCGGGCCGGCGCTCAGGTCGCCCACGTCCTTGGTGCGGGCCTCCTGGGGAGAGTAGCCATAGAGGTTCACCGCGGCCTGGTTGA
Source organism: uncultured Desulfarculaceae bacterium (assembly GCA_937908275.1). Lineage (GTDB taxonomy): Bacteria > Desulfobacterota > Desulfarculia > Desulfarculales > Desulfarculaceae > JACRDC01. The sequence goes on along the minus strand of CALERA010000039.1, from coordinate 8,442 downwards.
CGTCCAGGATGGCTCCGTTGCCGGCGTCATGGATGAAGATGGCGTCCCCCACGGTGTTGAACACCGCCCGGTAGTTGGCCTCGCTGGCCGCCAGGCGCTGCTCGTAGCGCCGGGTCTCGGTGACGTCCATGCCATAGAGGTTCAGGTAGCCCGATTCCGACACCGGCGCCAGCATGAAGACCAGGTGACGCTGGTCGATCAGCACCTCGTAGCGCTGGGTCTCGCCCTGGGAGAGGGCTTCTTCCAGGGCCGGCATCCAGGACTCCGGCACCGAATCGCCCACCCGCCGATTCCAGGATTCCAGAAGAGGCCGGGCGGCGGGATTGGCGTAGAGCAACACCCCCTGACTGCTCACCCGCAGCACCGCGTTGGGGTTTTCCTCCGGGAACCGGGCCAGGCCGACGATGGTCTCCTGGGCCTGGCGTCGCTCGGTGATGTCGCTGATCACAAATTGCATGGCCGGCCGGTCGCCGAAGGCCAGGCGCACGCCGTGAATCTCGGCCGGGAACTGCACGCCGTCTCCGCGGCGTAGCAATGCTTCCAGATGTTGGGGCTGGGCTCCGACCTGGGCCAGGACTTGCATGATCCCCGCCATCCGCCCCCGGTCCTGCTCCGCGACATAGTCCAGCGGGTCGGCGCCCAGCAGGGCCGTGGCGTTGGTCAGGCCGAAAACGCCCCCGGCCTGGGGATTGGCGAAGACGATGCGCCCCTGTTGCACGAGGGCCACCGCCAGGGGCAGCTCATCCACCAGGCTGCGGTAACGGGCCTGGCTCTCGCGCACCGCCTGTTCGGCCTCCACCCGCTCGGTGACCTCCAGGTGGGAGATGACCACCCCGTCCTTGGGGCGTCCCAGGGGGGAGACGCTCATCAGGTACCAATGGCGGTCCCCGCCGGGTTCGTGACAGGGGTATTGCAGTTGGAACGAAGCCTGCCCGCCCTCCAGGACCGCGCGCATCCCGACCAGGGCCTGGCCGGCGGTCTGGTCCCCGGTGGAGGCGGCCTTTTCCACCACCTGGAGATAATTGATCCCCACTCCCACCTGGCTGGCGTTCACCCCGGCGGCCTGGCCGAACTCCTCCCAGGCCTGGTTCACGGCGATGACGATTCCGCTGGGGTCGAGCACCGCGATGTGGGCCGGCAGGGAGCTGAGCACCGAGCGCAGCAGCTCCTCCTGCGCGGCCAGGTCGCGCCGGGCCTGTTCACGGGCGGTGATGTCCATCATCATGCCGTGCTTGGAGACCCGGCCGTCGGGATGGACCAGGGGCGAGAGGACGGAATAGTACCAGCGCTGATCGTTGCGGTTGAATATCTCCTCCCGCACCGTCTGTCCGCCCAGGACGGTGCCGTCGGCGCACCAGCGGCAGGGGGCCTGGCTGCCGTGCATCACCAGGTAACAAGGCTCGCCCACCGGGTCGCGCCCCAGATGGCGGCGCAGCCTCTCGTTGACGAACTCCAGGCGGTTGTCGGCCGAGCAGATGTAGACAAAGCCCTCGAAGCCGTCGACGATGGCTTTGAGCCTGGCCTCCCGCTCGTGCAACTCGCGCTGGGCCCGCAAGCGTTCGCTGATGTCGCGCAGCTGGGCCATCGCCACCTGGCGGCCCTCCAGGTCCATCAGGTGCAGCCGGGCCTCCACCGGAATCATGCCGCCGTCCTTGGTCAGCACCTGGGTTTCGGTGACCAGGGAGCCTTCGGCCCAGAGCTTGGCCAGGGGCGCGCTGAAATCGGTCAAGGGCTGAAGCAGGCTCATGGCGCGTCGACCGATCAACTCCTCGCGGCTATAGCCCAGCTTCCGGCAGGCGGCCTGGTTGACCTCCACGATGTTGCCCGGGCTCTGCCCGCGCTGGACGGCCGCGGCGATGAACATGTCGTTGGCGTGGTCCAACAGGGTCTGATAGCGCCGTTGGCTGGAGGTCAGGGCCTCCTCCGCCAGGCGGCAGCGGTCGACTTCCTGGCCCAGCAACTGGCTGGCCTGGGAGACCAAGCTCTCGTGCTGGTTGGCCTGGCGCAGGCAGTGCAGGAACCAGAACCACAACAACAGGATCATGCCCAGGGCCAGGGCGACCCCACTGATGACGACCTGGGTGATGGTGGTGAGGGCGCGGTGGGCCTGGTCGGGTTCCAGGCCCACCGCCAGCCCCAGGTTGACCCCTGGCAGCCAGCGACCCATGGCCAGGAAATGTTGCCCTCCCAGCGTTTCCTCGGTCATCTCCCCGCGCTTGAAGGCGGCCAACAGGGCGGACGGCAGCTTGGCCTGGGCTGTTTCAGGGAAGGGGCCGGGGGTGGCCAGGGCGATGACCTTGCCTTGCTGATCAAAGGCCAGCAGACCGTCGTCTTGTCTCTGGTGCCAAAAGCCCAGCAGGCCGTGCTCGCTGACCTGGGGATCGCACTGCATGACCAGGGCGGCGATGATCCGCCCCGAACCGTCGTCCACCGGCGCGGCCAGGATCAGGCGGGCGTCTCTGACGCGCTGGTCCAACGGCGCGGCCATGGTCTGCGGTGCGATCAGGGTCTGACCGGCGAACACCGGCTGCAGGGTGGCCCCCTGGTCGGCCAGGAAATTCACTTGCCCCAGGTTTTCCGGGTCCAGGGCGGCCAGGTTGCGGAACTGGCGCGAAACCAGGGCCGCGCCGATCAGGTCGGGAAAGGCGGCCCGGGCGGTTTCGAGGCCAGGAAAGGCGGCGGGGCCGCCGGTGCTTGGCTCGGCCGGGGGTTGGGTCTTGGCCAGGGCCACCAGCGCCGGGTCCGCCGCCCAGGACAAGAGGCGGTCCAGGCGGGCGCCGATCCAGGCCTCCATCTCGGCCTGGCCAGAGTTCAGCAGGGAGTGAAAGCGGGCGTCTATCTCCGCCTGGTGCAGATGGTGTTGGCGCCAGATCATCGCCGCGCCGGCCGCGATCACGATCAGGGCCAGGATCAGGCACAGGATGGTGGCGCCCAAGAAGCGGCGGGGTGGAACCAGGGGGAGTTGGGCCCCGGTGTCTAGGGAAGCAAGGGGATTGGATTTTGTCATGCCAGATTGCCTTGCAGCCGGTCGCTGGGGGCCGGGGGGCGGTCCGGCCAAGTTGGTATACCTCTAAACTATACTCAGGCGGACGATATCACACAATTGTCCACTGATATTTCCGCGTCATGCCAAGGCCTTCAGCGGAGTGGACAGAATCGGCGGAATGGTGCGAAGATGGGCCTGGACCCCAGACGCCAAGACACGCGGGAGGCGAGGCCATGCCGGAAAAGGCCCTGTTGGTGATCGACATGCTGCGCGATTTCCTGGACCCCGGGGGCGCTCTTTATTGCGGCGACCAGGCCGCCGGGGTGGTGGAGCCGGTGCGGGAGTTGTTGGCGGCCCATCGCCGGGCGGGCTCCTTGGTCGTCTTCGTGGCCGACAGTCACGCCTCGGACGACCTGGAGTTCCAGCTCTTCCCGCCCCACTGCGTGACCGGCACCCCAGGGGCGGAGCTGTTGCCGGTCTTCACCGTCGCTCCCGGCGAACGCCTGGTGCGCAAACACCGCTACAGCGCGCTGTTCGGCACCGAGCTGGAGGACATCCTGCGCCGGGCCGGGGTGAGGGAGGTCCACCTGGCCGGGGTCTGCACCTCCATCTGCGTGATGGAGACCGCCTCGGACCTGCGCAACCGCGACTACAAGGTGGTGGTCCACTCCCGGGCGGTGGCTGATTTCGATCCCCAGGCCCATGCCTTCTGCCTCGCACGCATGGAGAAAATCCTGGGTTGCCAATTGGCCGGTTGAGGTCCGCTCCGCCCTTTGCGGCACATAGTGCCGTTACCAGCTTGACAGCCCGGCCCGAAACTTGGCATGATAGCCGCATTGTAGCCATGGTCTAACCTTAGACCACCCTTCAATCCCCAGAGACAGCATTCGCCCCGCCGGAGGTATCCGTGGTTGCCGCGGCACCCAAGTTTAGCGCCATTAAGCGGAAAAAAGCCTATGAGCAGGTGGCGCAAACCATCCGGCAACGGGTTCTGTCGGGCAAGCTCGCCCTGGGCGAGCGCCTGCCCTCGGAGCGTGACCTGGCCGAGCAGTTCGGCGTCTCCCGGGTGGTGGTGCGCGAGGCCATCCGCACCCTGGAGGTGGCCGGCATCCTGCGGGTGCAAAAAGGGGCCGGCGGCGGCACCTTCGTGGCCGCGGCCTATGACAAGCCCCTGAGCGGAGCCATCACCAACCTGCTGGAGGGCGGGACCATCAGCCTGAACCACCTGTTCGAGCTGCGCCTGATGCTGGAGCCGCCGGCCGCGGCCCAGGTGGCCAGCCAGGCCGGGCCGGAGCAGGTGGCCGAGTTGGAAGAGATCCTGGACCAGTGCGACCAGGCGCAGGACGACTCCGAGTCCCTGCGCCAGCTCAACCTGGAGTTCCACCACCGCCTGGCGGTGATGACCGGCAATCCCCTGCTGGCGGCGCTGTGCGAGACGGTGCTCCACCTGCTGGTGGACAGCCTGCGGGGCAACCTGAACATCGAGACCAGCCGCGCGGTGCTGGATTTCCACCGCCGGGTGGTCCTGGCCATCCGCGCCCGGCAACCCCAGGTGGCCCGCCAACTCATCGAGGGCGACCTGGAGCAGCTCTGGAAGCGCTATCAGGAAATGGGCATCAAGGGTCCCGGCCCGCGCGGCGGGGACCAGATTGGCGAGGGAAGGTCCTGAAGAAACCGAGGCGGGCCGCCGCCAGCCCTCCTGGGGGGGCGCATGACGCGCGGCCACGCCGGAACCTGTCAGGAGGAGGCAGCATGCGATCACGAATTTGGTTACTCGGGGGAGTGGCGACCTGCGCGTTGATGCTGGTGGCGGGATGCGCGGGCGTGGAGGACCAAGGCGCGGCGCCCCAGCCCGCGGCAGCGGCGGCCAAGGCCGAACCGGCAATGCTGGAGTGCGTCGCCCCGGACAAGCTCAGCACCCAGATCGCCCCCGAGGCCCAATTGGAAAGCTTCCAGTGTTTCATGGATGCCTTCCAGAAAACACCATCCCTGCACTTCAAGATCGCGCTCAAGAACACCACCAGCCAACCTCGGCGTTATCGGGTCAACATCTTCCTGGACGACGGCAAGGCCGTGGGCGGCCTGATCCCGCCCAACGCCAAGAAGGGCCTGGTGGAGCCCGGCCAGAGCGTCAGCTTCGTCTATCCGGTCAAGGGCCTGACCGAAAAGCCGGCCGAGATCACCTTGATCGTCAAGACGGTCAGCGAATAGTCTCGGGCCGGCCCGGGCCGGCCCCCAGCCATGAGGGAGGGAAAACGCGATGCGCAAAGCAACCATCATTCTGGCTCTGACGGCGGTCCTGGCGCTTGGTTTGGGCGCCCTGGCCCAGGCCAAGACCACCTTCATCTCCATCGGCACCGGCGGCACCGGCGGCGTCTATTACCCCTACGGCGGCGGCATGGCCGAGATCTGGTCCAAGTTCGTGCCCGGGGTCAAGGCCGTGGCCGAGGTGACCGGCGCCAGCGTGGAGAACGTGAAGCTGGCCCACAAGGGCGAGACCATCGTGGGCCTGATCATGGGCGACGTGGCCTACCAGGCCTATCACGCCGAGGGATCGTTCACCGGCAAGCCCCAGAAGATCCTGTCCATGGCCGCCATGTACCCCAACGTGCTGCACGCGGTGACCCTGAAGAGCTCGGGCATCAAGAGCGTCGCCGACTTCAAGGGCAAGAAGGTCAGCATCGGCGCGCCCGGCTCCGGCACCGCCTTCATGGCCGAGTTGGTGCTCAAGGCCGTGGGCGTGCCCCTGGACAGCTTCGACGTGCGCCGTCTGTCCTTCAACGAGACCGCCAACGCCCTGCGCGACCGCACCATCGACGCCGGCATCTGGGTCGTGGCTCCGGGCACCAGCTCCATCATGGACCTGGCCACCACCCACGACATCGAGATGATCCCCTTCAGCCCCGAGCAGCAGAAGCAGGTCACCGACGCCTACGGCTTCTACGCCCCCTGGACCATGGAGGCCGAGGCCTACCGCGGGGTGGACCGGCCGGTGCCCACCATCAGCGTCTGGAACGTGGTCATCGTCCAGAGCACCCAGCCCGAGGACCTGGTCTACGACCTGACCAAGGCGTTCTACGAGCAGAACGCCTACCTGCAGAAAATCCATCCCTACGCCAAGTTCTCCACCCCGGAGAACGCGGTCGGCAAGTCCCCCATCCCCCTGCACCCCGGGGCCATCAAGTACCTGAAGGAAAAGGGCGTCGCCGTGCCGGACAAGCTGATGCCCAAGGCCAAGTAGCATGACCCGCGCCAGGGCGGCCCGGCTGGCGCCGATGGCGCTGGCCGGGCTGGTCCTGGCCGCCGGGGCGATCCTGGCCGCCTGGTTCATCCCCGGCGGACCGGTCCTGCGCCTGACGCCCCTGGACGGGACCCCCCCCCTGCTGGAGCTGCCCCTGGAGCCCGGCGAGCGCTTCACCCTGCGCTATTGGCACTCGGTGGACAAGGCCCCGATCTGGGAAGAGCACAGCGTGGACGCCACGGGGAGCATCTTCGTGGAGGAGGAGCGCCTGGTGATGTTCGGGGCCGGCATGGGCGAGCTGCCCGGCCGGGGCCGCCTCACCGGGCGCGGGAGCCACCAGGTCATCGAGGGCATGCACTGGCCGTTGGGCCGGGCCTTCGTGCTGCGGGTGGGCAGCCCCGGCGTGGATCACACCATCCTCTGGCGCGACCAGGCGGTGAACCTTTCGGCCCTGGTCCCCGGCCAGGCCCTGGAGGTGTCGGCCCCGGTCCTGGGCTGGCTGCCCTGGCGTCTGCGCGCCTGGCGGCCCCTATTGCCTGGCCCCAATCGGGAGTGAAACGATGAATCAACCCGCGAGCAACATCCCTTCCGGCCCGCCGGGAAGCAATCCGGCCCTGGTGGCCGCCATCGCCAAGACCGTGGCCTTTCTGGGCGTGGCCCTGAGCCTGTTCCAGCTCTACACCGCCGGGCTCACCGCCCTGCCGGCCATGGTCCAGCGTTCGGTGCACCTGGGCGCGATCCTGGCGCTCACCTTCCTGCTGCGCCCGCCCTTCGCCAAGGCCAAGAAGGACCGCCTCAATGCCTGGCTGGCGCTGGACCTCTGCCTGGTCGCGCTGTCCATGGCGGTCTGCTTCTACATCGTCTACTACCTGCGGGACATCTTCGAGCGTCAGGGCGATTGGCTCTACGAGGACTACCTGGTCAGCGTGGCGGGCATCCTGCTGGTGATGGAGGCCTGCCGGCGGGTCATCGGCCTGATCATGACCGGCATCTGCGCGGCCTCCATCCTCTTCGCGCTGTACGGCCCCTACATGCCGGACATGTTCGCCCACAAGGGCTACAGCCTGGAGCGCATCGCCACCACCCTCTGGCTGACCACCGAGGGCGTCTTCGGCCTGCCCCTGGCGGTGGCGGCCACCTTTGTCTTCGTCTTCGTGCTCTTCGGGGCCTTCCTGGAGTCCTCCGGCGGCGGCACCTTCTTCATCGAGCTGGCCCACGCCCTCACCGGCCGCTTCAGCGGCGGCCCGGCCAAGACCAGCGTCATCGCCAGCGGCCTGCTGGGCTCGGTCTCCGGCTCGGCGGTGGGCAACGTGGTGGCCACCGGCAGCTTCACCATCCCCATGATGAAGAAGGTGGGCTATCGCCCCCACGTGGCCGGGGCCATCGAGGCGGCGGCCTCCACCGGCGGCCAGCTGATGCCGCCGATCATGGGGGCCGGGGCCTTCCTGATGGCCGAGTTCACCAACACCAGCTACCTGACCATCATCAAGGTCGCCTTCATCCCGGCGGTGATGTACTACCTGACGGTGCTGCTGTTCGTTCACTTCGAGGCCAAGAAATACGGCCTGGAGGGACAGCCCAAGGAAAGCCTGCCCAAGGTGGGCGCGGTGGTCAAGGAAGGCCTGCACTTCATCATCCCGCTGGCCATCCTGATCTACGTGCTGCTGCAGAATTATTCGCCCATGATGGCCGGCTTCGTGGCGGTGATCAGCACCTACCTGGCGGCCATGCTGCGCAAGTCCACCCGGATGAATTTCAGCAAGCTGCTGAAGGCCCTGGAGACCGGCGCCCGCAACGCCATCATGGTCAGCGTGGCCTGCGCCGCGGCCGGCATCATCGTGGGCATGGTCAGCCTGACCGGCATGGGCCTGAAGTTCAGCAGCCTGGTGCTGGACCTGAGCCAGGGCGTGGTGGTGCTGGCCATCCTGCTCATCGGCCTGGCCTCCCTGGTGCTGGGCATGGGCCTGCCGGTCACCGCCAGCTACATCGTGCTGGCCACCCTGGCCGGCCCGGCCCTGCTGGACATGGGCGTGCCGCTTCTTGTCACCCACATGGTGGTCTTCTGGTACAGCCAGGACGCCAACGTGACCCCGCCGGTCTCCCTGGCCAGCTTCGCCGGGGCGGGGGTGGCCGGGGCCAGCCCCATGGCCACCGCCATGGTCTCCTGGAAGCTGGCCAAGGGCCTGTACATCATCCCCATCATCATGGCCTACCG
>CALERA010000038.1 GCA_937908275.1 uncultured Desulfarculaceae bacterium | reverse complement strand
AGATGTAGCCGTGACTGGAGTTCAGACGTGTGCTCTTCCGATCTGGTATTGCTCCGAGGAGGAGCCCAACCTGGAGCTGCCCGACGGCCGCCAGGTGGAGATCATGCTGGGCGACCGCCTGGTGCTGGGGCCGATCATGGGCCAGGAGGGGGCGCGGGTGACCGTGCGCGGCCGCGAGGTCTCCCTGGCCGAGGCCCGCCAGGGCCTGCGGCGCGGCAAGCTGGTGGAGGGCCTGCGTTTGGGGCTGATCATCGACGGCGAGGAGTTCTGGCTGGGGCTCAACGCGGCCGAGCTGGCGGTCAGCGGCCTCAAGACCCCGGCCAGCGCCCCGGCCGAAGGTGGCCCCGAGGGCCTGGACGGCCTGGTCCTGGAGCGGGTGGCCCTGGTGGAGATGGCGGTGCGGGCCTTGGAGGGCCTGTTGCTGACCTTCCTGCGCGGCCGCCTGGCCGACGAGACCGGCGGCGAGCTCTGGGCGCGGCTCCTGGATTGGGCCCAGGGCCAGGGGGGCGAGGCCTAGGCCATGGCCGCGCCCGGCCGGCTCCTGTTCATGGTGCTGGTGGCGGCGGCGGTGTCCCTGGCCATGGTGCTGGTGATCACCAACCGCATGCTGACCGCGGACCAGATGCCGGTGCTCTGGGAGCGGATGGTGATCTTCGGCCTATCGCCCGCGCCCCTGGTGCGGGAATGGTTCGGGGCCAGCCCCCCCACCCTGGTGCGCGATTTGGCCGTGACCTGGTGGAAGGCCCGGCCCCTGACCTGGTGGTGGCTGCCGGCCCTGGTGCTCCTGGCCCGCTGGCTGGTGTTGCGCCTGGGCCGGCGCAAGAAGGCCTAGGCCCCGGCCGCGTTGTCCCGGGCCTCGCTCACCCGCTGGCGCAGGTAGGCCACCAGCTCGGGGTCGTACTCTTCCAGGTCGAAACAATAGCCGGTTTCCTGAAACAGCCCCTGGGGGATGGCGTTGCCCAGCTCCTGGGGGTCTTCGATTTCCTCGGCGTAGAAGCAGACCGACAGGAAGCGCTGGCCCTCGAACTCCACCACGTCCACCAGAAAGAACACCGGCCGCTGCCGGCCCGCTGGCCGGGGAGCGAGGTCGTAGCGCAGGGAATGACTGATGCCCGGCCGGGCCACGAAGGTCTCCGCCACCCCGGCCAGGCCTTGGGCGGTCTGGCGCAACTCCAGAAATGCCTGCTTTATCGCCGCCTGGTCGGCGGGCCACTGCTCCAGATAGGTTGCCAACTGCTCGGACAAGATGCCTTACCTCCCACGCTGATGACAAATGGATGCTAGGGGTAGGTGTATACCCCCTGACCCGGCCGCCGCGCAAGTGCCGGGGGCGAGAGCGCGGATTTTGTTGACAGGAAGGAGGCCTGGCAGTATTAAGTATAAAAGTACCTAAATGCAGCAATAGCGCGCATCCGTATGGGGGCTGAACATGGAATTTTTCTGCAAGATGAAGGGCTGCACCACCTGTCCGCCCCGGGTGAGCTGGGGGGAGATGGCCTGGTCCTGGCTGGGGGCCTTCCTGGGCATCGCGGCGGTGGGTTGGCTGGGCGGCGGCTTCCTGTCCGGCATGCCGCTGCTGTTTTTGATCGGCTCCTTCGGGGCCTCGGCGGTGCTGATCTACGGCGCGGTGCAAAGCCCCCTGGCCCAACCCCGCAACCTGGTGGGCGGCCACGTCTTTTCGGCCCTGATCGGGGTGGCGGCCTGGCAGTGGCTGGGCGGGATGCCCTGGCTGGCCGGGGCGGCGGCGGTGGCCACCGCGATCCTGGTGATGCACGCCACCCGCACCCTGCACCCCCCGGGCGGGGCCACGGCCCTGATCGCGGTCATCGGCGGGCCTCAGGTGCACGAACTGGGCTACGCCTACGCCCTGGCCCCGGTGGGCCTGGGGGCCCTGGTGATGCTGGTGGTGGCGCTGCTGGTCAACAACCTGCACCCCAACCGGCGCTATCCCCAATTCTGGCTGTGAGGGAGGCGGGGCAGGGATGGAAAAACCGCCTTTCCGGGCGGAAAGGCGGTCGATCGGGCGCTGGTGGAGATGATGGGACTCACAGGATCGGGATACTAGTACCTGGAATCCTTCATTAATCCCCTATAGAATTCTGTGTGAGAGTGTATCCCTGCCGTGTGGCCGCCGTCAAGGGTCAAGTCGGCCCTCCCAAAAAAAACAGGTACCAACAGCCAAGCGGCCACCCAAGGCTGAACGTCATTCATGGATAAGATCGGCCGCTATGAGGGCGGCCAATTCATCCTCAACTAGCTCCGTCGGCCAGCACCCGATAAAGCGTCTGCCGGCTGATCCCGAAGCGGCGGGCGATGGAGGCCTTTTCCTCGCCTGCCGCCACGGCTTCCCGCACCGCCTGGGCCTGGTCCGGGGTCAGGCTGGGCTTGCGGCCCAGGTGCTTCCCCGCCGCCTTGGCTGCGGCGATCCCCTCCCGTTGGCGCTCCCGGATCAAGGCCCGCTCGAACTCGGCAAAGGCCCCCATCATCTGAAACATGAGCTTCTGCATGGGGTCTTCATCGCCCCGGAAGGTCAGGCCCTCCTTGTGGAAGTGAACCTTCACCCCCTTGCCGGTCAACTGCCGGACCAGGCGTTGCAGGTCTTCCAGGTTGCGGGCCAGTCGGTCGATGCTGTGGACATGCAGGGTGTCACCTTCCCGGACCCACTCCAGGCAGGCGGCAAGCTGGGGGCGCTTGGTGTCCTTCCCACTGAGCTTATCCGTGAAAGTCTTGTCCAGGTTGATCCCGACAAGCTGGCGATCCGTGGTCTGGTCCGTGGTGCTGACCCTGATATAGCCGACTTCGCCCATGCCCCTTGCTCCTTCTGGCGGTGATGGTGGTGACCCTGCCTCGTGGCCAGTGTCACGCAAAGATTAAGACCTTATGGGCATGACGTCAAGAAATAAGCTGCACCACCTTTCGTGACACGGGATTTCAGCCAGTTAGCCGGGCCTGTCTTCCGTCCAACAAGGTACACCTTTCGGACGGGACGCAAGGTGGGGGTGGCAAGACGGCGGTGGGGCAACCTGAGCAAGGGACGGGAGGGGCCGGCACCCGGCCAACCTACCAAGCCCGCCCCGCTTCCGGGGTCTGATCCACCCCGGCTCAGGCAGCCCCTCCCCCCTGCCTAGGGCCGGCGACCAGGGTAGACCCATACCCAAGCACGGGTCTGCTCCTGATCGCCACGCCTGCGCCTCAAATCAGCTGTTGCAGCGTGGCCGGTGCGGTAGGGGGACAGTGGACAGGGGGCGGCCAGGTGGCCGAGGGACAGCGGGGCTGTGGGGCGCTGATGTTGGCCGGGCTGCGCCGCCGGTGGGTGCTGGTTGTCCTCAGGCGGTGAGGGATAGACACCCGGCCACCCCCTGGAGTTGACGGCTGAAGGCAGGCTCGCGACCCCCACGGGGGGGATGAGCGCGAGCGATGACGTGGGGGAGGGCGTTTGGAAATGGGGGCTAAAACATCGGGAAGGAGGGTGGGGGGCCGACCCTGACGGCCCGTCCGCTGGTGGTCCTCGGCCAATCCGGCCCGCACTTGCACTTGCGCCGGTTTGGCCGGAAATTGGCCGCATAGAGAGGGGTTAGGGGTAGTCGAGTTCACTAGAGGTGTTCAACTTGAACACCGACAATAAACTCACGTAGCAATATCAGCCATATGCACCACATTGCCGATTAGAAGTCTGGGGAATACACCTCCCAGGCTCTCCCCTCCTTCATCTCCTTCAGTGCCTCTTCCATTCTGGCGATTAACGCCCCCCGCTCCACCGGGTCGTGGACGCCTTGAAAGGCCGCCAGGGCGTTGCCAATGGAATCGGCGCAGGTGTTGCCGGGGCTGAAGACTGGTGGCTTCTTGGGGGCTGTGCCGCCGGGGATGGGCAGCTTGTCCTTCCCCCACCAGTACTCGGCTGTCTTGGGGTGGTCCTCCCACAGCCACTTCCGAATGGTGTTGTGTGAGACGTGGTTCCCCAGGTCTGCCGTGATCTCCCGTAGGGACTTGCACTGGCCCTGGCCCTTCAGGTGCTTTCGGGCCGCCAGGTAGGCCCCAAGCGCCCTCCTGACCGCTGCCCCTTTCTCCCTCGGCTTCAGTGGAAGGCCATGCTTGAGGTTGGCCATCATCGCCAGGAGCAAGGCTCCATCCCGGCTGGCCTCGACCACCTCGGCCGCAATCTCCTGCCTGTTGATGTGCCGCAGGGCGGCCACACGGTGCCAGCCATCCACCACCAGGGGCACCCCGTCCACCATGGCCACCACGATGGGCGGCAGACCCTCCCCATCCTGGTAGACCCTGGCGTAGTCGGCTATGGTGGCCTCGTTCAGCTTGGTCCGGGCCTGCATGGTCCTGTCCATCACCAGGGCATCGACCCTAAGCGTCCTGGTTACAGCGTTCTTGGGGGCTGACGCCCCCGGTGATGATCGTCCCGAGTCTTCCATCTTCCGGCCTCTCTCCTTGTACGGTTGCGGTTGCTCTTCGGCGAGGCTTGCCCGGCCTTCCTCTTCTAAGCGGGCACAAACCGTGGCTACCCGGCCCGGCCTTCCTGTTCTAAGTGGACACAAACCGTGGAAATAATCCGCACTGCCTGGCTAAACGCCTGAAATGCTTAACCACCACCGACAACCCGCCCCCTCCCCTTGACCCCGAAAAAGCAAAGCCCCCAGCCTCACAGAAGAAGCCGGGGGCCGGTGGTGGTCTGAGCCACCGCTATTTCTTCGGGATGCTCACTACCGCCTCCCATCTACCCAGCATGGCGGTGAAGTTGCGGCAGGCGGGGGCGTCCTGGTCCTCCCGCCAGAGGGTCAACCCCGGTCGCAAGGACTGTCCCACGAACCACTCCGCCCCGGCCGGGACCAGGCGCAGCAGACGGGCGGCCTTCAGTCCCGCCCAGACAGTGACGGACAGGGCGGCTTCGGTTAGGTGATCCAGGGTGGCAGCGGTGGCGGTGAGGGGCTGAGGGGTGGCGGTCTGAGTCATGACTTCCTGTCTCCTTGAGTTGTGGTGGCTGCGCTCTCCCTGCCGCTTTCAGAAGGGCAGGGAAGTTTTTCGGCTGGTTGGTATGGGTCGCCCTCCGATCGTCTCTCCTAGCTCCGAAATCGCCAACTATAGCCGGGTTGGGACTACGGCTTCGCTTTCGGCCGCTTCCCCCTTGCCCACGGGCTGGCGGCAAGCTCGGCGAGGGCGGGTATGTCCTGGTCCCAGGTCAATTTGCGGATGACCTCATCGCGCAGGGTGGCGATGGTGGGGTGGACGTATGCCGGTGTAATTCCCGCCTCAGGCACGATGGGAGCCAAGCCCTGTTCATGCCCCACCACCTCTTGAAGCCACCGATAGCGGACTTTCGCCTCGTACAGATGGGTGATGACCGTGTGCCTGAAGCTATGGAAGACCTGGGCGCTCTTTTCACCCGCTTGCCCACCTATGCCCAGGCCCCGCCGGTAGCGCGTAAACCACTGCCCCACCGTGTGGCCCATGTCCTCCTTGACATTGGGTCGAAGCTCCGGGAACAACTGCTGGCCGTCTGGGCGGTCCTTCATGGTGCGGCCGGCGTAATCCAACAAGCCCAAGGCCTCAATGAGGAAGGGGTGGATGGGGACGCGGCGTTTACCAGCTTCGGTCTTGCCCTCGCCTTCGCCACTGTTTACGTCGAAGACCCACACCTCATCCTCTTGGCGTAGGTCGGCAAGGCGAAGCTGGGCAATCTCGTTGATCCTCATGCCCGTGAATAGGGCCATCAAGGGTAGCCAGAAGCGGGAGGGCTGCGACGCTGTGGCAGGGAGGTAGCTGTTGGGGCTAAAGAGCGCCACCAACTCCTCTACCGTGAAGTGTCCCCGTGTGGACCTAGCCTTGCCCGCCTTGGCTCGCTTGTACCCCTTCGGCATCTGAAAGGCCCCGTTCAGCCATCGAGCCTGGAATCCGCAGTCTTGGCCGTACTCCTCTTCCACCCAGTTAAGGAAGCCACGGGCTGCGGTGAAGACCTCCGCGTAGGTGATCTGGTCAAGCCGTTTCTCCTGGGGAACGTCCAGCCGTGCCAACTCGGCCAAGCTCTTCTCTCGATACTCCCTGACCTGACTGCGCCTCTTGGGCAGGCGCTTGACCACGTCACAGAAGCTGCGGACGTGGTCCCTGGTGATGGCAGTCACGGGGGCATCCCCACCAACCACAACATCCCGCATGGTGTCCACAAAGAGGCTGACGCGCTTGGGGGTGTCCTTACGACTGGTTGGCTTCCAGCCTGGAGACTTCACCGCGATGTACTTGGCCAGGGCCTCAGACAGGCGGGGGCCTTCGGTCTGTGTCTGCGTCCCGCCTCCCGGCAAGGCCCTTGCTGCTGCTGCTGGATGCGGCGGCCCCTGCACAGCAGATGGCATGGGGCCAGGGGGTTGGATGAACCCGGCCTCCTGAAGCTGGAGCACGGCAGAGACGTTCAGGTCGGGGTTGGGAACCAACTCCCCCCTGAAGCTGGGCGATGATGAGGCCTCTAGCACCGCTGCCCTGGCCAACAGCAGCACGTCAGCCAGCTTGAGGTATTGAAGCCGCGCCTCCCGCTCCAGGTCTGCCTGTCCGCTGCTGTCTGGCCCGGCCTGGTCTACCTGGTCGGCCGCAGCAAGCCCGGCCCCCTGGAGTACCTCAGCCGCGTCCCCCTCAATGCGCCGGTAGTCGCGGGCTTCCAGGGCCTCCATGGTGTCTGCGTACAGGTCGGTCATGATGTCGCGCATCTCGTCTGGGTCTTGGGGGGTGTATTCCCCCAACAGCCATGACTCCCACGCCTCGGCCAACGCCCGGTCCAACCACTCCCTAACCAACTCCCTAATCCGCTCGTCGCTCAGCTTGGCCAGGGCTTCCAGGTTGAACCCGCGCCATCCCTGTCCCTTGCGCTGCGTGTCTCCGGTCTCCATCGCCAACCGCTCCCGCAACAGGTCAAAGATCATGGTCACCACCACGGCCAATCTCATAGCCCGTGGCCGCGCCTGACGCAAGCTGGCAGTCCTCAGGCTGCGGCGAATCTCCAGGCAGCCCAGGCACGATCTCAGAGCGTCAGGAACACGGATGCGGAAGTGAAGCGTCCCCCGGTGGGACACCAGGTAGGATGCGGCCCCGGCGGTCAGGCGGGAGCGGCGGGGGCGAACGGCTGGGCGGGTGGACAAGTTGGGGCTGTCGGACCAGCCCTGGGGTTGGGTGGGCCGGCCTGGTGGTAGCGGGGCTTGAAAAGCGGAAGGCGGGAACACCATGGGCAACCCCATTGTGTATCCCGCCTGTGTATCCGCGATCTTCGGGGCCTTTGGCTGGCGCCACCGATCCGTCAGCGACTATGCCATGTTGGCCCAAGGTGTCGAACTGGTGGAGATGATGGGACTCGAACCCACGGCTTCCACGTTGCGAACGTGGCGCTCTCCCAACTGAGCTACATCCCCATTAGGAAAAGGACGGTCGGCGGCTTGCGTCGTGGCTGGGCAAGGATGGATTAACTAAGCCGCCTGGCGTCCGTCAGGCATTTATACCGGCCGCAAGGGCATAAGTCAACCGACCCAGACCGCTGGGCGCCAGCCCGGGGAAGCCTTGCTCTCGACATCCGTCAGGATGCGTGTTAGCATGTTCTCCTGCGCACTTGGGGCGACAAAGCCTGGGCGCGAAAAGCTGCCTTTGGCGAGGAGAATCATGGCCCGACAGGCGGTTATCCAACGCACCACCCGCGAGACCAGCATCAGCCTCAGTCTGGACCTGGACGGCCGGGGACGGGCGGAGGTGGCCACCGGGGTGGGCTTCTTCGATCACATGCTGACCCATGTGGCCTTCCACGGCTATTTCGACCTGGCCCTGGAGGCCCAGGGCGACCTGCACGTGGACCCCCACCACACCGTCGAGGACGTGGGCATCTGCCTGGGCCTGGCCCTGCGCCAGTGCCTGGGCGACCGCCAGGGCCTGGTGCGCTATGGCAACGCCTTTGTGCCCATGGACGAGGCCCTGGCCCAGGTGGTGGTGGACCTCAGCAACCGCCCCCTGCTGGTGGTCGACGCGGCGCGCCGCCCCGGCAGCGTGGGTCAGTTCGACGGCCAACTGGCCGAGGAATTCTGGCGGGCCCTGGCCCTGAACGCCGGCCTGACCTTGCACGTGCGCCTGCTTTATGGAGACAATGACCATCACATGCTGGAGGCGGCCTTCAAGGCCCTGGGCCGGGCCCTGGACCAGGCCACCAGCCTAGACAGCCGGGCCAGGGGCGTGGCTTCGACCAAGGGGGTGTTATGAGCGGTCGCATCGTGCGCTGGATTGGCATTGGCGGCGTCCTGCTGCTGGCTCTGGGCCTGGCGGCCTGCCAGACCGCCAGGCTGGCCGACCGCCCCACCTCCGACTGGCAACCCAAGCGGGTGGCGGTGCTGCCCTACCAGGCGGCCCTCGGCGGCGAGGAGGGCAACGTGCGCTCTCCCCTGACCGGGGCCAGCTTCCGTCCCGGTCCCATGATCGAGGGCGCGGGCATGGCCCTGGATGCCTCCCTGGATCAATGGCTGCCCAAGGTGGCGGAGTTCCAGATTATCCCGGTCAGCCAGGCCGGGGCGGTCTTCGACCGCATGCGCCGGGAGGACATCTCCCTGAACCTGATGCAGGCGGTGCAGGCCACCGGCAACAAGCTCAAGGCCGACGCGGTGCTGGTGGGCTTTGTCTACCGCTTCGCCCAGCGGGTGGGCGGCCCCTACGCCGCCGACCGCCCGGCCTCGGCCGCCTTCGACCTGAACCTGATCCGGGTCAGCGACGGCGCGGTGATATGGAAGAACTCCTTCGACGAGACCCAGCAGGCCTTCAGCGAGAACATCCTGGCCGCCAGCCACTACATGGACCGCGGCCTGCGCTGGTTCACGGTGCAGGAGTGGGGCGACATCGGCCTGGGCCAGCTCCTGGAGCGCCTGCCCTGGCGCAAGGAAGCCCCCAAGAAGGCGGAGTAGCCTGGTGGAAGTCATCCCGGCGGTGGACCTGAAGGGCGGGCGTTGCGTGCGCCTCAAGCAGGGGCGCATGGAGGACGAGACCGTCTTCAGCTCCGACCCAGTGGCCATGGCCCGCCAATGGCGGGACCTGGGCGCGGCCCGGCTGCACGTGGTGGACCTGGACGGCGCGGTGCAGGGCCGGCCGGCCAACGCCGGGGTGATCGAATCCATCTGCGCCGCGCTGGACATCCCGGTGCAACTGGGCGGCGGGGTGCGCGACGCCGCCGGCCTGAGCGCCACCCTGGCCCTGGGGGTGGACCGGGTGATCCTGGGCACCCTGGCCGCCCGCCAGCCGGAGCTGGTGCTGGAGATGGCCCGGGAGCACCCCGGCCGGGTGGTGGTGGGCATCGACGCCCGCGAGGGCAAGGTGGCGGTGGCCGGCTGGACCGAGACCAGCGCCACCGACTACCTGGACCTGGCCCGGCGCTTCGACCAGCCCGGGGTGGCGGCCCTGGTCTTCACCGACATCGCCCGCGACGGCATGCACAGCGGGGTCAACCTGGACTCCACCGAGCGCCTGTGCCGGGCGGTGAGCCGGCCGGTCATCGCCGCCGGCGGGGTCCACAACCTGGACGACATCCGCCGCCTCAAGACCCTGACCCCCCTGGGCCTGGCGGGCTGCATCACCGGGCGGGCCATCTACGAGGGCAGCCTGGACCTGGCCCAAGCCCTGGCCCTGGCCGCCCAGCCATGATCCAGCGGCGGACCTGGCCGGCCGCGCTCCTGGCCGGCCTGCTGGTCTGCCTGCCGGCCGCCTGCCGCGCCCCCGCGCCCCCGCCAGCCCCCGCCGCCGCGGTTTCCCCGTCGATCCCGGCCGATTTCCAGGGCCTGCGCCAGGACCCGGCGGTCTACCTGGCCGGGGCCGGCTGGCGGATGGACCCGGGCTATCAGGCCCAGCGGGTGGCCGCCTTGCGCCAGGCCCATTTCGCGCCCTGGGGACAGACCCAGCCCCTGCTTTCCGCCGCTGAATTCCGGGAAACCCTGCACGGCCTGACCGCGCGCACCGGATACGGCGAGAACACCCTGCCCCAGGGGCCGGAGTGGGGGGCGCGCTTGGCGTCCCTGGCGGACCCGGAGGCCTATCCCAACGCCGGCTGGCCCGGCCTGACCCTGCAGACCGGCGACCTGCGCTCCCTGCCCACCCGTCGTCCCCAACTCAAGGGCTTTGGTCATGCCGGCGAGGGCCTGGCCTTCGACCGGCTCCAGGAATCCCTGCTGCCCCCCGGCACCCCGGTCTGGGTCTGCCACGCCAGCCGGGACGGGGCCTGGCTGTTCTGCGACACCCCCATCGGCTCCCACTGGCTGGCGGCGGAAAAGGTGGCCCGGGCCGGTGACGAGTTGATCCAGCGCTGGCGCAGCGCGCCCCTGGCCGCGATCCTGCGCGACGGCACGGGTCTGCGCGATGGCCAGGGCGGTTTCGTCTGCCAGGCCGACCTGGGGACCCTGCTGCCCCTGGCTGGCCAGGACGGCGGCGGGCTGACCATCCTGGCCCCTCGGGCCTGCGCCGGCCAGGCCCAGGACTTGGCCGTGCGCCTGACCCCGGGCCAGGCCGCGCCAATTTTCCTGAGCCTGACGCCCACGGCCCTGGCCCGGCTGGCCGCGCCCCTGTTGGGCCAGGCCTATGGCTGGGGCGGCAGCTTTGGCGGGCGGGACTGCTCGGCCCTGCTGCGCGATCTCTTCCTGCCCTTTGGCCTCTGGCTGCCGCGCAACTCCCGCCAGCAGGCCGAGGCCGGGGCCCAACGGATTGAGCTGGAGGGGCTGACGGCGGGGGAAAAGGAGGCCCTGATCCGGCAACAAGGCCGGCCCGGGCTCAGCCTGCTCTACATGCCGGGCCACATCATGCTCTACCTGGGGCAGTGGGAGGGCCGGGCGGTGGCCCTGCACGCCCTCTGGGGCCTGCGCACCCAGGAGGCCTCGGGCCAGGAAGGCCGCTGGGTGGTGGGCCGGGTGGTGATCAGCGACCTCTGGCCGGGCCGCCAGCAGGGCGAGGCGGTGCCGGCAAGCTCCGAGCCGGGCAACCGCCTCACCGCCCTGGTCAACCTGACCCCAGACGCAGCCCTGGCGCCCTAGCCGCCATCAATTCGGGCGGCTCAGACCTGTTCCGGGGACGCGTCCTCGGCCTGGTCCTGCTCCAGGCCCTTGGCCAGGCGTTGGGCCAGGGGACCCAGCAAGGCGCTCAGGCGCGAGAGGGCCTCCGGGGCGTTGGACAGGTCGCCGGCCCGCCCCAGCATCTCCAAGGCCCGGGCCGCCTCCCAGATCTCAGCCTGGTCAAAATAACCCAACGAGCCTTTCAGGGCGTGGGAGTGCAGGGCCAGGGCCGCGGGATCGGCGGCGTCCAGGGCGTCGCCGATGGCCTGGAGCTGGCGGGGGTATTCCTCCAAAAAGACCTGCACGATCTCCGGGGGCAGGTCGCGCAGGGCCGCCGGGGTCAACCCGGGGTGCAGGCCGATCTCGTCGGCATGCCGGGGGGCGCAATCCCGGGACTTGGCCGCCACCCGCTCCAGGATGGCGAACAGCTCCCGGGGCTGGAAAGGCTTGACCAGGTAGTCGTCCATGCCGGCGGCCAGGCAGGCCTCGCGGTCGCCGGTAAGGGCCTGGGCGGTCACCGCCACGATGGGCACCCGGGGCAGGCCCCGCTCCTTTTCCTCCTGTCGGATGAGCCGGGTGGCGCTGCGTCCATCCAGGTGGGGCATCATCACGTCCATCAGGATCAGGTCCCAGCCTCCCCGCCGCCAGGCCTCCACGGCCTGGTGTCCATCCCCGGCCACCTCCACCTGATAACCCCGGCTGAGCAGCAGGGCGGTGGCCAGCTTCTGGTTGAGCAGGCTGTCCTCGGCCAGGAGCACCCGCAGGGGCATTTCCAACGGGGAAGGGCAGGGCGGCAACTGGGTGGCCTCGGGGTCGGGCTGGACCTGCAAGAGCTTGGCCGCGGTGGTCCAGAGGCGGGACAGGCGCACCGGTTTGGGCAACACCGCGCAGGAGCCCAGGAGCACGGCCCGGCTGCGCTCGGAGAGGTTGTGGTTGGAGACCAGGAAAATGACTGGCAGAGAGGCCTCCTGGGGTTGGCGGCGCAACTGGCCCAACAGCTCCAGGCCGTCCATGCCCGGCAGGCGTCCCTCCAGGATCATCAGGTCGCAGGGGTGGCCGACCTCCCGGGCCAGCAATAATTGACGCAAGGCCTCCGCGGCGTCGTCGGCCTGCCGGGTCTCCAGACCCATGGCCGCGGCCAACTCCAGCAGCACCTGGCGGGTGACCGGGTTGCCCTCCACCACCAGGGCCAGGCGTCCCGCCAAGGACGGTCCCTGGTTGGCCGGCACCTGTTCCCGGCCCAAGCCCAGGTGGGCCGTGAACTGGAAGACGCTGCCCCGGCCCAGTTGGCTTTCGGCCCAGATGCGGCCTCCCATCAATTCCACCAGTTGCTTGGCGATGTGGGTGCCCAGGCCGGTGCCGCCGTAGCGCCGGGTGGTGGAGCCGTCGGCCTGGGTGAAGCTGTCGAAGATCTTGTCCAGGCGATCGGCCGGGATGCCGATGCCGGTGTCGCTGACCCTGCCCTGGATCATCAACCCTTGCTGGTCATGGCCCAGCAGCAGCAACTCCACCACCACCTGGCCGTGATGGGTGAACTTCAGGGCGTTGCCCAGCAGGTTCAGCACCACCTGGCGCAGGCGCAGGGGATCGCCCACCAGGCGTGGCGGCAGGGCCGGGTCCAGGCGCAAGACCAGCTCCAGGTCCTTTTCGTGCGCCCGATAGGCCAGGGTCTCCACCACTGATTCCAGCAGGGGCCGCACCTCGAAGTCCAGGCTCTCCAGCTCCAGGGCCCCGGCCTCGATCTTGGACAGGTCCAGGATGTCGTTGATCAGGCCCAGGAGGGACTCCGAGGCGGTCTGCACCGCCTCGATGTACTCCCGTTGCTCCTGGTTCAGTTCGGTCTCCAGGGCCAGGGCGGTCATGCCCAGGATGGCGTTCATGGGGGTGCGGATCTCATGGCTCATGTTGGCCAGGAACTGGCCCTTGGCCTGGCTGGCGGACTCGGCCTGCTGGCGGGCGCGCACCAGGTTGGTGATGTCGTGGATGTTGAGGATGAAGCCCTGGTAACGCTCGTGGATGAACAGGGGTTGCACCCGCAGGGAGAAATGCCGGTCGTCCCGGGACAACTCCAGGGGGGCGATGGAAGTGGCCCCGGCGGCCTGGCGCTGATGGGAGAGGATTTCATCGATCGCCGGCGCCCATTCCGCGGGCACCACCGTGCGGTAGGCGCGTCCCACCGGGTTTTGGCGGGGATCGCCAAAGGCCTGGAGACACCAGGAGTTGATCTCCATGATCTTGCCCTTGGCGTCGGCCACCACCACGCCCTCGTCCATGCCCTCGATCATGGCGCGCAGCTTGCCGCTGTCCAACTGGGCCATGGCGGCCATGGCGCTGGCCTCGTCCAGGGCCTCGGCCAGGGCCTGTTTGGCCTGGCGCAGGTTGGCCTGCAACTGCTCGGTGTTGATGAGATAGGTGAGGATCTGGGCCAGGTATTGCACCAGGCTGGCCTGGTCGGGGTCGTTGGGGGAGGGTTTGACCATCAGCACCCCCAGGGTTTGCTGGGAGGTGGCCAGACGATAGACCGCGCCGTCGCCGTCCCCCAGCAGGCCGCGCGCCGCCTCCAGGACCGTGGTTTCCGGCGCCAGGGGCAACTCGACCGGATCCTGGGGCCACTGTCCGCCCCGACCCCAGCGCCGCAGCACCCGGTCCTGATGGGGGAAGTCGCCCGGCGGGGCCGGGGTTTGGGTCGGGCGGGATTCGGTCAGCCAGAGAGAGGCCCCGGCCAGGTCCAGGACGTGGACCAGGCGGTCGCAGCAGACCTGGAGTTTGACCTCCAGGTCCTGGTCCTGGTGCAGGAAGGCCCCCAGTTCGGTGAGCCGGGAGCGCCGGACCGAGCGCAGGTGCAGGATTTCGTCGGTGCGCTGGCGTTCGGCCATTTCCCGCTTGAGTTGGTCCATGGCCTGCTCCTGGGAGAGGGTGCGCTGGCGCACCAACTCCTCCAGGCGCAGGCGTTGGTCCTGGAGTTGGGACTCGGCCTGGCGGCGGATGCTCAACTCGTGGGTGAGTTGTTGGTTGAGGTTCTCCAGGCTCTGGCGTTGCTCCCGCTGGGTCTGCACCAGGCGATCCAGGGCCTGGGAGAGGGCGCCCACCTCGTCCGGGGCGGTTGGGGGCAGGTCCAGGGCTTCCAGGGGCTGGCCTTGGCCGGCCAGGTCGGCGGCCTGGGCCAGACGGCGCATGGGGTGGCTGATGCGGCCGGCCAGGAACCAGGCCCCGGCCGCCATCAAAAGGCTCATCAGGACCGCGGCGGCCAGGATCTGCTGGCGCAGGACCAGCAAAGGGGCCAGGGCCTGGTCCAGGGGCTGACTCACCAGCACCAACCAACCCAGGCCGGGATAGTCCCGGTGGCCGTTGCAAAGGGCCGCCCCGGTCAGGCGTTCGACTCCCTCGGGGTCCTGGTGGGCGAGAAAGTTTTGCGAGCGGTTGGGTTGAGCCGTCTGGCGCAGACGTTCCACCAACTCGGGGGGCCAGGCGGCCTGTTCAGGCTCCGGCCCCAACAGCACCGCGCCGCCGCGCCCCAGAATGTGGATAGACAGATTGGCGCGCTTCTCCTCCGGCCGCAACAGGGCGCCGCGCACTTCCCGGGCCCAGGACCAACTGAGCTGGGCGCAGAGCACCCCCAGGAACTCGCCCGAGGGCGAACGCACCGGCGTGGCCAGGTCCACCAGGCGCAGGTGCGAACCCACGCTGGGCGGCAACAGCTTGGCCAGCGGGAAGGCCTCGTGCACGTCGCCCAGGAACGGGCCTCCGCTGCCGCCCTGGAACCAGTCGCGCTGAGCCACGCTCTGGCCTTCCAGGAGCCCGCCGGTGGCGACCAGGATGGCGCCCTTGGCATCGGTCAGCCCCAGCCAGGCGTAATGGGGAAAGGTCTGACGCACCTCTTCCAGGAATTGGCGTTTGCGCTCCAAAGTGATCTGGGGGGCGCGGATCAGGTCCAGGCTGGCCAGGAGCCGGACCTCGCGCCAGCGCTCGAACATGCCCCGGTCCAGCTTGTCCGCCAGTTGAAAGGCCTGCTCGGCCAGGTTGTCGCCAATCTCCTGGCGCAGTCGCTCCCGGGCCAGCAGCCCGATGGTGAGCATGACCAAGGCGGTCAAGAGCAAGGCGCTGCCGCCGATGGCCAGGGTCAGCCGGGAGCGGAAGCTGCGGGTGGGGGAGAAAATTTTGTTTATCATTGCTGACATGGCCCAGCCCAAGCGTGGTTAGGGCATTGGCCGGGGAAATGAGCGCCAAGCGGAAGCCGGCCCGACCGCGCCGGTTTTCGCCGCCAACCATCTTGATATTATAAAACATACTCCAAAGCTGGCCGTAAACCCAGGGGTTCCGGATCGGTTCGGGTTGCGAGCCAAGCCGGCGTCAGGTATAGCGGCATCAGTCCCCGCTGCCACAGAAAAACTCCTAGCGATATGGAGGGTTACGTGACCAAGCTGGAATTCGGGCTGACCATGACCCTGGTGGGCATGGGCGGCACTCTGCTATCGATGTGGGCTCTGACCCTGGTGATGCGCCTGCTGCGTCGCTTGTTCCCCGAAAAGGCAGCGGCCCAGGCTGGTCATGAGGGCCTGGGAGGCCAGTCATGAGCGACCTGGTGCTCAACTCCCTGGGTTTTCTCACCAGCGGCTTCGCGGCCCTGACCTGGCAGCAGGCCCTGATGATCCTGGTGGGCGGCGGCCTGATCTACCTGGGCGTCGCCAAGGACTACGAGCCCCTGCTCTTGCTGCCCATCGGCTTTGGCGCCATCCTGGTGAACCTGCCCCTGACCGGCCTGATGGACGAGCACGGCCTGCTGCGTTTCTTCTATGAAACCGGAGTGTTGACCGAGGTCTTCCCCTGCCTGATCTTCGTGGGCATCGGGGCCATGACCGACTTCTCCCCCCTGTTGCAGCGGCCCAGCATCCTGCTCCTGGGCGCGGCCGGCCAGTTCGGCATCTTCCTGACCCTGCTCCTGGCCCTGGCCCTGGGATTTTCCGAGCTGGACGCGGTGGCGGTGGGCGTCATCGGGGCCTGCGACGGACCCACGGCCATCTATGTCACCAGCCAGTACGCGCCCCACCTGCTGGGTCCGGTCTCGGTGGCGGCCTATTCCTACATGTCCCTGGTGCCCCTGTTGCAGCCGCCGATCATGCGTCTGCTGACCACCAAGCGCGAGCGGGCCATCGTGATGAAGCCCACCCGGGACAAGGTCAGCACCCGGGTGCGTATTCTCTTCCCCATCGTGGTCACGGTGATCACCTGCCTGATCGCGCCCAAGGGCGCCCCCCTGATGGGCATGATCATGCTGGGCAACCTGATGCGCGAATCCGGGGCGGTGGCCCGGTTGGTGGGCGCGGCCGAGAACGAGATCCCCAATGTCGTCACTCTGTTGCTGGGCCTGTGCATCGGGGCCACCATGCAGGCCGACCAGTTCCTGCGCACCACCACCCTGCTGGTGCTGGGCCTGGGCATGCTGGCCATCATCCTGGACACCGTCATGGGCCTGCTCTTCGGCAAGCTGATGTGCCTGGCCAGCCGGGGGGCCATCAATCCCCTGATCGGCGCGGCCGGCATCTCGGCCTATCCCATGGCCGCCCGGGTGGCCCAGGTCCAGGGCCAGCGCTACAACAAGCGCAATTATCTCCTGATGCACGCCATGGGGGCCAATACTGGCGGCCAGATCGGCAGCGTCATGGCCGCCGGGATCATGCTCTCCATCCTGCAGGGCCTGGGCCTGGGCTAGGGCGGCAGACCCTGCCCAGCCCCGGCTGGGCAGGATTTGCCCCACCAGGCCGGACCCCTGGGCCGAGTCCCGGGGTGTAGGTAGGAAAAACGTAGGTTTGACAGCGCGGCTCCGTTTGGCAGGAATCTTGCTTCTCCGAGGGCAGGAGTCTCGTCAGCGGAGTCGCGTGTGTATCAACGGGTCCTAAATTCGATGGGCTGGGCCACCACGGCCCGGAAGCAGGCCATCCCCACCAGCCAGGCCAAGACCGCGGCCAGCTTCAGCTCGTACCTGAACCAGAGCCAGGCCAGCGGCCAGACCAGCCAGAGCGGGGGATGGGGGACCACCTCGCCGGTCTCCAGCGTGTACAGCACCCAGCCCAGCACCCGCGCCACGAACGCCAGCAAGACCAGCGCCACCTCCGCCACCACCTCCAGCGCCAGCGTCTCCGCCGTTCAAGGACAACTGCCTGAAGATTCGTACGAATATCGCCTGGTGAAGGTGGGCGAGACCGAGCGCGCGCCCATGGCCTTCTTCGAGCACGACGGCCAGTTGGTGATGAGCGGCATCACCCGCAACGAGATGGAGGAAACCCCGGTCTGGACCTACACCCCGGGCGGCACCGTGCAGCAGGCCAGCGCCCTGCCGGAGTGGTCCGAGAGCGGGGCGTCGGGCTACAGCACCGGCGACGTGATCCATCTGACCCCCGAGGCCTGGAGCGGCATGGTGGACTACACCGCCGACAGCCCGGACGGGGAGTGGACCAAGCACGACTACACCTACCTGAACCCCCATGAGTACAAGAACCTCAAGTGGGGCTTCAGCACCCAGGACGCCGACACCGGCAACCAATACATGGGCTTTGGCAACGGCGACCATGCCGGGGTGGTGATCAACTACGAAAACGGCGAGTGGCAGACCTTCGCCGCGTCGGAGGACATGCGCTTCCCCACCGCGGTCAGCGACATCACCACCGGGCCCAACGCCGGCTCCACCCTGATTTCCAGTGCTTCCTACGGCGAGAGCCACCTGCACCTGGTCAATTCCGACGGCAGCGTGCAGACCCTCGAGGATTTCGACGCCTGGGGCTTCGCCAAGGTGGACAACGCCGATGGCGTGGCCTACATGGCCCTGGAGGACGGCCGGGTGATGTGGGCGCCTTTGAGCGACCTCAACTCCTGGAAGGAATGCCAGTACGAGAAGCCCTCGGGCGCGGTGGACCGCATCGAGATCCTGGGCGAGCCGGTGCGCAACTCCCAGACCGGGCGCATGCTCTTCCCCACCCGCGACGCCGAGGCCGGGGCCACCGGCTTCTACGAGCCGCGTTTCGAGAACGGCGAGGTGACGCTAAAGCAGGTGGCCTGGTTGAGCGGGGCCGGCGACTGGGCGGTGAAGGTGGCCGAGGTGGACGGCCAGATGTACCTGGGCACCGGGATGCGCACCAGCCTCCAGGAGGACCTGACCCCCGGGGCCATCTACCGCCTGGAGGCGGTGGCCAAGGACGGGAGCACCCTGCCCAGCACCACCACCAGCGTCTCGCCCTACGCCGGCCAGAACCCCTACAGCGGCCTGTCCACGGGAACCACCAGCGGCCTGGTCTCGAGCAAGACCGCCAGCAAGGCCTACGCCAGCCAGAACCAGACCTCCAGCGCCCTCACCCCCGGGGCCAGGAAGACCACCGCCTCCGGGTTCACCACCTGGGCCAGCGGCAAGACCACCTCCACCAAGCAGGCCACCACCTCCACCCCCAGCGGGTTCCTCCGGGCCCGGGTCTGATCCCCGCCCACGACCCTCCGTTTTTGCTTTCCCCCTCTCCGGCCGATGACATATATATGAAGCCGTACGCCTCCAAGGCGTCCGGTTTCTAAACTCGCCACGAGGGAAGCGGCCGTGATCATGGTGGAACGCCTGGCGCCCTACTATCGCCAGTTGGCGCGCAAGATAGCCCTGGCCATCATCACGGTGGCCTTCATCCCCTATGGCCTCACCTACAGCGTCTTCTACACCTCCTACAACGACTCCATCCGCTCCCAGGTGATCAACACCCTGGTCAGCGTGGTGGAGAACCACAAGCGCACCATCGACGAGTTTTTGGCCGAGCGCCTGGCCAACCTGCAGAACGTGGCCAACCTGGTGGGCATCGCGGAGCTGTCGCAGCCCGCGAACCTCACCGACACCCTGCGCTCGATGCAGCAAGTCTACGGGGCCTTCGTGGATCTCGGCCTGATCAACGACCAGGGCCGCCACGTGGCCTACGCCGGGCCCTACGGCCTGGAGAAGGCCGACTACAAGGATAGTTTCTGGTTCCAGCAGGTGTTGGAGCACGGCCGTTACGTCAGCGACGTCTTCCGGGGAATCCGGGGAGTGCCCCACTTCATCGTGGCCATCAAGCTCGGCAGCGGCGGGCATGACTACATCCTGCGCGCCACCATCGACTCGGCCCGCTTCAGCTCCCTGGTGGAGGGCGTGCGCCTGGGCAAGACCGGCGAGGCCTTCATCATCAACAAGGCCGGTCTGTTCCAGACCCAGGTGCGCTCCCACGGCCAACTCCTGGCCCCCTCCAACCTGCCGGTGCCGGAATTCTTCAAGGGCGTCCGGGTGCTGGAGGATGTGAGCCGGGGTGAGCGCGACGTGGTGGTGGCCAAGACCTGGCTCAAGGGCGAGGACTGGCTCCTGATCTGCCAACAGGACAGCGCCGACGCCTTTGGCTCGCTCTTCGAGGCCCGGCGCAACGCCTTTTTCGTGGGCGGCCTGGGGGGGCTGCTGGTCATCGCCATCACCGTCTTCCTGACCCGGACCCTGGTGGTGCGCATGGCCGAGGCGGACAAGGAGAAGGCGCTGTTGAACGAACAGGTGATCCAGTCCGGCAAGCTGGCCAGCCTGGGCGAACTGGCCGCCGGGGTGGCCCACGAGATCAACAACCCGGTGGCGATCATGGTGGAGGAGGCGGGCTGGGTCCAGGATCTGATGGACGAGGAGAAGCCGCTCTTTGCCCAGAGCCCCAACCAGGCCGAGTACGAGCGGGCCCTGAAGCAGATCCAGACCCAAGGCCGGCGCTGCAAGGAGATCACCCACAAGCTGCTGGGCTTCGCCCGGCGCACCGACGCGCCGGTGCAGGCGGTGCAGGTCAACGATCTGGTGCAGGAGGTGGTGGCCATCCTGGAGCGGCCGGCGGCCTACAACAACGTCAGCCTCTCCACCGAGCTGGGCGCGGACCTGCCCCTGGTGGCCGCCTCGCCGGCCGAGTTGCAGCAGGTGCTGATCAACCTGGTCAACAACGCCATCGACGCCATGGACAAGACCGGGGGCAAGATCCACATCCAGACCCGGGTGGAGCGCCCCCACGAGGTGGAGATGATCGTGCGCGACAACGGCCCGGGCATCCCCCAGTCGGTGGTGGGCCGCATTTTCGATCCGTTTTTCACCACCAAGCCGGTGGGCAAGGGCACCGGCCTGGGCCTGTCGATCTGCTATGGGATCATCAACAAGCTGGGCGGGCGCATCGAGGTGCAGAGCGGCGAGGGGGCCGGGGCTGCCTTCACGGTGCACCTGCCGGTGGGGCGGGGGCCAGCGGCCAAGGAGGCGGCGAGGCCGGGAGTTTGATGCATGACCGAAGACGGAAGCCTGGGGCGTAAACCGTTGGTCCTCTTGGTGGACGACGAAAAGGAGTTCGCCAGCATCATGGCCAAGCGCCTGACCAAGCGCGGCTATGAGGTGATCACCGCCCACAGCGGCCTGGAGGCGGTGCGTCTGGCCCGCGATCATGACTTCGAGGCGGCGGTGCTGGACGTGAAGATGGAGGGCATGGACGGGATCGAGACCCTGAAGACCCTGCGGATGCTCCTGCCCCGGCTCCAGGTGATCATGCTCACCGGCCACGGCTCCACCGACATCGCCCGCCAGGCCATGGGCCTGGGGGCCCGCGACTACCTGACCAAGCCCTGCGAGCTTTCGGACCTGATGGCCAAACTTCAGGAAGCCCTGCGCCAAGCCTGACACTTTTCCCTGCCTTGGGGTCCATCCCCCTGGCCTTCTGAGGGGGCATTCCCCCCCTCATTTAGCCCCATGTTAGGGGTGTTTCTCGCCTCTCCATTAAATAACTATCTAAATAAACAGAAATAAATCCAAACCTGACCGTGTGGCGCCCCCGGGGAGGAGCCTCCGACGGCGGGCTGGAAGCGGGCTGTCGTGGGGGGTTTCACCTAATTGGGGCTGGGTGGAGCCCCTCGGCAAAACGTGAGGATTCCGGGGGGGAAAAGGGGCCTCGGTTCTATTCCACCCGCTTGGGTGATGCCATAAAGTGCCATCAATGAGACATGAGGAGGATTGCATGCACCTAAAAAGGCCACAGACCAGGTTCGTCGAGACCAAAGTCCAGGCCCGCGGGTGCGCGCCGGCAGGGGGAGAACAGGCCGATCACCGTCGGCTGGGGGATTGTCTTGGCTCGGTGCGGGACGCTCGCGCGATGGGCGTTCCCAGCCGGGCGGCGGGGGATTCCCCGGTCCGGATGAAGCCCTTACCGAAAGATTGCGAGAGGATGGAGGAAGGTATGAGAAGGCGTTGGTTAACCGTGGGCGGCGTGTCGGCCGTCCTGAGCATGCTGCCCGGGCTGGCCATGGCCGCCGGTGAAAAGGCCGCCGACTTGGTGGTGGTGGCCGACACTCGCATGCTCTCGGGCTGGAACCTTTATTTCGCCACGCTTTACAACGAGGACATGTGGCTCTTCGCCGTCTGGGCCGTGGTGCTCACCACCGCCATGGGCATGGGCCTGGGGCTCATCATGGACTTCATCATGAAGCGCACCGGCATCGACCTGACCAGCCGTAAGATCG
>CALERA010000037.1 GCA_937908275.1 uncultured Desulfarculaceae bacterium | reverse complement strand
CCTGGTCCATCTCGCTGGTGGCCCGGTTCACCTGGTCGATGCCCTGGGCCTGCTCCTTGCTGGCGGCGGCGATCTCGCCCACCAGTTCGGCCACCTTGACCGAACTGCTGGCCACCTCGCCGAAATCGGTGTTGGTGCGACCCACCAGCTCCGCCCCGGCCCGGACCTTGCTCAGGGTCTGCTCGATCAGGGCGGTGGTGTTGCGGGCCGCGTCGGCCGCGCGCAGGGCCAGGTTGCGGACTTCCTCGGCCACCACCGCGAAGCCGGCCCCGGCCTCGCCCGCCCGGGCCGCCTCCACCGCCGCGTTCAGGGCCAGCAGGTTGGTCTGGAAGGCGATCTCGTCGATGGTCTTGATGATCTTGCTGATCTCCTGGCTGGCCTGGCTGATCTGATCCATGGAGTCGGTCAGCTCGGCCATGGAGTGATTGGCCCGCTCCACCACCTGGCGGGTGTCGGTCATCAGGCGGTCGGCCTGGCTGGCGTTGTCGGCGTTGGTGCGGGTCATGGAGGACATCTCCTCCAGGGCTGAGGCGGTCTGTTCCAGGGCGGCGGCCTGCTGGGCCGAGCCCTGGGCCAGTTGCTGGCTGGCGTTGTTGACCTGGCCGGCGGCCGAGGCCACCTGCTCGGCGCCCTCGCCCATGCCGGCGATGACGTTGTGGATGGGCCGGGTGACGCTCAGGGTGATGAAGACCGCCAGCACCACCCCCACCAGCAGGGCCGCCACCAACCCGATCAGGTTGACCAGGTTGGCGGCGTCCAATCCGCCGCTGGCCTCGTCGGCCGAGGTCCTGGCCTCCTGGAGCGCGGTCTCCGAGGCCGCCTTGGACACGCCCAGCAATTCATCGGACACCTTCAGACGGTCGCGGGTCAATTTCTCCAGGTTCAGCCAGTTGGAAAGCAACTCCCGCATGGCGGTCTGAAAGGCCTTGCTGGCGGCTCCGATGGCGGCGATATGGTCCTGGTTCAATTTCTTGCGGGTGATGGGTTTGAGCTCGGCCAGCTTTTGCTCGATGGTGGGGAACCCGCTCATGGCGGCGGTGATGAAGCCGGGGTCGTTGCGGGCCTCGGCCTTGGCGGTGGTGATCTGGATGCCGTTGCCCAGGTCGATGATATCGCTGACCAGGTTGATCTTCTGGTGGCGCTCCTCGATGCTGGCGGCGTCGGAATAGAGCTTGACCTCGGAGGTCATGGCCTTGTTCTGGTCTTCCAGGAAGGCGTAGCAGGCGCGCATGTACTGCTTGCCGGCCTCGTCCAGGGCGGCGCGGGCCTTTTCGATGGCCTCGATCATGGTCGTGGTTTCGTGGACCATCTGCTCGTAGCGCTTCAGGTTGGCGTCGGCCTTGGCGACCTTTTCCTGCAGGAGCTGGTCCCCCTGGTAGTGGGGCAGCTTGGTGGCCTCCGCCAGGGCCTGTTTCACCTCGGCCAGGCGTTTCTGGCTGTTTTCGAGGTAGGTCTTGTTCTTGGTGTAGACGAAGCCGCGCATCTCGAACATGGTCCAGAGCGCGGCGCGCTCGATACCGTTGCCCACCGCCACCTCGGGCAGCAGGTTGTTGGACAGGTCCTTGGCGCCATCGCTGACCCGGTGCATCTGCCAGGCGGAAACCCCTCCCAGGATCAGGCTCACCAGGATGAGAAAACCAAATCCCAGACTGATTTTCAGACCCAGCTTCATCTTCTTGAACATCCACTCCTCCCCCTGAACCAAGGTGATGCCAGGCTTGGGCGGACCCGCCCGCCCAGGCGGCGGCCCGGGCCAAACCCGTCCCCAACCCGCCGCCAGGGTCCAAATCGCTCCCAGACCAGCCATGATGATTGCCAGGATGAAAAAGCCGGGCTTGCCAAAGGAGTAGGGCAGCCCACCCCACGCCAAGTCAAGCGGTCCTCCCGCCTGGTCCAGCCTGCCCGGTGGAGCCCCCACCCGCTCAGTGTAGTTCCCATGATAGTACATAAGGACGAGGAGTTGGGATGAGGATTGCCAGACGGGAAGGAAAGCTCCCCCCCGACCGGCCCGCGGGCGCGGCCCTCCGTGGCCTC
Organism: uncultured Desulfarculaceae bacterium; assembly: GCA_937908275.1. GTDB lineage: Bacteria > Desulfobacterota > Desulfarculia > Desulfarculales > Desulfarculaceae > JACRDC01. Next base: position 9,618 of record CALERA010000037.1, on the reverse strand, counting down.
TGTCAGGCCCCCAACTCCCGCTCGGAACCCGCGCGCCGCTCCTCGGGCGAGATCTTCGCCCGCCCGCTCGCGGCCCCGGGATCGGACTGGGTGCGGCTGCCCAGCCTGGTCAGGACCGCCTCCATCTCGGCCGAGGCGCAGGTCAGGCTGGTCATGAAGCGTGGCCGCAGGCGATGAGCCAGGCCGTGCAGGCTGTCCTGGTCCTCCGGCAGGACCAGGACCACGGGGTGGGCCTGGCACAGATCTCCCATGGCCACCAGGGACTCCAGGGCCTGGAGGTCAGAGACCACCAGCACCAGGATCGATTCCGGCTCGCCCGGGCAGGTGAGCCGGCGTTCCAGGCCGGGCAGCGATTCATACACCTGGCGGGTGAATTTTGGCATTCCATGCAGCATCAACCGCCGCAGGGGATGATTCGCCGCCAGCTCTGCGGGCATGTAGCAAATCAGGTTCATGGTGTCACCCCGCAATCAAGGATGCCCTGGGGTGAACCAAGAACCATGCCAAAGCCCTAGTGTGTAGTCGGGCTTGATTTTGCTGCCTTAATGGCGAGGGCGCCCCCGCCCTGTCCTGATCGGAACCACTGACGCGCCGCAAATTGTCCTGTCAAACGATACAGCGTCCCGCCTGGCAGGACACCGGCCGGGCTTCAGGACTTGCGGGAAAGGCCGTGCTTCTTGAGCAGGGCATAGAGTCGGCCCCGGGAAAGCTCGGAAATGGCGCAGGTTTTCTGGATGTCGCCATGGGTGCGGGCCAGCAGGTCGCGCAGGTAACGCTTCTCGGCCGCGGCCGCCGCCTGGTCGCGCACCTTGGCCAGAGAGGGCAGGCGCTCCAGGGGGGCCAGGTCCACGGACACCGGCAGGTCGCCCTGTTCCGGCCGGCGCAACGAGGCCTTGGTCACCTCCACCCGCAGGTAGGTGGGCAAGTGGTAGGCGTAGAGGATGGCCTCGTCCTGGGCCGCGCTCAGGGAGCGCTCCAGGACGTTGACCAATTCGCGCACGTTGCCCGGCCAGGCATAGGCCTGGAGGGCCTCCAGGAAGTCCGGGGCGAAACCTTTGGGCCGCAGCTTGTAGCGCTGGCAGAGACGGGTGAGGTGGTGGTTCACCAACTCCGGCAGGTCCTCGCCGCGTTCGCGCAGGGCCGGCAGATCCAGGGAGAAGGTCCGCAGGCGGAAGAACAGGTCCTGGCGGAACTGGCCCTGGGCCACCATCTCCTCCAGATCGCGGTTGGTGGCGGCGATCAGGCGGAAGTCGCTGGATATTTCGGTGTTTCCCCCCACCGGCCGGAAGCGGCGCTCCTGCAGCACCCGCAGGAAGGATTTCTGCAGGCCCATGGGCAGCTCGCCCACCTCGTCCAGGAACAGGGTGCCGCCGTGGGCCTGCTCGATCAGGCCGCGCTGGCTGCGGTCGGCCCCGGTGAAGGAGCCCCGCACGTGGCCGAAAAGCAGGCTCTCCACCAGGGTTTCGGGCAGGGCGGTGCAGTCCACCACCACGAAGCTCTTGTCGGCCCGGGCGCTGTTGCGGTGGATGCCCCAGGCGAACAGCTCCTTGCCGGTGCCGGTCTCGCCGTTGATCAGCACGTTGCCGTCGCTGGCCGCGGCCTGGGCCATGATCTCCAGACAGACTTGGAGAGCGGGGCTGTCGCCCACGATGTCCTCGCGCTTGAGGACCTTGGGCGCGGCCTGTTGCTGGCGCTCGTGGCGGTAGTCCAGGGCCCGCAACAGGGGCAGGCGCATCTTGTCCACCGAGGCCGGCTTCTCGATGTAGTCCCAGGCCCCGTTCTTGATGGCCAGCTCCGCCCCGTCCGGGTCGCCCTGGCCGGTCATGATGATCACCTCGGGTCCGGCCCCGTTGGCCCGCAATTCCGGCAGCCCCTCCAGGCCGTTGCCGTCCGGCAGGCGCACGTCCAGGAAGACCACGTCAAAGGGCTGCCGACGGGCCAGTTCCAGACCTTCGCCCAGGGTCTCGCTGGTGGTGGGCTGGTGACCCATCTTCTCCACCATGCGCGAGAGCAGACGCAGGATCATGTGGTCGTCGTCGATGATCAGAATCGCCGCCATGGGGTCCCCACCACCCAATGAGCACGCACGCCGTCCGGTGCGTGCTCAGCCCCCGACCAGGGGCAGCCAGGTCGTCACTTGGCCCGGCGCCTGGGTCGCTACGCCGCCGCCCAGATCCTGCCAGGCCGAATTCAGCCGGTTCCATGAGGCCTGGTCCAGCCTGCCAGCCGCCGGGCAGGAAAGCTGGAACAGCGCCCACTGGCCACCGTTTCCGGTCGCGTCTCCCAGAGGGGGCCGTCCCCGGACCAGCCGCAAGCCCCATTCCCAGCGTTCACATCTGTCCGGCCAACCAGGAAAAAGCAGGCAGAGGGCCTGGTATAGCCCCAACAGCTCGGCCCGGGCCAGGAGGCCTTCCTCGGGCAACTCCATCCAACGGCCGCCCCGGCCCCGCTGACCGCAACCCAGGCGCTTGCCGAACTCCTTGACCAGCGGAGTGAGCGGGATGCCGGCCCGCCGTGCGGAGGTTGGCAGGCACATCGCCCGGATTTGACTGACCACATCGATGGCCCGCACCAGGGCGTCCACCGCCGCGCCCAGGTCCCGGTGGGCCTCGGACTGGGGAGACATCTCCTCCCGGGCGATCTCGGCAAAACCCAGGGCCGCGCCCAGGGCGTTGTTCACGTCATGGCACAGCCCGCTGGCCAGGAGCAGCATGGCCTCCAGTTGGAGATCCGCCCCCGGCGCGGAAGACCATTCGCCTCCGCCCCAGACCACGCGCTCCGGGGTTGTCCTGTCCTCGTTTTCCACCGGGCGATCCCTTGGCTGGAGCAGCCAGGCCCCCCACGGGCCCGCGCCAATCCTGGCGTTTTGTCAAGCCGGCCATGTACCTGCTTGATTCCTAAGATGTTACCACAACCCCCTGACGCCAAGCCAGCAAATGGCGTTTCGTTTTGCGAACCGCTTCCCGGCCGATCCGGGGCCGGGGCGGGGTCCGTCAACATCCGGCTCACTCTGGACAATTACCTGTCAATGATGCAAAATTTTCACCTAGACAGGCCTTGAGCAGGAGCCCGGGATGTTGCCGGATTTTGTGCCCAGTTACAGCATTGGCCCTCTGATCGGCCTGAGCGTCAACGGCATCCTGGCCCTGTTGTGCCTTTCGGTCCTGGCCGCCTACCGCGCCTACCAACCCCTCAAGCAGCTTTGCATTTTCTACCTTTGCCTGAGCCTGTACTTCCTGGGTTTCACCATTTATGGCTACCAGGCCTCCCCCGCCGGCATCATGGTCGGCTACCGCCTGATGCTGGTGAGCCTGAGCCTGTTGCCAGCCAGTTGGATTTGGTTCATCTGCGCCCTGCGGGGCAAAAGTCCCGGAGCCGTGGGTTGGTCCAGCCTGGGCCTGTCCCTGGTCCTGGTGGCTTGTCTGCTGCTGATCGAACACCCGGCGGTGCTGTCCCCACCCTTCCACGCCAAGGACAGCGGGGTCATCCACCCCTCGGCCTGGCTTTTCCGGCCCCTGGTCTACACCTACGACATGGGGGTGATCCTGGGTTCGATCCTGCTCCTGGGCCTGCGCTGGTGGCCCGGGCGGCGCAAGCCGGCCTTTGTCTGGTCCATGCTGGCCGGCTTGGCGTTCTGGTTCCTGGGGGGGCTGCACGACGTGGCCTCGGCCCTGCACTGGCAGACATTCTCAACCAATCCGGTGCTTTGGTTGGCATCGATCTGGCTTTCCCTCTGTCTGGCCCTGGCGGTGGCCTTTCACCTGCGCGACCTGGAAACCGCCCTGCACGCCGAGCAGGCCCGTTTCGCCACCGCCTTCCAGCTCAACCCCGACGGCCTGGCCCTGCTGGACCTGGAGGGAACCCGCTTCCTGGAGGCCAACCGCGCCCTGCTGCGCCTATTGGGGCGGCGGCGCGAGGAGCTCCTGGGCCAGCGCCCCTGGGACCTGGGGCTCCTGCCGCCGGACAGCGGCTGGGAGGCCATGCTGGGCGAGGTCTGGAAAAGAGGCCTGGCCGAAAACCTGGAGGGCCGGCTGCTCGGCGAGGGCGGCGCGGCGCTGGACGTGCTCTGGTCGGCCGGGGTCATCACCCTGGGCGCCCAGTCCGGCCTGCTGGTGGTGACCCGCGACATCAGCGAGCGCAAGCGGGTCGAGACCGAACTGGCCCGCTATCGCCTGGACCTGGAAGACCTGGTGGGCGAGCGCACCCAGGAGCTCAGCCGGGCCAACGCCGAATTGCAGCGTGAGATCGTGGAGCGCCGGCGCACCGAGGAGGCCCTGCGCCAGAGCCGGGCCAACCTCCAGACCCTGTTCGACTCCCTGCAGGACTTCCTGACCGTGGTGGACATGCAGGGCCGGCTCTTGGCGGTCAACCCCACGGTGCTCCACCGCCTGGGCTATTCCAGCCAGGAGCTGATGGGGTTCCCGGTCCTGCAACTGCATCCCCGCGACCGCCAGGAGGAGGCCCAGTCCGTGCTGGAGGGCATCCTGGCCGGCCGGGGCGACCGCTGCCAGATTCCCCTGGTCACCCGCGACGGCCGCCTGCTGCCAGTGGAGACCCGCATCACCCGGGGCCGCTGGGGAGAGCAGGAGGTGGTCTTTGGCATCAGCCGCGACACCAGCGAGCGTCAGCGGGCCCAGGCGGTGCTGCGCCAGCTGGCCGCCGGGGTGGCCCACAACTTCAACAACCTGCTGGCCGCCATCCTGGGCAACGCCCAGGCGGTGGAGTCCTGCCTGGAGGAGCTGCCGGAAGCGGCTCGCCAGCGGGTCCTGCCCTTGTTGCACAACGTGATCCACTCCGCCCTTTCCGGGCGGGGGGTGGTCCAGCGCCTGACCGCCTACGTGGGTGGACGCCAGCCCGCCGCCGGCCTGGCCGAGACCTCCGACTCGGCGGAGGTGGTGGGCGCGGCCCTGCGCATCGCCCAGGCCGCCTGGCAGCCGGGGGACGGGGCCCGGTTGGAGGTCACCACCCATTTGGAGCCAGGGCTGGACGTGGGCATGCCCCGCGACGAGTTGATGGAAATCTGCCTGAACCTGATCCGCAACGCCCTGGAGGCCATGCCCGAGGGAGGCCGCCTGACGGTCACCAGCCGCCGCCAGGAGGACCGGGTGGTGCTGGACTTCGCCGACACCGGCCACGGCATGGACGCCGAGACCGTGCGCCGGGTCTTCGAGCCCTTTTTCAGCACCAAGAAGGTGGGCGGTCAGGGACTGGGCCTGCCCAGCAGCCGGGGGCTGGTGCAAGCCTACGGCGGGGACATCGCGGTGGAGAGCCGGCCAGGGCGGGGCGCGCGCTTCCGGGTGCTGCTGCCGCCCCGGGGTCCGTCCGGGGCCTCCCTGCCCGCGGCCTCGCCGCAGTCGCTGGCCGGCCCCTTGCGGCCGCTGCGGGTGCTGATGGTGGAGGACGAGGCCTTGGTGGCCATGGGCATGCGGGCCCTGCTGGAACAGGCCGGCCATCGCGTGATGCTGGCCGGACGGGTGGCCGAGGCGGTCCAGGCCCTGGGCGAGTTCCAGCCCGAGGTGGTGGTCTGCGACCTGGGCCTGCCCGACGGCGACGGTTGGGAGGTGGCCCGCCAGGCGGCCCAGGGCCGGCCCCGGCCGGTGCCCTTCATCCTGCTCACCGGCTACAACGCCGACCCCAGGCGCCAGGAGCCCCCGGACGGGGTGCCCCCGGCCTGGCGGGTGCTGCACAAGCCGGTGGAGCGGGCCCAGCTCCTGAACGCCGTGGCCCAGGCCGCGGCCTGAGCCCCTGGCGCCGCCCCGCCCCGCGCGCCATAATCCCGCCCAGTCGCCACCCTGGCCAACCCTCACCCGCGAGGCCCCATGGACCCCCTGGTCTTGACCGTCTTCGGCCTGGTCTACCTGGGCATGATCCTGGGCCGGCTGCCGGGCCTGGCCCTGGACCGCACCGGCCTGGCCCTGTTGGGGGCCATCGCCCTCATGGCCGGCGGCCGCCTGAGCCTGGACCAGGCCCTGGCGGCGCTGGACCTGCCCACCCTGGCCCTGTTGTTCGGCCTGATGGTGGTCTCGGCCCAGTTCCGCCTGGGCGGCTTCTACAGCCGGCTCACCGCCCGCCTGGCCGCGGCCAATCTCTCGCCCCCGGCCCTGTTGGCCCTGCTGATGGCGGTGGCCGGGCTGCTCTCGGCCCTGTTGGCCAACGATATCGTCTGCCTGGCCATGACCCCGGTGCTGGTGGCCGGCTGCCTGCGCCGGGGCCTGGACCCGGTGCCTTTTGCCCTGGCCCTGGCCGCGTCGGCCAACATCGGCTCGGCCGCCACCCTGATCGGCAACCCGCAGAACATGCTCATCGGCCAGGTGCTGGGCCTGTCCTTCGCCGCCTACCTGGCCACCGCCATCGTCCCCACCATCCTGGGTCTGGCCGCGGCCTGGGCGGTGGTGGCCTGGCTGCATCGGGGCCGCTGGCGGACCGAAACCACCTGCCGCGCGGTGGAGGCCCCGGAGTTCAGCCCCTGGCAGAGCGGCAAGGGCCTGCTGATCCTCGCCGCCCTGGTGGCGGCCTTCCTCTGGGGGGCCTGGCCCCGGGAGCTGGCGGCCCTGATCGCCGCCGGCCTGCTGCTCACCAGCCGCCACATGCGCTCGCGCCAGATGTTGGGCCTGGTGGACTGGCAACTGCTGGTGCTCTTCGCGGGGCTGTTCGTGGTCAACCACGCCCTGCAGGCCAGCGGAGCCCCGGAGCGGGTCCTGGCCTGGCTCCAGGCCCAGGGGATGGACCTGACCCGGCCGCTGTGGCTCTTTCCGGCCACGGTGCTGCTCTCCAACCTGGTCTCCAACGTGCCGGCGGTGATGCTGCTCCTGCCGGCGGCCGGCCAGGCCCAGGCCGGGGCGCTCCTGGCCCTGGCCAGCACCCTGGCCGGCAACCTGATCCTGGTGGGCTCCATCGCCAACCTGATCGTGGTGGACCAGGCCGCGCTCCTGGGCGTGCATATCGGCTGGCGGCAGCACGCCCGGGTGGGCGCTCCGGTCACCCTGGCCAGCCTGGGCCTGGCCGCGGCCTGGCTCTGGCTGCGCGGGGCCTGAGCCGCGCCTCCCGCGAAAACCGCTTGACCCGGCTGGGGATTAGGGTAGCCTAGGGCCAGCGGTCGCCGCCGGGGCGGCCAGGATGCATATTCCGGGGCCGGCGGCCCCTCACGCGAAGGGATGGTGCCCATGTCCATGGCCAAGGCCGGCGACTTCGTCCAGGTCTTCTACACCGGCTCGCTCAGCAACGGCGAGGTTTTCGACAGCAACGAGGGCGGCCAGCCCCTGGAGTTCCAGTTGGGCCAGGGCCAGGTCATCGAAGGCTTCGACACCGCGGTGGCCGGCATGGGCGTGGGCCAGGAGAAGGAAGTCAGCATGGCCCCGGAGCAGGCCTATGGCCAGCCCGACCCGCGCCTGATCATGGAGATCCCCCTGAGCCAGGTGCCGCCCCACCTGCAGCCCGAGGTGGGCATGACCCTGGAGCTGACCGCCAACAACGGCCAGCCCCTGCCGGCCACCATCACCGGCCTGACCGACCAGCACCTGACCCTGGACCTGAACCCGCCCCTGGCCGGCAAGACCCTGATCTTCAAGATCCGCCTGGCCGGCATCAGCGACGCGCCCACCCAGATGGGCTGCTCCTGCGGTCAGGACCCCAACGGCTGCTGCGGCTGCTGATCCGCCGCGCCGCGCCCCCAAAAAATCACCGGGACGGGGAGCGCTCCCCGTCCCGGTCGCTTTTTCGCCCCGCCCTTCGGCGATCATGGCCGGCCAACGCAATTGAAAAGCGTCGTGCGGCTTGGGAGGTCATTGCGAGCGCAGCGAAGCAATCTCTCCCGGTGTTCTTATCTCTTTTCGCCGTGCTCAAAGCAGGAGAGATTGCCGCGTCTCTCTCGCTCCTCGCAATGACAAAACAAGACCTTGCGCGGGGCTCCTCCCCTGCCTCGATTCGGCTCGCCGACCGGGCGCCAGGCTCAGGTGAACAGGCCCTAGTCCTGGTACAGCTCGGTGCTCAGGTAGCGCTCGCCGGTGCTGGGCAGGATCACCACCACGGTCTTGCCCACGTTCTCCGGCCGGCGGGCCACCTGATAGGCGGCATAGGCCGCCGCGCCGGAGCTGATGCCGCAGAGCACGCCCTCGTAACGGGCCAGGACCCGGGCGGTCTCGAAGGCCTGGTCGTTGGTCACCGGAAAGACCTCGTCGATGATCTGGCGGTTCAGCACCGCCGGCACGAAGCCGGCCCCGATGCCCTGGATCTTGTGCGGCCCGGGCTGGCCGCCGGAGAGCACCGGGCTGGCGGCCGGCTCCACCGCCACGGCCTGGAAACCGGGCTTGCGTTGTTTGAGCACCTCGGCCACCCCGGTGATGGTGCCGCCGGTGCCCACTCCGGCCACCAGGATGTCCACCGCCCCGGCGGTGTCGCGCCAGATCTCCTCGGCGGTGGTGCGGCGGTGCGCCTCGGGGTTGGCCGGATTGGCGAACTGGTTGGGCATGTAGGCGTTCTTGTTCTCGGCCAGGATCTCCTGGGCCCGGGCCACCGCCCCGCTCATGCCCTTCTCCCCCGGGGTCAGCACCAATTCGGCCCCCAGGTGCTTAAGGAGCTTGCGCCGCTCCAGGCTCATGGTCTCGGGCATGGTCAGCACCAGGCGGTAGCCCTTGACCGCGCAGACAAAGGCCAGGGCGATGCCGGTGTTGCCGCTGGTGGGCTCCACGATCAGGCTGCCCGGGACGATCAGCTTGTCGGCCTCGGCCGCGCCGATCATGGCCGCGCCGATGCGGTCCTTGACGCTGCCCAGGGGGTTGAAGAACTCGCACTTGGCCACCACGGTGGCCACCAGCTCCTGCTGGCAACTGGCCCCCAGGAGCACCAGGGGGGTGCCGCCCACGGTGCGGATGATGTCGGGGTTGATCTTGACCACGCGCTCCTCCTTGCCGGCGCGGCTCGCGCCGTCTATTTGCGCCCCACGTAGACCAGCTCCGGGGTCTTGATGAAGACCTTGGTGTCCGGGGGCACCGACTCGGTCAGCCAGACGTTGCCGCCGATCACCGAGCGCGCCCCCACCACGGTCTGGCCGCCCAGGATGGTGGCCCCGGCGTAGATGGTCACCTCGTCCTCGATGGTGGGGTGGCGCTTCTGGCTGCGCAGGACCTCGGTGGCGTCGCGGGGCAGGGACAGCGCCCCCAGGGTGACGCCCTGGTAGACGCGCACCCGCTGGCCCAGCACCGCGGTCTGGCCGATCACCACCCCGGTGCCGTGGTCGATGAAGAAGCTCTCGCCGATCTCGGCCCCGGGATGGATGTCGATGCCGGTCTGGGCGTGGGCGAACTCGGTCATGATGCGCGGCAACAACGGCACCTGCAACTCGTAGAGCGCGTGGGCCATGCGGTAGACCGCCACCGCCATCAGACCGGGATAGCTGAAGATGATCTCGTCCAGGCTGGAGCTGGCCGGGTCGCCCTCGTGGGCCGCCCGCACGTCGCTGGCCAACACCTCGCGCAGCCGGGGAAGGGCCTGGACAAAGGCCAGGGCCTTCTGGTGCCCCTGCTCCTCGCAGAGGCTGCATTCCTGCTCGTAGCGGTAGCAGTCGTGGCGCACCGCCCAGGTGATCTGGCGGGCCAGCTCCTGGAACAGCTCGGTGACCTC
>CALERA010000036.1 GCA_937908275.1 uncultured Desulfarculaceae bacterium | reverse complement strand
GGGCCAACTGGGCCGCGGACTGGGTGAGGATGTCCGCGCCGTCCCAGTCGGTGCGACCGGTGCCGTTCTGGGCCTCCACCCATTCGGTGTCTTCGTTCAGGGTGGCGTAGGACGGCATGACGCTGCTGCCGCTGAGGCCGGTGGTCAGGGAGCCCAGGAAACCCACGGTGGAGGGGCTGCCGATGATGTCGCCGGCTCCGCCCACGGTGGTCAGGGCGAACAGGCGCATCTGGTACTTGTCGCCCCCCTGGTTCATGCTGATTTCCAGCTCGTACTCGTGGTTCTCCTCGTCGTAGTAGGCCGAGGCGCTCAGGACCTTCTGCCCGCCTCCGGTCAGGGTGTCGCCGCTCAGGGCCAGCGAGGTGTTGCTGGCGGCGTGCATGGTGATGTCGTTGCCGGACTCGCCGAACTCGCTGGCGAACAGGTGCACCGTGGAGCCATCCACCGCCGCGAAGACGCCGGTGCTGGCGTAGTGGTTGTTCATCTCGGCCGCGAACTGGTAGGCGATGGAAGCCGCCGTGCCCAGACCCAGGCCGATGGTGCCGGTGGTGCCGCTGTAGCTGTTGGTGGAGCCGGCGGTGCTGAAGGTGAAGATCTGGCCGTTGATGGTTATCGAATCGCCGGACAGGCCAGCGGTGGTGGCGCCGCTGAAATTGATGGTGCCGGTGGCCTGGGTGCCCTGGTTGATCTTCTGCACCACGTCGCTGATGCTCTCGTGGTTGGGATCCACGGCCACGTACCCGAACATGTTCCAGACCGGATTGTCGCTGGTGTCCAGGCTGGTGCTGTACTGGATGCCGAAGAAGCCGGCGGTGGTGGAGGCGCTGGCGTTCAGGTAGTTGGTCTGCGAGGTGGCGTTCAGGGTCAGGCTCCGCCAGACCTCGCGGTCGTCGCTGTTGCCCACCCGCAGGCCGGTGGCCTCGGTGGCGCGCATGTCGGCCATCTTGATGAAGTAGTAGTCCTCGGCCGAGCTGTTGCCGGTGCCGAAGTGGATCTTCATGCCCGAGCCGGAGTGGCCGTTGCTCAGCGAGCCGTCCAGCAGCTTGACCCCGTTGAAGTCCGTGGCGTTGGCGATACGGTCGATTTCCGCCGCCATGGCCTGGTACTCGGAGTTCATGATCTCGCGCTGGGCGGTGGTGTAGGTGCCGGTGGCCGCCTGCTCGGCCAGCTCCTTCATGCGGATCAGCTTTTCGTCGATGACGCTCATCGCGCCCTCGGCGGTCTGAATCATGCTGATGGCGTCGCTGGCGTTGCGGATGCCCTGGTTGAGCACCGAAATATCGGAACGCATCAACTCACGAATGGCCAGACCGGCGGCGTCGTCCGCGGCCGAGTTGACCCGCAGACCCGAGGACAACCGCTGGGTGCTGGTGGCCAGCCTCCCATAGATCGTACTCAGGTTCCTGGCCGCGTTCATGGCCATCAAGTTGTGATTGACTACTAAGCTCATCTCAACCCCTCCTTGGTTGACGTGGCGCCAAGATCCCTTTGGCGCCCTGTTTTTTTGCTGGGCTAGTGTCTTTCCCCTTGAGTTCCGGGTTGGCCGCCCGGCGCCACCGCCCTGCATTCACCGGTCTTATCGGCCGGGCGAAAATCGCCTTAAGGTTTTTTTGCCCCTGGGGCGAAAAAAAATTAAAGCCCCTGGGCGAGGCATATAAATATGGACGTCCGCCCGGCCATCCCGGGATGGGCGTCCGCCAATGGTTGACAGTATCCCCGCGCGGACCTTACACTTCCGCCAGATCAACCCGGCGCGAAACTGCCATCCGGTGGAGGTCAGGATGCCGCCAGCCAAAGGCAAGAAAAAGCCACCGAGGCCCTCCAAGCAAGGTCCGGCGCCCCACAAACGCCCCACCATCAGCTGTTGCATGATGGTCAAGAACGAGGAAAAGCGCCTGCCCACGGCCCTGGCCAGCGTGCGCCCCTGGATGGACGAGATCATCGTGGTGGACACCGGCAGCACCGACCGCACGGTGGAGATCGCCCAGGAATACGGCGCGAAGATCTATCACCATCCCTGGGAATACAATTTCTCGGTCCACCGCAACCAGTCCATCAGCTACGCCAGCGGGGATTGGCTGTTCATCTTCGACGCAGACGAGGAACTGGACCAGGAGACCGCCCCCCAGCTCTACGACGCGGTGCGGGCCCCGGCCGGGATCAACACCTTCCTGGTCGAGCTGTACAACGACATCACCGCCGGGGGGGAAACCTTCATCCTCCACCCGCGTTTATTCCGCAATCACGTGGGGTTTCACTACGAGGGCCTGGTCCACAACCGGCCCATGGTCAGCGGCCAGGTGGCCCGCATCGGGGTCAAGCTGTGGCACTACGGCTACAACGAGGACGCCGAGACCATGGAGGCCAAGCACCAGCGGCGTCTGAGCATGATCCGCAAATGGGCCGAGGACGAGCCGGACAGCTTCCTGGCCCACTCCTACCTGGCCCACACCCTGGTCTCGCGCATGGAGAGCGTGGCCGAGGCGGTGGACGAGGCCTACCGGGCCCTGGAGCTGTTGAAGCAAGAGCACGGCATGGAGCGCCACTACCCCCATGTCTACTATCCCCTGATCAACGGCCTGGCCATCCTGGGCCGGGACCAGGAGGTGCTGCGCCATGCCCCGGACTGCCTGGCCAAGGTGCCGGTCTACCCCGACCCCCTGTTCTTCGTGGCCCTGACCCACTACAAGCACCGTCGATGGGAGGAGTTGGTCCAGGCCGCCGAGCAGTACTGGAAGTTGCAGATGGAGGCCCGGGCCAACCCCGACGCCTTCGTCTTTTTCGAGAACATGACCCTGGACCAGATGAACCTGATCCTGCTGCGCTGGGTGGTGGCCGAGGCCTTTTTGGGCCATGAGGACCGGGCCGAGGAGCTTTTCGCCCGCATGGACGAGTTCAACAAGCTGGAGCAGTGCAGCCAGCAGGCCCTGGCCACCCTTTTATCTCATGATTTCATTCCCTTGACGCAGCGTCTCAACCAGAGGATGCTCCAGGCCCACCCGGATTGGACCTGGCCCAGGGAGCTTGAGCGCCTGGTGCGGGAAAAACTGGAAAGCCAGCAGAGCGGGGATCTTAGCCGCCGGGGTCATGAGGCCCTGGCGGCCGGCCGCCTGGACGAGGCGGTGGACCTCCTGACCCGGGCCGAGCGCCTGTCGCCCCTGTCCCACGAGGTGCTGATCGATCTGGGGCAGGCCCTGGACCGCTCCGGCCAGACCGAGCAGGCCATGCCCTGGCTGATGCGGGGCCTGAACCTCTCCCCCGGCCAGCCCGCGGCCTGGCGGCGCTTGGGCGATTATTTCTTCGCCCGGGGCGAATACGCCAGCGCCCAGGGAGCCTATGGCCGGTTGCTGATGCTCCAGCCCAGCGAGGAGGCGGCGATCTCGCGCCTGGCGGTCTGCCAGCGCCGGCTGGCCCAGGCCCCGCCCTGCGTGGCCGACAAGCCTCCCCGCCTGCTGGTCTTCCTGGTGGGCGGCCTCAGCCTGGACCTGGTCAAGATGCCCGCGCCCCACTTCATGATGGGCAAGGCCTGGGGCGAGCTGTTGCTGCCGGACGGCGCCAGGGCCAGCGACGCTCCGGCCTGGGCCACCATCTACACCGGGACCGACCCGGAGCGCCACGGCCTGACCGGCGAGCGGGTGGCCAACCGCGCCCCCCGCCTGGAGGACCTGGCCGTGACCTCGGTCTGGGAAATCATGGCCCAGACGCTCAGCCTGGGCCTGGCGGCCATTCCCCTGGGCTGTCCCCCGCCCGCCCTGCCGGGTTGGGCCCTGGCCGGCTATCCCGGCGGACGCCTGGCCCCGGACCTGGTCCACCCCCCGGCCCTGGCCGGGCAGGTGTTGGCCAGCGGATACCGCACCGATTACATCCTCACCGATTTCCAGCGCCAGGTGGCCAGCCAGAACCTGGAAGCCGACGTGCGGCAGGAGGCCCTGTTGCACCAGGTGGAGCGCAACAAGCTGACCACGGCCCTGGCCCTGCCGGCGGTGGAGGTCCTGGTGGTGGGGCTCAACGCCCTGGAGCTGGCCCAGCAAACCTGGGAGCTGACCAACTACCGCACCTTCGCGGCCTACCAGCAGGTTTACGCGGTGATCGAGAGCACCGTGGCCGCCCTGCGCCCGGAGGGCTTCGCGGTGTTGAGCCAACGGGGTTATCAGCACCTGGACCGCAAGCCCGGCGGCCATGGCTTCTATTGCCTGTCCTGGCTGCGGGGGGAAGGCGGCAAGGCCAAGGCCACGGACCTGGCCCCGGAGCTGCTCAAGTGGGTGGGGCTGGACCCCGGCCTGCTGGGCCGCCCCCGGGGCTGAGGCGGCCTGAGCCCCTGATCGCCGGCGGTCAGGGAAAGACCGGGGCCACCCAGTTCTCCCCGGCCGCCAAACGCCCCCGCACCGCCCGCTGGGCGAAATCCAGGCTCTGGGCCTCGATTCGTCGGCGCTGCTCCGGGTCCTCGCGCCAGGCGGCCATGGCTCGGCGCTCCTCCTCCATCTCCCGCCAGATCAACACCAGCCGGGTCAACTGCTCCTCGCCGCCGGCCAGGGCGTTGGCCCGCTCTTCCCAGCTGGCCGAGACCAGGGCGGGGTCGTTCTCGACCTGGGCGGTCATCTGGGCCAGCATGGCCCGCAGTTGGCCGCGGTCCAGACGGCAGGTCTGGGGATAGCGGAAGGTGTAGGGATTGCAGAATAACAGATGATGCCCGCCCGAGCCGGCCCAGAAGCGGTAGCTGGCCATGGAGTCCCAGACCAGCACCCGGCGGGGGTTCATGGCCGCGGCCAGATGGGCCAGGCCGCCCTCCCGCCCCAGGAAGCCCGCCACCCGACCCAGGAGCCAGGCCAGGTCCAGCAGGGTGGAATCGGGGTGGTCGGAGGGCAGGCAGACATCCACCTCCGCCGCCAGTGCGCCATAATCCGGGGCCCCCACCGCCACCAGGTGGAAGTCGGGCCGCAGGTGGCGCAACAGCGTCACCCACCACTGCCGGTCCTGCCAGAGGCTGTCGGACCGGCCGCCGTGCAGGGGATAGACCACCAGGTTGGGGCGGTTGCGGGACAGCAGGCCGGCCAGGCGAGGGGGCCGGGCCGGGTCCACGAAGACGCTGGGGCGATCGTCCCGGACTTCCAGCCTGTAGTGCAGGCTGTGGGCCAGGATGGGGTTGGCCCGCAGCTGGTCCACCGGTCGCACCCCCTGGGGCAGGCGCAGGGTGGCGGCGCTGACCCAGGTCACCGCCCGGCCGAAGCGCGCCACCGGCAGGGCCTGGATGGCCGGCGCGGCCCCTTCCTCCGGCGAGAGCACCAGCTCCCGCACCAGGGGATGGCTCTCCACCAGCTCCCGGGCCGGGCCGGGGTCCATGAACAGGCGCAAGGGCCGCCCCTGGTTGCGGATCAGGCCCAGCACCATCAGGGTGTCGCCCAGGGCCAGGTTGGCCGGCGGCCGGCAGCGGTCCTCCTCCAGCCCGAC
>CALERA010000035.1 GCA_937908275.1 uncultured Desulfarculaceae bacterium | reverse complement strand
CCATCCCGGTGGTGATGGTCACCGCCATGCAGGAGCTGCACACCCGCGTGGAAGCCCTGGAGATCGCGGCCGATGATTTCCTGGCCAAGCCCACCGTGGCGGTGGAGCTCAAGGCCCGGGTGCGCAGCCTGCTCAAATCCAAGGCCCTGTACGACCGGATGGTCCGGCACCAGGAAACCCTGGAGGCCGAGGTGACCCGCCGCACGATCAAGCTGCGCAGCGTGATGCTGGACACCGTGCAGCGCCTGTCCCAGGCCGGGGAGTTCCGCGACGAGCTGACCGGCAACCACGTGGCCCGCATGGCCGCCTATTCCGCCGCCGTGGGCCGGGCCATGGGGCTGGCCGAGGCCACGGTGGACGCCATCATGGTGGCCGCGCCCCTGCACGACGTGGGCAAGATCGGCATTCCTGATCGCATCCTGCTCAAGCCCGGCCCCCTGGACCCGGAGGAGTGGACGATCATGAAAACCCACACCACCATGGGCGCCCAGATCCTGGCCGGCTCCGAGGGCAACGTGCTGAAGCTGGCCGAGGTCATCGCCCTGACCCACCACGAGCGCTGGGACGGCAAGGGCTATCCCCGGGGCCTGGCCGGCAAGGAGATCCCCCTGGTGGGACGCATCATCGCCATCGCCGACGTCTTCGACGCCCTGACCACCCGCCGGCCCTACAAGCCGCCATTCCCCTTGGAAAAGTCCCTGGAGATCATCCGCGAGGACAGCGGGACCCACTTTGATCCCCGGGTGGTGCAGACCTTCATGTCGATCCAGGAAGAAATCCTGAGCATCAAATTCGCCTACCTGGACGAGTGAGACGCGGCCAGGGCCGCAATCCCGCCGCCGGAACCCGCCGCGCCGCCCAGGACCTCCCGCCGCTCCCCGACCGGAATGGCGTCGGGGGAGCCCGACGCGTTTTCCGATTGACTTGGGACATCACTTGGCTATATTGCCAAACGTAGGAGATCGCCGCATGGACGCCCGGACCCAAGCCCGCTACCAGACCCGCGCCCAGGTGCTCAAGGCCCTGGCCCATCCCAGCCGCTTGTTCATCGTGGACCAGTTGGCGGGCGGAGAGCACAGCGTGGCCGAGCTCACCGCCATGCTAGAGGTGGATATATCCACTGTTTCCAAACACTTATCCATACTGAAAACCGCCGGCCTGGTCCTGGACCAGCGCCGGGGCAAGCAGGTGTTCTACACCCTGCAAACCCCTTGCGTGCTCAGCTTCTTTGGTTGCGTGGAGACGGTCTTGTCCGCCCGGGTGCAGGAGCGGATCGAGCTGGCGAGGTGAATTTTTTTGGCCAATCATTTGGCGTTTTCGCCAAAATTTAGCTTCGGCCTCGCGCCCCACGGTCGCGGGAGAGGTGAAGGGAACCGAGATGAAGCTTGACAGCCTTGCCCCGGCCGGGCCGGTGATGCTCCTGGCCTGCGCGGGCGGGTCCAACGTGGGCCAGCTCACCAACCAGGCGGTGGTGGAGTTGACCCAGGAGGGATTCGGCAAGATGTCCTGCCTGGCCGGAGTGGGCGGCGAGCTGGCCGGGTTCGTGGAGGCGGCCATGGAGGCCCCCGCGCTGGTGGTGCTGGACGGCTGCCCGGTGGGCTGCGCCAAGGCCATCTTCGAGAAGGCCGAGGTGCCCTTGCGGGGCCACCTGGTGCTGACCGAGTTGGGCATCGCCAAGAACAAGGACCTGAACCTCAAGCGCGCGGAGATCGACCAGGTGAAGGACGCCGTACGCCAGAAGGCGCGGGAGCGCTAGACATGGCCGAAAAGAACATGCCCGCCCGCCACCGGGCTGGTTGGTGGCTGGCGGCGATCTTGCTCGCCAGCCTGGCGGCGGCCCCGGGCGCGGCCCGGGCCGAGACGCCCCCCACCCCCTCGGCCGGGCTGCCGGTCCGGGGCCTGGTCAACCTCGTCGACCTGGGGGCCGGCTCCTGCATCCCCTGCCGGATGATGGCCCCCATCCTGGAAGAGCTGAAGCTTGAATACGCCGGCCGGGCCGAGGTCCACTTCGTGGACGTGCGTTACGACCGCCCGGCCATCGACCGTTTCGCGGTCAGGGGCATCCCGACCCAGATCTTTTTCGACGCCGAGGGCCGCGAGGTCTACCGCCACCTGGGCTTCATGGACAAGGAGGGCCTGGTGCAGATCCTGGCCCGCCTGGGAGTGAAGTAGACCCCATGGACCAGGTGTTCCTGACCATCAACGCCTGGATGACCGGCGGCAGCCTGTTGGCCGCGGCCGGTTGCTTCCTCTGGGGGATGGTCAGCGTGCTGTTCAGCCCCTGCCACCTGGCCTCGATTCCCCTGATGGTCAGTTACGTGGCCGGCCAGCGCCAGGCCCCCCGGCAGTGGAGCGCCGCCGGCTACGCCCTGGCTTTCACCAGCGGCCTGTTCCTGACCATCGCGGTGGTGGGCCTGGTCTGCGCCCTGCTGGGCCGCATGCTGGGCGACGTGGGACCCTGGTGGACGGTGGTGGTGGGCCTGGTGTTGGTCTGGGTCTCCCTGGACATGCTGGGTTACAGCCGGCTGTCGCTCTCCGGCGGGCTGCTGGCCCGGCTCAAGGTCAGCGGCCTTTCCGGGGCCTTCATCCTGGGCCTGGCCTATGGCCTGCTCTCCGGCTCCTGCACCTTTGGCTTCATCGCCCCCATCCTGGCCATCATCACCGTGCAGCAGGAGGTGTTGACCGGGTTGCTGCTGATCGTGCTCTTTGGCCTGGGCCACAGCCTGCCCATCGCGGCGGCCGGCAGCTCCACCGCCCTGGTGCAGCGCCTGTTGGACAATAGGTCCCTGCAACAGGGGTCGCTCTGGTTCCGCAAGGCCGCCGGGGCGGTCATCGCCCTGTTGGGGGTTTATTTCGTGCTGCGTCCCTGGTTCGAGGCCTAGGCAACCCTGGTCATAAACCTCTCGTGGAGGCCCAAGCCATGCCTCGCCGCTGCCTGTCGCTCACCTTCGGCGCGATTCTGCTGGTCCTGGCGGCGGGTCTGGGGTTGGGGGCTGGCCGCCTGGCCACCGCCGCCAGCCCACCGGGACCGGAGTTGGCGGCGTTGATCGCGGCCGGCGACTCCAGCGCCTGCCGGGAGTGCCATGAACAAGTTCACCAGCAATGGCAGGGCAGCCACCACGCCCGCTCGCTGATGGGCCTGGACGACTGGATCTTCATGCAGCCCTATCTCCAGAAGGGTCCCCTGGCGGTGGCCGAGGCCGGCCAGGCCACCCGGGCCAACTTCCCCTGCGCCAAGTGCCATCTGCCCCAACTGCTGGAGGCCCCGGACCAGGCCGCGGCCCAGCTGGCGGCCGCGGTGCTGGCCAACGACCAGGCCACCGTCCGCCGGCTCAACATCGGCTGTCTGGTCTGCCACCACCAGAAGGCGGTGGTCCATGGCCGGCCCCAGCCCGGGGTGATCTACGGCAGCCGCGACATCCCGGACCATCCCGGCCAGCCGGTGAAGCACAGCCCCCTGCTCAAGGACCCGCTCTTCTGCGGCCAGTGCCACGGCCTGGGACCCAACCTGGAGTTAGCCCACCCGGTGCAGTGCGCCACCCTCTATGGCAGCTACCTGCACGCCTACCTGCCCAGCGGCGGCAGCCGGACCTGTCAGGACTGCCACTGGCAGAACGGCGACCATTCCGCCCCCCCGGACTTCAACCGCCGGGCGGAGACCGCCCAGCGCCTGCGCCAGTCCCTGCCCCTGGAGGTGGAGGCCACGGCCTATCGCTTCCAGCCCAAGGACCGGGAATACCAGCCCTTGTTGGTGGTGCGCACCCGCGTAACCAGCCGGGCCGGCCATCGCGTCCCCGACGGCTGACCCTCCAAGACCGCCGTGGTCCTGGAGGTGACCGCCCACGACAGCCAAGGCAACCGCTTCTTCGCCTTCACCCGCCGCTACATGCCCCAAGCCGGCAACGGCCTGGGCCGGGAGATGGTCCTGGGCCCGGACAAAAAGCTGGGGCTCATCCGCGACACCAGCCTCCAGCCCTTCGCGCCCAAGGAGGAAAACCTGGAAATCGCCCTGCCTCCCGGAGTGGAGGCGGCCGAGGTGGAGGTGCGGCTGAGTTATCAGCCCCGCCCGGGCAACGTCTATCCCATCCACCAGGTCAAGCGCCAGGTGAGCCTGGCCCGCTAGGCGGGTCGCCCGGCCCCCCCAAGCCACGGGCGGGCCGCGCGCCCCCAATAATTCCCGGTTGACTGTGCGCGATTATGGTGTAAGTATTTTAGGGCCATTGCCCATAACCCAGCGCGGGGGTGGTCGATGCCGTCTCCCCAGGCGGCAGGCCCGGCCCCAGCCCAGCGGAGAAGAGCCCAACATGCCGATTTACGAAATCAAATGCCATGCCTGCGGCCAGAGCGGCGAGGTCCTGGTGGCCAGCGCCAGCGCCCCCCTGCCCTGCCCGGCCTGCGACAGCCTGGACACCGAGAAGCTGCTCTCCACCCCCAGCTCCCTGACCGGCCGTCTGGGGGCCTCCCATCCCGGCCCCCAGGACCATGGCTGCTGCGGCAGCCGGCCCCAGCAGGCCGGTTGCGCCGGCCCCGGCTCCTGCTGCGGCAAGGCCGGGCTCTAGCCGGTGCCCAGGATCCTGCTGGTCAGCCGCGCCCCCGGCGACCTGGCCGCCCTGGCCGGGGCCCTGGCCCAGACCCCGGGACTGGCCCTGCGCTGGGCCCTGGACCCGGAGCAGGCCCTGGCCGAGACCCGGGACTGGCGGCCGGACCTGGCGGTCATCGACCGGGATCCGGACCCGGAGCAGGCCGGTCCCTGGGGCCTGGTGCGGGCGCTGTTGGGAGTGGACGCCTTTCTCAACACCGCCGTGGTCAGCGACCGGGACCCGGACCGCTTCCACGCCGCCAGCGAGGGCCTGGGGGTGATGACCCAACTGCCATCATCCCCCGGACCGGCCGAGGCGGCCTGGCTGCTGTATCACCTGCAAGAGCTGACCCGCGCCCTGGCCTGGCCGGCGGAAAAGGCGTCTGGCCAGGCCTGACGCCTTTTCCGCGCGACGCCCTCAGCCCCGACGCACCGGCGCCCGGACCGGCTCCGGGGCCAGGCGCAGTCCCTGCCAGAGATGGCCCATCTCCCGCAACCGCCGCAGCAACAGCACCCCGGACAAGGCCAGATAGCCAGCCGAGAGCAGACGCAGCACCGCGTCGTGCTCCAGCCGCCAGGCCTCGGCCCCGAAGAACGCCGGCAGGATGAACTGGCTCAGGAACAGGCCGCAGAGCAGGAGCGCCCCCCCCGGTCCCAGGCGCAGACCGGCCACCAGGAGCACCGCCAGCAGCGACTGGGCGGCGGTGAGCAGGATCTCGTTGAGCTGGAACCCGCCCATGGGGATCGGCGCGGCGAAACCGCCGCTGGACAGGCCGTAGACCCCGGGGATCATGCCCACCAGCAGGGTCCACTGGTTGAGTTTGGCCGCCAGCAGGCTGCCCAGGGCCAGGCCGGCCTGGCCGCGCAGGGCGAACATCACCGCGATGATGAACTCCGGGGCCTCGGAGGCGATGGGGGCCAGCCACTGCACCAGCAGGAACTGGTCGATGCCCAGGACCTGGCCGGTGGCCACCAGGGACTCGCTGAAGACCTCGGCGTTGGCCAGGATCACCCCGGCCGCGAAGACCAACAGGCCCAGCACCGCCAGCCGCCGCTGCTTTTTGGGCAGCGCCCCCAGCACCGCCGCCGGGCCTTCCAGCTCGCACTCCCCGCAGGGCCGGCGGCCGGCGATGGCGATGTACCAGGCGTAGATGGCCAGGAAGACCAGGCCGTCGTACCAGGCCAGGCTGCCCTTCAGGGGGATCAGGAAGGCATAGAGGGTGGCCAGACCCAGGAAGGCCACCTCGGTGCGCCGCTCCGGCTCCAAGCGGACCGGCCGCCGGAAGCGCGCCCAGGCGATGAAAACCACCGCCGCCCAGCCCAGGCCGATGATCAGACGGTTGGCCCCGGTCATGTTGGCGATGGCGTACTGGGCGTAGCCTCCGGCCGGGTCCTGGCCGGCCCGCCAGGTGAAGTACATGTCCACCGCGTACTCCGGCAGCACCGCGATCAGGGAGACCACCGCCAGGGCCAGGGTCTGGGAGATGTCGGCCTGGGCCGCGTCACAGGCCCAGAGCAGGAGAAAGGCGGCGGCCAGGATGGCGGTTCCGGAGACCAGGGCCTCCAGGGGCGGGGCGAAGTGCAGGCCCATGGCCCGGGCCAGCAAGCTGGGCGCGGCGGCCAGGGCGGCCAGGATAAAAGGCAGCGATCGCGGCATATTACCTCCAGCAGTAG
>CALERA010000034.1 GCA_937908275.1 uncultured Desulfarculaceae bacterium | reverse complement strand
TCGTAGTAGCCGGTCATCAGCACCCGGCCCTGGTCGTCGCTGCCCCGGGAGGCCAGCAGGATGAAGTCGCGCCGCAGCATCTCGCGGCGCTGGGCCGGGTCCGGCACCCGGGCCAGGATGTCGCGCAGGCGCTCCAGGCCGGCGGCCACCGCCAGGGCGCTGCGCTGGTGGGGGCCGTAGGTGAACGTCCGGTCCGGCGAGACCCGGCGCAGGTAGGTCAGGGACTGGTTGCAGGCCTCCACCAGGCTGCCGGCGTCCAGGTCGTCCAGGAACAAGGGCCACTCCTCCGGCGGGACCTCCACCAGGGGGCCGCTGGGCGGCGGGGGAGCCGGCGCGGGCGGCGGAGTCGGGGTGGGGGTGACACAGGCGGTCAGCAGCAACAGGGTCGCCAGGCAGGCCCAACGCCCCAGTCGCCAGGAGATGCTCGCGGGGGGTATCATGATATCGTCCGTCGGTTCAAGGTCGCTCGCCCACCCGGCCGGCGGGCCGCGTGTATAGTCAACTCTACCACAAGCGGAGGAAACCCATGCCCCTGGTGAACATCAAGATCACCCCCGACGGCGCCACCCCCGAGAAAAAAGCCGAGCTGATCGCCGGGGCCACCAAGCTCCTGCAGGAGGTTTTGGGCAAAAACCCGGCCACCACCGTGGTGATCATCGAGGAGGTCAGCGCGGACAGCTGGGGCATCGGCGGGGAGTCGGTGGCGGTGCGCCGCGCCCGCACCGGCAGCTAGCTAGCGTCCGAAGCGCTTGCGCAGGCTCGGCCAGGACCAGTCCACCGGCACCCTGAGCCGGCCCTGCTCCTTGCGCTCGAAGAGCAAATGCCCGTGCTCCTGCCCGTGCCGGAACAGGTCGCGGGTCAGGGCCACGTCCTGCTGGCAATAGGCGGCCAGGTCCTTGAGGTTGCCCTCGCGCCACCAGGCCACGGCCTGGAGGCCGTCGGCGCTCTTGGCGGCGTTCAGGGTGGCCTCGCCCAGGGCCTGGAGGCTCAGGCGGTGGCCCAGGCAGGCGGTCACGTCCTCCATCAGGTCCAGGGTGGGCAGTTTGGTCAGGTCCCGGGCGGTGTAGGCGCTCAAGACGCCATAGTCGAAGCGCTTGCAGTTGAAGCCCACCACCAGCTCCGCCCGCTCCAGGAGGGCGATGAGCTGGCCCGCCTCGCGCTCGTTGAAGACCAGGAACTCGTCCCGTTCGCTGTCGTGGGCCACGGCCACCGAGATGCGCATCAGGTGGGTGTTGTTCCAGCCGCCCACCTCCGCGGCCAGGCGCTGGGTCTCCAGGTCGAAGACCACCGTGCGCAGGCCGTCCTCGGGCCGCTTGACGATCACCTCCGGCGCGACGATGGGCGCGGGCGGCTCCTCGAACTCCGTCGAGGCCGCCAGGTCCTCCCGGCCCAGCAGCAGCCGGGTCAACAGGAGCGCGCCGTCCTTGTCCAGGGGCTTGTTGCCCGAGCCGCACTTGGGCGAGTGCACGCAGGCCGGGCAGCCATCGAGGCAGGGGCACTCGGCCAGGAGGCCCTCCACCCGCTCCAACAGCTCCTCGATGCGCTCGAACCCAGCCTCGGCCAGGCCCACCCCGCCGGGCACCCCGTCGTAGACAAAGACCGCCGCCTTGCGGGTCTGGGGGTGCAGGGGGATGCTGATGCCGCCCAAGTCGCCCCGGTCGCAGAGCACCACCAGGGGCATCAGGCTGATCAGGGCATGCTCCAGGGCGTGGATGGAGCCCATGAAGTGGCGGCCGGCGGCCACCACCTTGAGACGCAGGGCCTCCTCGATGTCCAGCCAATAGCCATGGGTCTCGAAGGTCTGGGGCGGCAGGTCCAGGGGGAAGACCCCCAACAGCTCCCCGCCCGAGATGCGCCGGCGCTCGTAGCCGGTGATGGTCTCGGTGACCTTGAGCTTGCCCTGGCGCAGCAGGAAGTTCAGCACCGGCCGCCGGGCCGACTCCTGCAGGATCTCGGTCTCCTTTTCCGAGCGCGCCCGGGTGTAGTAGGAGGCCTCGGCCGGGATCACCTTGACCCGGCGCATGGCCAGGTCCAGGTCGCGCACCTGGTAGCTCAGGGTCTGGTGCAGGTAGATGGCCCCGGGATAGCCTTCCTTGAAGACCCGCACCCCGTCCAACGAGCCCACCACCTTGCCGTTGCCGTCCACGATGGCGAAGCTCTCGCCGGCCCCGCGCAGGTCCACCAGGCGCTGGGGCCGCTTGCGGCTGGCGAAGAGCCGCCGGCCCGCCGCCTCGCGCAACAGCTCGCCCCGACTCTCCAGATCGGCCACGGTCTCGGCCTGGCGGTCGAGGTCGAAAAAGGCGTCGTCCGGCTCCAGGGGCTCCTCGGCCGCGGCGCAGACCAGGTGGGGACCCACCACGTAGGGGTTGTCCGGGTCCAGCACCGCCGCCTCCACCGGCCGGGCAAAAAACTCCTGGGGGTGGTGCAGGAAGTACTGGTCCAGGGCGTCGGGCTCGGCCACCAGGAAGATGGCGCTCTCCCGCCCGGCCCGCCCCACCCGGCCGCCCCGCTGCCAGGTGCGGATCTGGCTGCCGGGATAGCCCACCAGGATGCAGACGTCCAACCCGCCGATATCGATGCCCATTTCCAGGGCGCTGGTGGTGACCACCCCCGAGAGCTTTCCCCCGGCCAGGGCCCGCTCGATGCGGCGGCGCTCCTCGGGCAGGAATCCGGCCCGATAGCCCGCGATGCGCCCCTTGAGGTCGGGCTGGCTGCGGGTGATCCAGGCCTGGATCAGCTCGGTGTGCAGACGCGAGCGGGTGAAGCAGATGGCCGACATCCCGGCCCGCACCGAGGCGGCCAGGAGGTGCCCGGCGGCGGTGCTGCTGGCCCCGGCCGGGTCCACCAGGGCGAAGAGCCGGCCGGCGGCCGGCGCGCCGTGCTCGGCGATGACCTGGTCCGCGGCGAAAGGCCGACCGGTGAGGGCGGCGGCGTGCTGGGCCGGGTTGGCGATGGTGGCCGATGAGAGCACGAACTGGGGCTCGGCGCCCTGCTGGCGGGCCAGACGCAGCAGGCGGCGCAGGACCTGGGCCACCTGGGAGCCGAAGATGCCGCGATAGGTGTGCACCTCGTCGATCACGATCCAGCGCAGGCCGGCCAGGAAGTCCTTCCAGGCCTGGGGATAGGCGCAGATGCCCAGGTGGAGCATGTCGGGGTTGGTGATCAGGATCGGCGGCGGGTAGTCGCGCAGGCGCTTGCGCAGGGCCGGGGCGGTGTCGCCGTCGTAGACCGCGGCCACCGGCCCCAGGCCGGCGGCGAAGCCCAACTGGTTCAGGGCCTGGAGCTGGTCCTGCTCCAGGGCCTTCAAGGGGAACAAAAACAGGGCCTTGGCCCCGGGTTCGGCCAGCACCCGCTCCAGCACCGGCAGGGCGTAGACCAGGGTCTTGCCGCTGGCGGTGGGGGTGGCGGCGGCCAGGTCGCGCCCGGCCCGGGCCAGCTCCAGGGCCCGGGCCTGGTGGGTGTAGAGCTGGCTGATGCCGGCGCTGTTCAGGGCCCGGGCCAGGGGGGCCGGCAGGTGGGTCTGGGCGTAGGCCGCCGGCCGGGCCGGCAGCTCCTCCAGATGCACGATCTGGCCGCCGAAGCGCCAGTGCCGCCCCAGGCCGTTCAGGAAGACTTTGAGATCAGGCGCCATGTTTGGGGTGTACCATGCCGCTCGACGTCCGTCCAGGGGCCAGGAAAGCGAAGGGAAAACCTGTTTGGCCAGAGGGCCTTAGCGTTGACGCCCCCCAGCGGCTTGGGTATATTCCTGGGTTGTTTCCCCGCACCCCCAGGAGGCAAAACCCCATGCGAGTCCTTTCCGGCATCCAGCCCTCCGGCGCCCTGCACATCGGCAACTATTTCGCCATGATGGGCCCCATGATCCGCTATCAGGAAGAGCACGACCTCTTCTGCTTCATCGTCAACTACCACGCCCTGACCACCGTCACCGACGCGGCCAAGCTCAAGCAGGAGACCATGGGCGCGGTGCTGGACTTCCTGGCCCTGGGCCTGGACCCGGACAAGAGCACCTTCTACGTGCAGGGCGACGTGCCCGAGGTCTGCGAGCTGACCTGGGTGCTGAACAACCACACCCCGGTGGGCCTGCTGGAGCGGGCGCACTCCTATAAAGATAAGCTCGCCAAGGGCTTCACGCCCCACAACGGCCTGTTCAACTATCCGGTGCTGATGGCCGCCGACATCCTGCTCTACCAGGCCGGCGCGGTCCCGGTGGGCAAGGACCAGAAGCAGCACCTGGAGATCACCCGCGACATCGCCATCAAGTTCAACTACGCCTATGGCGACACCTTCGTGGTGCCCGAGCCCTGGATCGACGACAACACCGCCGTGATTCCCGGGCTGGACGGCCAGAAGATGTCCAAGAGCTATGGCAACACCCTGGAGATCTTTGGCGACGAAAAGACGCTCAAAAAGAAGATCATGAGCATCGTCACCGACTCCACCCCGGTGGAGGAGCCCAAGGACCCGGACAACTGCAACGTCTACAAGCTGATCAGCCTGTTCCTGAGCCCGGCCGAGCGCCAGGAGCTGGCCGAGCGCTACCGCGCCGGCGGCCTGGGCTATGGCCAGGTCAAGAAGGACCTCCACGCCCGGATGTGGGAGTTTTTCGCGCCCTATCGCGCCAAGCGGGCCGAGTTGGCCGCCGACCTGGGCGAGGTGCGCCGGATCATGCAAAAGGGCGCGGAAAAGGCGCGCAACGTGGCCTCCGTGACCCTGCGCGACGTGCGCGAGAAGGTGGGTCTGAATTACTAACCCGGCTGGTTCGCAGCATTTTCCCTTTTCGCCCTTAACCTGGCGGCGCAGCCAAGGCCGCCTGCGCGCCCGCCTGTCCGGGCCGGATTTCGCTCCGGTCCGGGCCTTGGCGGCCGAAATCGAGGCGACCCTGGCCCCGGCCCGGGTCGCCTTCGCGCGTCTCTGCTCCCGCCTCTGCCCGGCCTGCCCGGATCCCTGCTGCCTGCGGGTCAGCCCCCACGGCCTGATGGACCAGACCGACGTGCTCCACCTGGCCGCCCGGGACTGGCGCGGCACGCCCCTGGCCACGCCCACAGATAAGGGTTGCCCCTTCCTGACCGCCGAGGGCTGCAACCTGCCCTGGGAGGCCCGGCCCTTCGCCTGCCTGCGCTACCTCTGCCGTCCCCTTCAGGACGCCCTGGAGGAGGCCGAGTTGGCGGCCCTCGCCGCCGCCCTGACCCGAGCCGCCGCCCTGCGCTCGGAGTTGATGGCCGCCTTCCTGGACTGCGATCTCCGGCCATAGAAAAGGGCCCGGCCACGTGGCCGAGCCCTGTGATGCGTCGCGCTCGATCCGCCTAGACTTCCTTGCCCTGGGCCTTGAGCTCCTGGGCGCAGGCGATGCCCTGCTTGCGCCCCACCACGAAGCAGCCGTTGCAGGAGATGCAGGTGGCCGGATCCTGGCCGCCACTCTTCCAGAGATTGGCCAGGTGGGGCTGGCGGATGAAGGGCCGGGACAGGGAGACCGCGTCCACGCTGTCCAGGGCGGCCTCGATCCGGCCCCGGCTGCGCCAACCGCCCACGCAGATCACCGGGCACTTGACCGCCGCCTTGATGGCCTGGGCGTTTTTCAGGAAATAGCCCTCGTCCTCGGGCTTCTTCACCACCCGCGAGGGCGAGAGCTTGCCCGCCGCCGGCACCCCGCCGCTGACCTCGATGGCGTCGATCCCGGCCTGGTCCAGCCGCCGGGCCATTTCCACCGCGTCTTCGAGCTCCAGCCCGCCCGGGAAGGCGTCCTGGCTGTTGAGCTTGATGAACAGGGGATAGCGCGGCCCCACCGCCTGGCGGCAGGCCTTCAAGACCTCCAGGCCGAAACGGGCCCGATTGGCCAGCGGCCCGCCCCACTGGTCATCGCGCAGGTTGGTGTTGGGACTCAGGAATTGGTTGATCAGGTAGCCGTGGGCCCCGTGCAGTTGCACCGCGTCGA
>CALERA010000033.1 GCA_937908275.1 uncultured Desulfarculaceae bacterium | reverse complement strand
TGCGGCCAGTGCGTGCAGGTCTGCCCGGTGGGGGCGCTGACCGAGAAGAAGGCCCTGGGCAAGGGCCGCAGCTACGAGATGACCAAGGTCCGCACCACCTGCCCCTACTGCGGGGTGGGCTGCCAGCAGTGGCTGCACGTCAAGGACGGCCAGGTGGTCAAGGTCACGGCGGTGGAAGACGGCCAGCCCAACCTCGGCATGCTCTGCGTCAAGGGCCGCTTTGGCTACGACTTCATCCACTCCCCCGAGCGCCTGACCACGCCGTTGATCAAAAAAGACGGCCAGCAGGCGCCGGCCAGTTGGGACGAGGCCCTGGACCTGGTGGCCCAGAAGTTCCTGGAGATCCGCGAAAAGCACGGGGCCGACGCCCTGGCCGGCATCTCCTGCGCCCGCTCGATCAACGAAGACTCCTACAACATGCAGAAGCTCTTCCGGGCCACCATCGGCACCAACAACATCGACCACTGCGCCCGCACCTGCCACGCCCCCACCGTGGCCGGCCTGGCCATGGCCTTCGGCTCCGGGGCCATGACCAACTCCTTCGCCGACTTCGAGAAGGCCAAGCTGATCTTCGTCATCGGCTCCAACACCACCGAGGCCCACCCGGTGGCGGCGGCCTACATCAAGCGGGCGGTGTTGAAGGGCGCGGAGCTGATCGTCTGCGACCCGCGCTTCAACGGCATCGCCGAGCACGCCCATCTCTACGTGCCGATCAAGGTCGGCTCGGACGTGGGCTTCATCAACGGCCTGATGCACGTGATCCTCAAGGAGAACCTGCACGACCAGGCCTACATCGACAATTGCACCACCGGCTTCGCGGCCCTGAAGGCCAAGGTGGCCGAATACCCGCCGGAGCGGGCCGCGGAAATCGCCGGCATCAGCCCCGAGCTGTTGATCGAGACCGCCCGCCGCCTGGCCCGGGTCAAGCCGGCGATGCTGGTCTACACCCTGGGCATCACCGAGCACACCTGCGGCGTCAACAACGTGCTCAGCACCGCCAACCTCCAGATGCTCCTGGGCAACGTGGGCTTCGAGTGCGGCGGCGTCAACCCGCTGCGCGGCCAGAACAACGTCCAGGGGGCCTGCGACATGGGCGCGCTGCCCAACGTCTTCCCCGGCTACCAGAAGGTCATCGACGCCGCCGCGCGCGAGAAGTTCGAGAAGGCCTGGGGCGTGGCCAAGCTGCCCGAGCAGAACGGCCTGATGATGCCGGCCATGTTCGAGGGCATCGCCAACGGCACGCTCAAGGCCCTCTGGGTCTTTGGCGAGAACCTGGCCAACACCGAGCCGGACATCCGCCACGTGGAGCACTGCCTGGAGAAGGTGGACTTCCTGGTCTGCAACGACATCTTCAACACCGAGACCACCCGCTTCGCCGACGTGGTCTTCCCGGCCACGGCCTGGAGCGAGGACGACGGCACCTTCACCAACAGCGAGCGCCGGGTCAACCGGGTGCGCAAGGCGGTGGAGGCCCCGGGCGAGTCCAGGCCCAACTGGTGGATCTTCCGCGAGGTGGCCCGGCGCATGGGCCAGGAGTGGGTCAGCGCCAGCGGCCAGGAGATCTGGGACAACGAGTTCAGCGTGCTCTCCCCGGCCTTCGCCGGCATCAAGTTCCGCCGCATCGAGAACGACGGCCTGCAATGGCCCTGCCCCGACGAGGACCACCCCGGCACGGTCTGCATGCATATCGGCGGCAAGTTCACCTGTGGCCTGGGCATCTTCCACGCCCTGGACTGGGCCCCGCCGGCCGAGGTGCCCGACGCCGAGTACCCCCTGGTGCTCAGCACCGGCCGCCGGCTCTACCACTACCACACCCGCACCCAGACCGGCCGCTGCGGGGGCCTCAACGACCTCCTGGGCGAGGAGACGGCCGACATCTCCTTGGCCGACGCGGCGGCCCTGGGCGTGGCCGACGGCGAGAAGGTCAAGGTCTCCAGCCGGCGCGGCCAGGTGGTGGTCACCGCCCGGGTCACCCGCCAGGTGCCCCCGGGCCTGGTCTGGATGGCCTTCCACTTCCGCGAGGGCAACGCCAACTGGCTGACCAACCCGGCCGCCGACCCCATCAGCCAGACCGCCGAGTTCAAGGCCTGCGCGGTGAAGGTGGAAAAAGTCGCCAATCCATAGCTAGTTAAAACATACGTCATCCCCCGGGGCTGGCCCGCGTCCCCGGGGGCGTGATGCTCCCGAGCGCGCGACATGCTTGACTTTGAGGCCCGACTGCCGTATGCCGTGAAAGGCACGAGTCTGTCATCCTTTTCCGCGGC
>CALERA010000032.1 GCA_937908275.1 uncultured Desulfarculaceae bacterium | reverse complement strand
ACGAGATGTAGCCGTGACTGGAGTTCAGACGTGTGCTCTTCCGATCTCACCTGCAGCTCGCCCAACAGGCCCAGGGTGATCAGCTGCACCCCGACGAACATCAGGAAGACCGCCAGGAGCAGGCCGGGCTTGTTGCCCAGGGGCACCGCCAGGAACAGGCGCTGGAAGGCGTAGCAGCAGGCCAGCAGGAAGCCCAGGCCGCCGGTGATCAGGCCCCAGAGGCCGAAGATCTGGATGGGGCGGGTGGAGTAGGTGAGCAGGAACTTGACCGTGATCAGGTCCAGCACCACCCGCACCGTGCGGCCCAGGCCGTACTTGCTGGCGCCGGCCACCCGGGGGCGGTGGTTGACCGCCACCTCGGCGATGCGCGCGCCCACGCCCGAGGCGATGGCCGGGATGAAGCGGTGCATCTCGCCATAGAGGCGGATGTTCTCCACCACCTCGCGGCGGAAGGCCTTCAGGGTGCAGCCGTAGTCGTGCAGGCGGACCTTGGTGATGCGGCTGATCAGGCGGTTGGCCAGTTGGGAGGGCAGCTTGCGGGTGATGAAGGCGTCCTGGCGGTCGAAACGCCAGCCGGCGGCGATGTCATAGCCCTCGTTGAGCTTGGCCAGCAGCTTGGGGATGTCGCGGGGGTCGTTTTGCAAATCGCCGTCCATGGTGACCACGATGTGGCCCCGGGCGTGGTCGAAGCCGGCGCTCATGGCCGCGGTCTGGCCGAAGTTGCGCCGAAAGCGCACCACCACCGCGTGGGGGTCCTGCCGGGCGATGGCCTCCAGCAGGTTGAAACTCTGGTCGGCCGAGCCGTCGTCCACGTAGACGATCTCGTAGTCCAGGCCCAGGTCGGCCAGCGCGCCGCTGACCTCCTGGTGCAGGGCCGTGATGTTCTCGGCCTCGTTGTAGATGGGTATCACCACCGATAGGTCCACGACCCTACCTCGCATGCGCCGCTCGGGCGCGGTTCACGAGCCACAGGACCAGGGCCGCCGGCGGCCCCAGCAACAGGACCTCCAGGCCCATGGCCCTCAGATTATGCCACACAATGCCCCAGCCCAGGGGCTTGCGCCGGATGTCCAGGAACGGCGCCCAATCGGCCAGCAGGTAATGCTCCGACAGCGGCCACCACAGGGGCACCCCGTAGGGGTAGCTGGTGTCCTGGCCGATGGCGTCCAAGAGCGCATGACCCAGCACCAGCACGCAGCCCAACACCCCCCAGCGCCAGGCGTCGCCCCGCACCCGGCCATACAGCGCGGCAAGGAGCCCCACCGCCAGGGCCGCGCCCAGGGAATGGCTCTGGGCGTGGTGGAAGGCCTCGGGCCGGCCGATGAGGAGGCCGGGCAGGAAATCCAGGTCCGGCGCCTGGGACAGGGCCGCGAAGAGCACCAGATCGGCCCGGGGACCCAGGAACGGACGCCGCCAGGCCACCAGAGGGCCCAGGGCCAGTCCGGCCAGGGCATGGCCCAGCGGGGTGGACATGGCCTAGCCCGCCCCCACCTGGCGCAGGGCCCGCTGGAAGACCTCCTCGTACTGCCGGCCGCCGGCCTCCCAGGAGAACTCCTGCTCCACCCGCCGCCGGGCCGCCTCGCCCTTGGCCCGGCGCGCGGCCGGATCGGCCAAAAGGCTCAGGATGGCCCTGGCCAGGCCGGCCGGGTCGGGGGTGGGGGCGAAGGCCCCGGTGTCGCCCAGGAAACGGTGGTTGTTGGCGTTGTCGAAGCAGGCCACCGGCAGGCCGCCGCCCATGTAGTTGATGATCTTGCCGCTGGCCTCGCCGGCCGCCTCCACC
This sequence comes from uncultured Desulfarculaceae bacterium, assembly GCA_937908275.1. Lineage (GTDB taxonomy): Bacteria > Desulfobacterota > Desulfarculia > Desulfarculales > Desulfarculaceae > JACRDC01. The sequence continues at coordinate 8,217 of CALERA010000032.1, read as the reverse complement.
TTGGGGTCCACCGCCACGTCGCCGATGCGCAGATAGTCGGGCAGCTCGAAGTAGTCCACCTGGCCCACGAAGAGGACATGGTCGGCCACGCCCAGCTCGTTCACCAGTTTTTGGGACTGCTCCACCGGATAGCCCACCACCAGAAAGAAGGCCTCGGGGGCCTCCTTGAGCACCTGCGGTATGGCCTGGAAGAAGTTGTCCACGCCCTTGCTGGACAACAGCGCCCCGGTGTAGAGCACCACCGGCCGCTGGGGGTCGATGCCCAGCTCGGCCCGCAGGTCCCGGGCCTGGTCGCCCTCGAAGAAATTCATGTGCACGCCGTCGATGATGGTGCAGACCCGGTCTGCCGGCAGGCCCATCTCCGCCACCAGGGACTCGCTGACCGCGATGTTGGAGCCGACCAGTTGATGGGAGCGGCGGTCGATGATCCGCTCCACCAGGCGGAAGGCGGGGCGCACCAGGGGCAGGCGGTCCAGCCAGCCGTAGGAGTCCAGCTCGCCGGTGAGGCTGCCCTGCACGTCGAAGACCACCGGGGCCTTGGACCCGGCCAGCATCCGGGCCGCGATGCCGATGGCCGCGCCCTCGTGCAAATGGCCGTGGATCACGTCGGGCTGGAAGCTCTTGATGGCGGCGACGCTTTTGCGCAGCAGCAGCCAGTCCAGATAGAACTTGCCCAGGGCCGGGCCGGCTTCCAGCTTGTCGTACCAAGCCACGGCCTTGGTGCGCAGGCTGGGCACCCCGGCGATGTCCCGCCCCAGGTGGTAGGTGACCAGGAGCAGCTCGTGCCCCCGGCGCTGGAGGGCCTGGACCTCGCCCAGGATGCGCATGTGGCAGCCACGGTCGGCGAAAAAGGGCGTGGGCGCGATGCCGAGTATCTTCATGCCAAAAACCTTGTGTCGCGGGCCGGGCCGCGAAGCCGGCCCCGCGGGGAAAGCGTTTTAGTCCCGGCGGCGGCCACCCGCGCGACCGGGAAGGCTAACTATAGACTCCACAAACAGGTTTTTCAATTGCTCCCGGGGCAGTCCCAGCAGGGTGGGCCGGCGGGGGCGGTCGCAGGCCTCGCAGACCGGATAGCGCTCCAGGGCGTGGGCGGTCTGGGCCCGGCGCAGGCGGCGGGCGGCCTGGGCCTGCCAGATCTCCCGCAGCGGGGTCTCGTCGGCCCGGCCCAGGGTCATGTCGCCAAAGAAGTCCTGGGGGCAGGGGGTGACCCGGCCGTCGCTGAGCACCGCCAGGCCATACCAGGGGAAGGTGCAGGCGTGCAGCCGCCCGGGCAGCGGCCGCCGGGGCGCGGCCCCCCACTCCTCCACCGCGCCGCCCCAGTTGTGGGGCCGGCGGTGCACCACCCGCTCCAGGCCGGCGGCCTGGAGCTCGGTCAGGCGCTGTTGGGCGGCCGGCCCCCAGTGCTGGTCGCCCATCAGCAGGAGGGCCAGGGCGGGCCGTTGCCCGCCGGCCGCCGCCCGGGCGGCCAGGAGCCGGCGGACGCCCTCCAGGGTGGCCATGAGGTCCGCGCCCTTGCGCGCGGCGGCATAGGCCACCGGGTCCAGGGTGTCGATGGACAGGGTCACGATATCCGGGCCGGCCGCCACCAGGGCCTCGGCCCGGGCCTGGCTGAGCAGGGTGGCGTTGGTGTGCAGGCGCACCAGGCGCGCGCCCGACTCGCGGAAGCATTTGATCCAGCGGGAAAAATCAGGATGCAGCAGGGGCTCGCCCCGGTGAAAGAGGTTCACCTCGCAGTGCATTTCGCCCACCTGGCTGGCCAGGCTCTGCAAAAGGCTATCGGACATGTCCCGGCGCTGGTGCTCGGCCAGCATGCGCTGGGGGCAGGCGGCGCAGCGCAGGTTGCAGCGGCTGGTGAGGTCCACCCAGAGGCGGAAAGGCGGCGCGGCGGGTTTCTCGCTCCGGCTTAAAAAACCCCAGAGCTGGTTGGCCAGACGCCGGGTGTCGCTCATGCGCTCCGGTCCAGGGGCCGGATGACCTTGGCCGGCGCGCCGGCCGCCAGGTGGGCCGCCGGCACCGCGCCCATCAGCACGCTGCCCGCGCCCAGCACCGCGTGGTCGCCCATCTCGGCCCCGTCGGCCACCACGCAGTGGGCCGCGATCCAGACGTTCTGCCCGATGCGGGTCGGCCCCCGGCTCTGGGTGCCGCTCTGCGCGGCCAGGGGCACGGCCGAGTCCAGCTCGTACTCGCCCCCGCTGAGCAGGTAGGCATAGGCCGCGATGAAGGTCCCCTGGCCGATGGTCAGGAGATTGCTGGAGAAAAGCTCGCAGTTGTGGCTGACGTTCACCCCGGGGGCCAGCTCGATGTCCCCGCCCTTGGTGTAGACGATGGCGTTGCGGCCGATGAAGACCCCATCGCCCAAAACCAGCCCCCGGTTGCCCTCGCCCTTGGCGTCCAGCAGGGCGTGGTCGTCCACCACCACCCCCCGGCCCAGGACGATCTTGCGGGGATGGCGCAGGCCCACCCCCCGGCCGAAGAGGCAGCCGCCACCGCAACCACCCAGGAGCAAAGGATAAAGCAGCTTGCGCAGGAACAGGCCCAGGGCCCCGGGCACCCATTGGCTGCTCAGCATCACCAATTCGTAGAGCAGCAGGAAGCCCAGGGAGCGGCTGCCGATGACCAGGTCCTGATAGGCCTTGAGCCCGCCACCGGTCTTGAGCGCCTTGCCCACCTTGTAGCCCGCGCCTTGGCCCATGCCGTCTCCGTCCTCGCTGGTCAAAACCAGTTCCCGCCGCTCCCGGCCTGGCGGCCGGGCCACGGTCATTATATACCGCCAAAGGGGTTGGGGGACCGGGAAAGGCCGGCCGGGGCGCGGTGGTTCAGGCTTCCGCGCCCCGGGGCCTAGTTCTCCAGATAACGGCGGTGCCAGAGGGCCGCGTTGACCAAGGCCCAGAGCACGTGATTGTGGTTGTGGCTGCCGGCCAGGTGCTGGTCCATCAGCAGGCGCACCTGCTTGGGCTCCAGGAAGTCGCGCACCAGGGGGCTGGCCCCCAGCAGGTCCTCCATAAGGGGCCTGAGCTGGCCGCGCAGGAGGTTCTTCACCGGCAGGGAGTAGCCCTGCTTGCCCCGGTCCACCACCTGGTCCGGCACCAGGCCCCGGATGGCCTGGCGCAGGATGTACTTGGTGGTGAAGCCCTTGAGCTTGAACCAGCCCGGCAGCCTGCCGGTGAACTCGATCAGCTCGTGGTCCAGGAAGGGCACCCGGACCTCCAGGCTGGTGGACATGCTCATCTTGTCCACCTTCATCAGCACACTGTCGGCCATCACCAGCTTCAGGTCGGCGTAGATCTGGCGGTCCAGGCTCTGGCGGCTGTTGCAGTGCTTCAGGATCTCGCGCACCGGGGCGAAGGCGTCGATGTTGATGGAACGGCGCACCTGCTGGTTGAACAGGGCCTCGGCCTGGCCCGGCAGCAGGAAGTACTGCCAGCGCAGGTGCAGGCCCTCGGCCGGCAGGTTCAGGCCGTCGGCGTAGCGCTTGAAAATATTGATAATGCCCTTTTTCTGCGGCTGGTCCGGCAGGCGGGCGGCCAGGGCGCCGGCCAGGGGGCCGATGCCGGGAATCTTCTCCACCCAGGCCGCGGCCTTGGCGGCCTTGAAGCGATCGTAGCCGCAGAAGACCTCGTCCCCGCCCTCGCCGGAGAGCACCACCGTGACCTTCTGCCGGGCCTTGCGGCAGATCAGCATCAGGGGGATGGCCGACAGGTCGGTCATGGGTTCGTCCAGGTGGTAGACCGCCGCCTCCAGGTCGTCCATGGTCAGGCCCTCGATCATCAGCACCTCATGGTCGGTGCGGTAATGGGCCGCCATGGCGTTGGCGTACTCCAGCTCGCTGAAGCTGGGGTCGGGATAGGCGATGGCAAAGGTGTGCAGGGGGTCCACCCCCAGCTCGCGCATCTCGGCGGTGACGGTGGTGCTGTCCAGGCCGCCGGAGAGGAAGACCCCCAGGGGCACGTCGCTCATCAGGCGGCGCTGCACCGCCAGCTTGATCAGCCGGCGCAGCTCCTCCACCGCCTCCTCCGGGCGGGAGAAGCCGGGCTCGAACTTCAGGTCCCAGTAGCGCCGCTCGTCCAACTGCCCGGTCTGCATGTCGAAGATGGCGTAGTGGCCCTGGCGCAGCTTGTTGATCCCGGCGAAGAGGGTCCGAGGGGCCGGGGTGAACTCCCAGCCCAGGTACTCGTAGAGGGCCTGGCTGTCCACCCGGCGCTGGAATTGGGGCCAGTCCAGGATGGCCTTGATCTCGTTGGCGAAGACCAGGGTCCGGCCGTCGTGGTGGTAGTAGAGCGGCTTGATGCCCAGGCGGTCGCGGCCCAGCATGATCCGGTTCTGGCGCTCGTCCAGCACCGCGAAGCAATACATGCCATAGAGCTTCTCGATGACCGCCGGACCCCACTCCTCGTAACCGTGCAGCACAGATTCGGAATCGGAGTTGGAGCGGAAGACGTGGCCCTTGGCGATCAACTCCCGGCGCAGGTCCTGGTGGTTGTAGATCTCGCCGTTGACCACGATGTGGACCTGGCCGTCCTCGTTGTGCATCGGCTGGCGGCCGCGCTCGGACAGGTCGATGATCGACAGACGGGCATGGCCCAGGGTGGCCGCCTGGCCCACGTGAACGCCGCTGGCGTCCGGACCGCGATGGGCCAGGGTCCGGCACATGGTCTCGGCCAAGCCCTGGTCAGGCCAACTGAAGCCGCAGATGCCGCACACGGGGGCAACTCCTCACCGGCTGGGGGTGCGAGAGGGGGCCGCCGGGGGCCGGCGGCGCTTTCTGGGGCTAAATATACCCGTGTTGGCGATACCATTCACCGGTGCGCCTGAGGCCGTCGTCCAGGGCCACCCGGGGCTCGTAGCCCAGCTCGGCCCGGGCGCGGTCGATGCGGAAGGCCCGGTTCTGGCGGAACCAGTCCGCCCGGCGGCGGAACAGGGGAGGCTCCCAGGGCAGGGGCTTGAAGATCACCTCGCACAGGGCGCTGGCGGCGTAGACCGGCCAGAAGGGCACATGCACGATCTGGACCTTGGTGTCCAGGGCCTTGGCGATGCGCAGCACCAGGTCCTTGATGGTCACGTACTCGGCGTCGCCGATCAGGTAGGCCTTGCCGATGACGTCCGGCGCGTTCTCGGCCAGCTCGAAGGCGTCCACCAGGTTGTCGATGTACAGCGGGTGATAGAAGGCGTCGCCCGGGCCGGCCATCACGAAGCGGCCCTTGGCCACCCGGCGGTAGATCATCAGGAAGCGGGCCGGGTCGCCGGGGCCGAAGATGGCCATGGGCCGCAGGGTGGTGGCCTCCAGGCCCTGGCCCACGAACTCGTTGACCACCAGCTCGCCCTGGTGCTTGGTGTACTGGTAGTAGTCCTCGGGCTCGATGGGGGTGTCCTCGTCGCCCGGGGGGTGGTCCACGTTGCCGTGCACGCCCTGGGTGGAGCAGTAGACCAGGCGGCGCACCCCGGCCAGCAGGGCGGCCTGGCACAGCCGCCGGGTGCCCTCCACGTTGACCTCCCAGTACTCCTTCTGGGGCCGGTTGACCTCGCGGAAGGCCGCCGCCAGGTGGTGGACCACCTCGCAGCCATCCACCAGGCGGCGCAACAGGGCCGCGTCGGTGACCGAGCCCAGGGTCAGCTCGGCCCCCATGGCCTTGAGCTCCTCGGCGAACAGGCCGGGCTGGTTGTCCAACACCCGCACCGCGTCGCCGCGCTGGAGCAGTCTGCGCACCAAATGAGAGCCGGTGAAGCCGGTGCCGCCGGTGACCAATACCCGCATCTGTCCTCAACCCCGCCGCGAGCGTGTCGCGGCCAGAAAAAAGCCGGCCGGCCGCCGCCAGGACGGCCGACCGCCAGGGTTCACGAAGCGTCTAGAAATACCAGCGCAGACCCAGGGAGTAGGAGACCGTGTCCAGGTCGTAGCTGAAGTCCCGCCGCAGCAGGGTGTCGCCGTTGTCGCCCACGATGGTGTAGGAGACGTCGGTGGAGGCCAGGTTCCAACGCACGTCGGCGTTGATGGCCAGGTTTTTCCAGACGAAGTAATCCAGGCCCAGGCCGAAGGTGAAGCCCACCGCCGGGTCGGTCTTCATGTTGCGCACCCGGCCGCTGCTCATCCAGTCGGCGGGATCGACGTTGGCCGGCTTGGCCGCCATGTGGGCGTCGTACTCGGCGTTGCCGCTCCAGCCATAGCGCCACCAGTCGTTCTCATCGAAGCTGGGCGAATTGTAGGTGACGCCCACCACGCCGTAGGGGGCCAGGTTCCACTGCTTGAAGTGGTGGCGGATATTCAGGCCCAGGGTGATGGTGTCCCAGAAGAGCTTGCCGTCCTTCTCCATGGTGGCGCCGAAGCGGTCGTACTCCAGCGACACGCCGCCATAGGGGCAGAGGACGAAGAGCATGTTGAAGTTGGTGGGGTACCACTGGGTGTGTTCGTCCACGGCGCCGCTGGTGATGGTGCCCACGAAGTTCTTGTCGCCGGTGAGTTCGAAGGCCTTCCAGCGGGTGCCGACGGCCACTTCCTTGATCAGCTCGGCCTGGGCCAGGCCAGCGCTGGCGAGCAACAGGGCCACCAGGACGGCGGCCGCGAACAGTCCCCGATTTCTCATCCTATGCTCCATACTTGGCCGAGGTGACGGAATGGTTGCAGGCTCCGGTCGCCCCCAGATCGGCCGGTGTCGGATCGGTGCCAAGCCTAATGAACCTGGGGCGAAAATGCAAGTGCTTTTAGCCAGGTGCCCCCCTGGGGGCGCATTGACCGACCGCTGGCGGCGTGATACCTTGCCGCAGGCCGGGAGGCGACCGGGGGATAATCCCAGGGAGGTGGACTTGGCGGCGGGCAAGATGGGCGCGTGGTTGCGGATCGCCGTCAGCGGCGGACTGATGCTCCTGCTCCTGGGCTGGCTGGTGGACCTGCGGGCCGCGGGCCGGGCCCTGGCCGGGGCGCACTGGGGTCCCTTCGCCTGGCTGGCCCTGTGGATCACCGCCGACCGCTGGCTGATGAGCTACAAGTGGCGGTTCTTGCTCACCTGCCGGGGCCTGGAGGTGGGCTCCTGGGAGGCCTTCCGGGCCTACTACGTGGCCTCCTTCGCCGGCTGCTTCCTGCCCAGCACCGTGGGGGCGGACGCCATGCGGGTGGCGGCGGTCAGCGGTCCGACCCGGCCCAGCGCGGCGGTGGCGGCCTCGGTGGTGGTGGAGCGCGCCCTGGGCTTCCTGGCCGCGGCCCTGGCGGCGCTGTTGGCCCTGTTCCTGCTGGCCGGCCTGGCCCGAGAGCTGCCGCCGGGGGTGATGGCCTGGAGCCTCGGGCTGCTGGCGGCGGCGATGCTGGCGGTGGCCGCCAGCCTGATGGGACCCCTGGCCGCCTGGCTGGAGGGCCTGGCCACCCGTTTGGAGGGCCGGCACAAGGTCATCTCCTGGCTGGGGCGCTTCCTGGCCGCCTATGGACTCTACCGCCGCCACAAGGGCGTGCTGCTCTGGTTCCTGTTCCTCTCGCTCATCGAGCAAGCGGTGCCGGTGGTGGGCACCTGGCTGGCGGCCCTGGCCCTGGACATCCCCTTGACCTTATTGGAAGCGGCGGCGGTGGCCCCGGTGGCCCTGCTCTTCACCCGCATCCCGGTGTCCTTGTCCGGCTTCGGGGTGGTGGAGGGCCTGTACGTGGCCTTCTTCAGCCTGGTGGGCCTGACCGCCACCCACTCCTTCCTGTTGGGCCTGGTGGCCAACCTCTCGGTGCTGGTGGCCACCCTGCCCGGGGCCCTGTTCTACGCCCGGGGCGGGTTCCGCTCCCCCCCGGCTGGCCAGGCCTAGGCCATGCCCGCGCCAGAATCCGTCAACCATCCTGAGACCATAGGTGATCAGATACCGCTGTCCCCGCCGGAACCACCGGGTCTGGCCGGTCAGGGCTGGCTGGTCTTCCTGGTCCTGCTCCTGGCCGCCGGCCTGCGGGCCTTGTACTGGTGGCTGCCGGAGTTGGACGGCGACATGGCCATGTGGGGGGTCCAGGCCCTGGATATCCTGGCGGGTCGCTGGCATTTCCTCTTCTCGGGCGAGCTGTTCGGCGGCAACCTGGAGGCCTGGCTGGCCGCGCCGCTCTTCGCGGTTTTCGGCCCCGGCCCCCGGATGCTGTGCCTGGTCCCGGAGCTGTTTTCCCTGGCCCTGGTCTGGCTGACCTGGCGGCTGGCCCGGACCGAGCTGGGTCCGGCCGGCGGGCTGATGGCCCTGGCCTGGGTGGGCCTGGGGCCTTGGTTCCTG
>CALERA010000031.1 GCA_937908275.1 uncultured Desulfarculaceae bacterium | reverse complement strand
TGGCCGACCTGATGGACGCCGACGCCAAGACCATGCTGCGCTACGGCGGCGAGGACTGGCAGCGGGTCTTCCGCGGCCAGCACGCCCCCGAGGCCGAGGCGGTCGTGCAGCGCTGCGCCTAGGGCCGGAGGCGCGGTGTCGCCCGTGCTGTCGTCGCGGTGAATCCCGACCTGCTCTGGTGGCCGGTGCTGATGGCCAAGGCCTTTGCCGCCGGTTTGGCCGTGGCCGCGCCCATGGGGCCGGTGGGGGTGCTCTGCCTGCGCCGGGCCCTGACCCAGGGCTGGGCCGCCGGCCTGCTGACCGGCCTGGGCGCGGCCAGCGCCGACGCCTGCTTTGGCCTGGCGGTGGCCCTGGGCATGTCCTGGCTCACCGATTGGCTCCTGGCCGTGGGTCCCCGCCTGCGCGGCCTGACCGGGCTCTGCCTGCTGGGCCTGGGGGCGGTGCTGCTCCTGGCCCCGGCCCGGGAGGGGCGCGGCCCGGAACCGGCCCGGCGCTGGCTGCGCGACTACAGCAGCGCCTTTATCCTTAGTTTGGGCAATCCCCTGGTCATCCTGGCCCTGACCGCCCTATTCTCGGCCCTGGGCCTGGCCGCCGACCTGGGCCGGGGCGCGCCCGCGGCCCTGGCCGCCGGGGCCGGGGTGCTGCTGGGCTCCCTGGCCTGGTTCGTCCTGCTCTGCGCCTTTGCCATGCGCTTCCGCCCCGGCCTGGACGCCCGCCGCCTGCGCCGGGTGAACCAGGTGACCGGGCTGGTGCTGGGGGCCTTGGGCCTGGTGATGTTGTTGGGCTACGACCTGGCCCTCTAGCCCCCGCCCGCCGGGTGGCTCAGCTGATGTACGCCGCCAGGAGGCGCAGGCGGCCGCAGGGGGTCTTGCGGCAGACCCTGAGGTAGGGCTCGGGGATGTAGCCATAGCGCCGGCGCACCACGATCAGCTTCTTGGCCTTTTCCTGCTTGGCCGCCCAGATCACCCGCATCTTGTCCGGAAAAGTCTTGGCCCGCGCCCGGTTGAGGTAGCTGGCGTAGGCGTAGGGCGCGTCCCGGAACCAGCGGCGGTCGGTCAGGGCGTTGATGCCGTCGCAGGGGGTGAAGATGTTGATGATCAGCTTGGCCACCAGGCCCAGGCGGATGTTCTCCAGCCGGAGCGGATGGGGTTGCGGTGAAAGGGAGCCAGGGCGGCGGGCGGACATCGGGTGATCTCCTAGGGTTGTTGTTCAGGGGACCGGGGGTCGGCCGGGCGGCGGCCGGGTCCCAAACCGCGCCGCCAGGCCTCGAGCAGCCCCACCAGCACCAGCGGAAACCACTGGCCGGCCCAATACAGGATCGCGTAGGCCCAGGCCTCCGGCTCCGGGGCGTCGCCCAGGCGCAAGGCCCAGAACACCGCCAACTGATAGGCCCCCACGTAGCCCGGCCCGGCCGGCAGGGTGGAGGCCAGGCCCGCGCCCAGGGTGGCCAGGGCCGCCAGCAGTAGGCTCGGGGGCAGGCCCACCGCCGGCAGGAAGAGCCAGTGCATGGCCAACAGCGGCAGGCGCAAGGCCAGCGAGAGCAGCACCAGGCGGCCCAACAGCCCCTGGCGGCCCAGGGCCAGCAGGCCCTGGTGAAAGGCCAGCAAGCCGCGACGCAGGCGCGCCCCCCAGCGGGGCTGGAGGCGGGCCAGGCCCCGGGCCAGGGGGTCCACCAGCGGGCGCGGCCAGCGGGCCAGGGCCAGAAGTCCCAGCAAGGCCGCCAGATAGCCCACCAGAAAGGTCCAGCCGGCGGCCCGGAAGTGCCCGGCGCTGAAGGGTCCGGCCGCGGCCCCGGGCTCCAGGCAGAGCAACACCGCGAAGATGAAGGCCAGCATCACCGGGCCGTCCAGCATCCGCTCCAGCACGATGCTGGCCGCGCTGGCGCCCAGGGACAGGCCGGTCAGCCGCGCCCCGGCCACCGCCCGCACCGCCTCGCCCAGGCGGGTGGGCAGCAGGTTGTTGGCCGCGAAGCCGATCAGGTTGGCCGAGAACAAGGCCCCGAAAGCACAGGGCCGGAGGGGACGCAATAGGAGCTGCCAACGCCGGGAGCGCAACAGCAGGCTCAGGGCCAGGAGCAGGTTCAGGCCCAGGACGTAGAGCAGGTTAAGCTGCCGGGTCTGTTGCCAGAGTGCGTCCAGGTCCACCTGGCGCAGGACATAGACCAGGCAGCCCAGGGAGACCGCCAGGCCCAGCAGGGCGCGCCCGACGCCCCGCCAGCCCCTGGCCGGTCCGCCGCGCGCGCGCCTCGCCTCTCGGCCGGGCTCTGCGGTTTCCGCCGCCACCCCCGGCCCTAGATCCGCCAACGCAGCCAGGGCGCAACCCCGGCCCCGCGCCCCTTGGCCCGTCCAATCTCATTGCCGCTCGGTGTTCCAGACCCAGCCATGTTGCGCGAATTCCCGGGTGAAGCCTCGGTCCGGAAACGCGCCGCGCGCTCCGTCACCAATCCTGAATATGGCCGGAACGGATTACGAATATTTGGCGGGAAGGTGAAGGTTGGGCGTCAGCCCCCCGCCGGGAGGCCAAGGCCCCGGCGGGGAGTATCTTGTCTGGCAATACGGGGGCTTGGAGTCAACCCTCAGGCCGGGCGCAGCACCAGGCGGCGCAGCTCGCGCTTCAGGATCTTGCCGGCGTGGCTGGTGGGCAGCTTGTCCACCACCACGTAGTCCTTGGGCACCTTGAAGGGGCTCAAGCGCTGCTTGAGGAAGGACCGCAGGGCCACCGGGTCCAGCTCCGCCCCGGGCCGGGGCACCAGGTAGGCCGTGACCCGCTCGCCATACTCCGGGTCGGGCAGGCCGATCACCGCGCACTCGGCCAGGGGGGGCCAGAGGTGCAGGGCCTCCTCCACCTCGCGGGGATAGACGTTCTCCCCCCCGGTGATGATCATGTCCTTGAGCCGGTCCACGATGTAGAGGTAGTCGTCCGGGTCCAGGTAGCCGATGTCGCCCGAACGCAGCCAGCCGTCCACCAGGGCCTCGGCCGTGGCCTCGGGATTGTCCAGATAGCCCCGCATCACGTTGGCCCCCCGGATCCAGACCTCGCCGGCCTCGCCGGTGAACACAGGCCGACCCTCGGGGCCGCGGATGCTGACCTCGGTGCAGCCCACCGGCACCCCCACCGAGCCCACCAGGTGGCGGTGGGCGTGGTTGTAGGTGACCATGGAGGCGGTCTCGGTCATGCCGTAGGACTCGTGGATGTCCAGGCCGGTGCTCTCCTTCCACTGGCGCACCACCTCGCGGGCCATGCTGGCCGCCGCGCTGAAGGCGTAGCGCACCGCGCCCAGCTTGGGCCGCAGGTCCGGCACCTGCAACAGGCGCACGTAGATGGTGGGCACCCCGAAGAGCTTGGTGACCCCGTGCCGGGCGATGGCCGCCAGGACCCGGTCCAGGTCGAAGGCCGGCAGCAGCACCAGCCCGCCCCCGGAGAGGATGGTGGCGTTCATGATGTGCATCTGCCCGAAAACATGATTGAACGGCAGGAAGCACAAAGCCCGGTCCCGGGGGTTGGACTGCTCCTGGTAGCAGACGTTGTGGATGGCGGCGTTGATGTTCTGGTGGCTGAGCATCACCCCCTTGGGCAGGCCGGTGGTGCCCCCGGTGTAGAGCACCGCCGCCAGGTCGTCGCGCTCGCGCTCCACCGCCCGCAGCTCTTGCCCTCCGGCCAGGGCCAGCAGGCCGCTGAAATCCAGGTCGCCGCCCGGGCAAATCATCTTTTCGATGCCAGCCTGGGCGGTGAAGCCCGCCAGCTCTGGCAGGCGATTGGCGCTGGTGTAGAGCGCCCGGGGCCGGCAATGGCCCAACAACAGGCGCAACTCATCGGGCGTCAACTGGCTGGAGAGGGTGACCGCCACCGCGCCCAGCTTGAGCACCCCGAAGTAGAAGGCCAGCCATTCCCCGGAGTTGGGCGCGCAGAGCGCCACCCGGTCCCCGGGGACCAGGCCCAGGGCCTTCAGCCCGGCCGCGGCCAGGCCGGCCTGGCGGTCCAACTCGGCGTAGGTCAGGCTGCCCGCTTCCTCCACCACGGCCAGGTTCTCGGGAAACCAGGCCGCCGATCGTTCCAAATTGCGCGCCAGGTTCATGTCGCCTCCGCTCCGCTTGTCGCCCGCCGCGCTATTTGGCGCTCATGTGGCTGGGGATGAAGGTGGCCAGTTGGGGGAAGATGGTCAAGAGGACCAGGGTCAGGCAGCAGGCGATGAGGAAGGGCCAGATCCCCCGGAAGATGGTGGCCATGGGGATGTCCGGGGCCACGCCGCCGATGACGAAGACGTTCATGCCCACCGGCGGGGTGATGAGCCCCATCTCCAGATCGGAAGAGCACACGTCTGAACTCCAGTCACGGCTACATCTCGT
>CALERA010000030.1 GCA_937908275.1 uncultured Desulfarculaceae bacterium | reverse complement strand
TCGCTCTCGCCCAGGCCGTGGATCAGGTGTACGCCGACCATGTCCCGGCCGAAGACCTCCATGGCCTTCTCATAGATGCGCCAGTAGTGGTCCCAGCGATGGGGGCCGCCCACCGGCTTGCCGCGCAGGTCCTGGAAGATCTCCGGGGTGGCGGCGTCGATGGCCACGCCCACCCGGTCGGCCCCGGCGGCCTTGAGCTCCAGGAGGTCGTCCTCCCTGAGCATGGTGGGGGCGATGAGCAGGCTGACCGGGAGGTTGGTGGCGGCGCGCACCCGGCGGCAGATCTCCAGGGTGTCGTCCTTGGCCCGGGGATGGGTGATCATGCTGATGCAGACCCGCTGGACCCAGGCCGGGGCGGACTGGCAGCGCTCGATGATCTGGTCCAGGGGCCAGGAGCGCCAGGTGACGCGGATGAATTTCTCGAAACGGGGCTCGTAGGCCTCGGTGTGCTTCTCGCGGGCCAGGCCGCAGAAGGCGCAGTTGGCCTTGCAGCCTCCGGGATAGGTGAGCAGGAGGTTGATGCAGCCCAGGCGGGCGTTGCGGTAGAAGCGGCCCTCGGCCAGCCCCAGGGTCATGGCCGCGGCCAGGGACATGCGCACGTGTTCGGGGCTCTGGGGCTGGGGCTCAAGGCGCTCGGCGGCCTGGGACATGCTTGCCTCCCTGCGGTGATAACGAATACGATTCAGGCAACTATAGCAGCTTTGTCCGGGGGGTGAAACCGGGAGGGAGCCAAGACGGATGGGGAGGCCGCCCAGAGGCCAGGATGACGCTCGACCTGCCGGTATTGTCACCAGCCTTGGCCCAGGACCTCTTGCGGCTGCGCCGCCGGGACAACAAGTTGTCCCGGCCACCCGGAGAAAGGCATGAGCAAACTCCGAAAGCAGGGCGATGATAAACGCCATCGCTTAGCGAGGCGCATCCTGTCACTCCGCCCTACCCTCTTTTGGCATAACGCCCGTCCGTAGCGGACGGTCCCACCCTGCCAAGCCTCTTTCCCCATACCCCCGGCCTTTTAGGAGGGGGTGTGGGGGAACCCTTTTGGGCCCCAAAAAGGGTTCCCCCACATTCGCTTCATCCCCTCTACCCTCTCCCTCCTAGGCCAGGGAGCAGCAGGTCTCGGTCAGGGAGGTGGGGCGGGAGTATTGTTCGGCGGTTTGCAGGGCGCCGTCGCTGGGGATGGCCAGGACGTTGATGCCGGCGGCCACGGCCAGGGCGTCCAGTTCCTGGCGGTAGCGCCCCCGGGGGCGGGCGCAGCCCAGGTGGTGGCGGGGCTCTGGCAGGCGCAGCCGGGCCTGGGCCAGGAAGCGGGCCACCTCCTCGGGCGAGGGCGGCGCGGCGTGGGCCAGGCCGGTGTGCTTGAGGGGCATCAACACGATGAAGACCACCCGTTGGGGGTCCAGGTCGGCCACGATGTCCAGGGCCTTGTATTCGCCAAGCATTTGGCCGTGGTGCAGACCGATGATGACGTGGGGCACGATCTCCAGGCCGGCGGCCAGACAGGCGTCCAGGGTCTCGGCCTGGGCGGCCAGGCCGTCGGGCAGGTGGAGGATCTCGCGGGCGGTGGCCGGATCGCCGACCACGTCATAAAGGGCCTGGCTCACCCCGGCGTCCTTGAGGGCCTGGGCGGTGGCGCGGTCGATGCGGCCCACGTGGGCGGTGAGCACCAGGTCGGTCTCGGCCTTGAGCTGGGCGATGGCCGGGATCAGCGGAGCCCAGGGCAGGCGGCCGGTGGGGTCGCTGCCGCCGGAGATCAGCAGGCCGGCCATGCCGGCGGCGGCCAGGCGGCGGCCCAGGGCCAGGAGCTCCTCGGGGGTGGTGGCCGGGTGCATGGGGCTTAACAGGCGGCCACCGCAGTGCTCGCAGTTGAGCTCACAACGGGGTCCGGTGATGGAGGCGGCGGGATAGCGGCCCCGGCGGCCATAAGCCCGGAACATGCCAGGCAAATGGATGGCCAGCTCCGGGCCGTGCAGCTCCAGGGAGAGCTGCCGGGCCTCTGCCAGCAGGGCAGCCAGTTCAGCGTCCACGTCGCCCTCCCCCGCCCCAGGCCGGCCAGGTGTTGGTCATGAGTTGCGCGAAGCCAGGGGCGTCCCAGCCCGCCTCCTGCTGGCGGCGGGCCTCCAGGCCGGCGGCCAGGGTCCGGCCATAGCGCTGGGCGATGGCCTGGGCATAGGCGTCCGGCGCGGCGGGATCGCCCCCGGCCAGGGCGGCGGCGGCCCGGCCGGCCTCAGCCCCGGAAAAGACGGCCTGGGGGATGCCGGCCCCGCTGATGGCGTGGGTCAGGCCAGCGGCGTCGCCAGCCAGGATGACCTTGCCCCGGACCAGCTCGGGGTTGACCCCGCCGATGGGGATGGCCCCGCCGCCCAGGGCCAGGACCCCGGATCCGATGAGACCCTGGCTTTCCAGGTCCTGGCGCAGGGCTTCCAACATTTGGCGGGGATGGGCCTCCACCCGGCAGCCCAGGCCCAGGTTGGCCGAGGCCCCGCGCGGGAAAAGCCAAGCGTATCCGTGGCGATAGGCCGGGTCCAACCAGACCTGGGTGCGGGTCAGAGGTTGGCGCAGGGGCACGGTGTACTGCATCCCGGCCAGGAGTCGGGGCCGGGGCCAGCCCAAATGCCGGGCCACGGCCGAAGCCGCGCCATCGGCGGCCACCACCGCGCCGGCCTGGATTTCCTGGCTGCGCCCACCCCGGGAGACCCGCCAAAGCTCGCCTTGGCGGCCGGTCAGGCGCGCGCCCACCCAGACCTCGGCCCCGGCCGTGGCGGCGGCCTCCAGCAGGGCGTAATCAAAGACCTGGCGATCCAGGACCCAGCCTGGTCCGGGGCTGAAGACCGGGCGGCCCTCCAGCCAGGTCTCCATGCCCTCCACGGCCTGGGCCTGGGACCGGGCCGGCACCGGGACCTCCAGGGCCAACAGCCGGGGAACGAACTCCGCGCAATGGGGCAAGGCCCCGCCCCGGCGCTTGCGCTCCACCACCAGCACCCGCGCCCCGGCCGTGGCCGCGGCCTGGGCGGCGCGGGCCCCGGCCGGCCCGCCGCCAACCACCAGCACGTCCACCCGCAGCGGCCCCTCAGCCAAGGTTGGCCTCCGTGGCCCCCGCCCCGGCCCCGTCCCGGCCGCCGGCCATGACCCGGGCCGCCTTGGCGATCAGGGCGGTGTTCATCTCGGTCTGGTGGTCGAACTTGCCGCGATAGGCGTCCATGCCCTTGCCCAGGTCATAGCAGGTGGTGGAGTCCAGGTTGATGAGCAGGCCCGAGGCCCCGCTCTCCTCCATCTCCCGCTGATGCTTGCAATAAAAGGCCTCGCAGCAGGAGCCCACGAAGGCCCCGCCCCGGGGGGCGATGTCCCGCAGGACTTCCATCAAATGCTCGAAGCTCTGGATGGAGACCGGGGTCAGGCCCAGGTCCTGGGCCAGTTGGTACATGGGCTCGTACTGGCAGTCGCCGCAACGCCCGCAATCGGGCAGGTAACGCCAGTCGCACTCCACCGGCTTGGCGCAGTAGGGCAGCAGCAGCCATTGCGCCTTCAAGCGGCCCACCTGCTCCGGCCCCATGCCCACCAGGAACAGCTCGGCCGCCTCGGTCTCCTCGAAGACCCCGGCCAGGGCCCGGCGGGCGGCGGCGGCGGCCACCGCCTCGGCGGTCTCCTGGGCGCTGATGCCGTCCAACTCGCCCTCGCCCTTTTGCCAGAACTCCAGCACCGCCCGGCGCAGGTTCTCGGGCTCGGCCTTCTGGCCCAGGAGGAAGGCCTCCAGGTCGTAGACAAAGCGCTGGGGCCGGCTGAAAAAGTCGCCCGTGATCAAGGCCTTCTGCACCCGCTGACCCCGGGCGTCCAGCCAGAGGTGGACCCTGAGGGTGCCGGAGTCGGTTTGCAGGATGTGGCGCAGCCAGGCCGGGCGGTCCTTGAGGGGCGCGCGCAGATGGACCCACTCCGGCGACTGATAGTAGGGCAGCCGCGCCGCCACCTCTGTCGCCTCCTCTGGCGTCAGGCCGCCGGGCTCCAGCTCCAGGTCGAAGCTGGCGGCGAACTCGTCGGCCAGGGCCTGGTGGAGTTCGGCCATGTCCAGGGGCCGGCCCAGGAGGTCCTCCACAAAGGCCAGGCGCTGCATCAGGGACTCGATCTCGCGTTTCTTGAGCTTCTCCACCGGCACCCGCAGGGCGCGCAGGAAGCGCTCGATCTCGTTTTTTACCAGCACCGTGCCCTGGAAGAGCACCCCGCCGTCGAGCATGAAGCCGCCGGTGCCGCTGATCTTGCGGCCGGCCACCTCGATGTCGTTGCGGGGGCGGAAGCAGGCGTCGAGCCCCAACCGGCCATAGGCCCGGGCGGCGGCCTCGCAGATGGCCCGGGCCGCGAACTCAAACCGCCCGGCAAAGGGCGGCGCGCCCAGGGGGGCGATCAGCTCCCAGCCCAGGCCCGAGGATTGGAAGAGCAGCGCCCCGCCCCCGGTCAGGCGGCGGTTGACCTCGATGCCGTTGGCCCGGCAGAACTCCAGGCGCAACTCGCGCTCGGCCTCCTGGTGGTGGCCCAACAGGGCGGCGTCGGGCGAGAAACGCAGGAAGCGCAGGGTGGGCGGACTGAGCCCCTTGCCGGCCCGGCTGGTGAGCACCTCGTCCAGGGCCATGTTCTCGGCCGCGCTGATAAGTCCGGTGTCCAACAAGCGATATTTGGTCAAGGCCGGTCGTCCTTGGCGTGAGGGTGTGACAGGGCTGGTCTTGCTGAGGATACCGGCCCCGGGAGCGGGGGGCAAGGCCTGGGGGCTGGTGGGGTTTACTCGTCCCGGGGGCGGATCAGGAACTGCTCGCGGTGCAGGTCGGGGTCGGGCACCACGTGGATGGTCATGTCCAGGAAGGACTCCAGCTCCTCCACCGCGTAGCGCTCCTCCTGGAGCATCACCTCGGCCACCCGGGGGCTGACCCGCACGTCCACCGCGCTGGACCGGGAGCCCTTGAGGTCGCGCTCCAGGGCGCGGAAGACCTCGTAACAGACGGTGGTGGGCTCCTTGACCGAGCCGCCGCCGTCGCAGTAGAGGCAGGCCTCGGTCAGGGTCTCGCCCAGGGACTCGCGCACCCGTTTGCGGGTCATCTCCACCAGGCCCAGGGCGCTCATGCCCAGGACGTTGGTCTTGGAGCGGTCGCGGGCCAGGGCTTCCTTCAGGGCCGCCACCACCTTCTGGCGGTTGGCTTCCTTTTCCATGTCGATGAAATCAATGACGATCAGGCCGCCGATGTCCCGCAGGCGCAACTGGTAGGCGATCTCCTTGACCGCCTCCAGGTTGGTCTTGAGGATGGTTTCCTCCAGGTTGTGCCCGCCCACGTAGCGCCCGGTGTTGACATCGATGGCGCTCAGGGCCTCGGTTTTCTCGATCACCACGTAGCCGCCGCTCTTGAGCCAGACCTTGCGCCCCAGGGCCCGGGCCAGCTCCGGCTCCACCCCGTAGGCGTCGAAAATGGCCTCGCTGCCGCTGTAGAGCTCCACGCAGGGCAGCAGACGGGGCATGAAGGCGCTGACGAACTCCACCACCTGGTCGTACTCGGCCCGGCAGTCGATGATCAGGTGGTCCACCTCGCGGGTGAAGAGATCGCGCACCGCGCGCAGGCTGACCGAGAGGTCCTGGTGCAGCAGGCTGGGCACCCCGGCCCGCTGGCGGCGGCGATTGACGGCGTCCCAGAGCGAGCAGAGGAAGCCCATCTCGGCCTTGAGCTTGTCCGCGTCCTGGCCCTCGCTCACGGTGCGGGCGATGAAGCCCTGGCTGGCCGGGCGCATCTCCTGGATCAGGGTGCGCAGCCGGGCCCGCTCCAGCTCCTCCTCGATGCGGCGGCTGATGCCAACGTGGTTGATGGTGGGCATGAAGACCAGGTTGCGCCCGGGCAGCGTGACGTGGCTGGTGATGCGCGCGCCCTTGTTGCCCAGGGGCTCCTTGGAGATCTGGACCATGATCTCCTGGCCCTCGCGCAACAGATCCTCGATGCGCGGCGGCTCGCCCCGGCCGGGCTTGGCCAAGCCTGCCTCGCCGGCCTCCATGGCGTCCAGGTCCGGGGTCTCGTAGACGTCGCTGACGTAGAGGAAGGCGGCCTTGGCCAGGCCGATGTCCACGAAGGCGGCCTGCATGCCCGGCAACACCCGGGCCACCCGGCCCAGGTAGATGTTCCCGGCCAGGGAGCCCTGCTTGTGGCGCTCCACGTAGACCTCCACCACCTGGCCGTTCTCCAGAAGGGCCACGCGGGTCTCGTAGGAGCGCGCGTTGATCAGCAGGGTGTTGGCCAAACTAGCCTTCCTCGCGCCGGGCCGCCATCTTCAGCGCCCGGGCCGCCTGGGCCGCGTCGCGCCCCAGGCCGAATACGCCCATCAGCACCTCGGCCGGCTTGGGCCGGCCCCCGGCCTTGCCCACGGTCAGCATCAGGCCGCCGTCCTCCAGACGCATCTCGCGGATGGCCGCCTTGAGGTCGATGACCCGCCGTCCCTTGGGAGTGTCGCGCTCGAAAAGCAGCTCGGGCGCGGCCGCGAAATCCTCCAGGGCCTGGGGTTCCAACGTGGTGTCGCAACGTACAAAATACGTCACCAGGTCCGGCTCGCGCAAGTCCTCTCCGGGCAGCCCGGCCCGACCCTGGTGCAGGGACAGGCCCTCGGGCAAGACCGGGTTCACCCGGCGGGCGATCTCCTCGGCCCCGGGGCCGCCCAGCAGGGTCACCTCCAGCACCTCGGCCAGGCTTTCCACCCCCAGGGGCAGGGCGGAATCGCTCTTGAGCAGGGGGTGGGGATGGAAACCCAGGCTGTGGGCCAGGGCCAGGCCGGAGCGGCGGAAGCCCCGCACCAGGTGGCTGATCATCTCCAGGTGGCCCAGGAAGCGGGCCGGCCCGGTCTTGTGCAGCACGAAGCGCCAGACCCGGCGGTCGTCGGGGGGCTCCGGCGGCGGGGGCGGCAAGGCGCCCAGGTCGCCCCAGGCCAGGCGGGGCTTGATGACCTTGTGGTCGCAGGCCCCGCAGTCCAGGCAGCGCCCCTGGCGGCAATCGCCGCTGGAGAGGCCCTGGCGGGCCTTGGTCCGCTCGGCCAGGAGGAAGGCCTTGTCCACCCCGGCGTCGATGTGGTCCCAGGGCAGGGTCTCCTCGGGGTCGCGGGCGCGCAGGTACTCGGCCGGGTCCAGGCCGGCCTCGGCCAGGGCCTCCAGCCAGCGATCAAAGCGCAGTTGGTCGCTCCAGCCGTCGAAGCGGCAGCCCTTGGCCACCGCCAGTTCCAGGGCGCGCCCCACCCGGCGGTCCCCCCGGCTCAGGACGCCCTCCAGGATGCTCTGCTGGGGGCTGTTCCACTTGCTCTTGACCTTGGGGTCCAGGATGCCGCGCTTGGCCTGGTCCAGGCGGGCCTTGGCCGCCTCCAGGTCCAACTGGGCCTCCCACTGGAAGGGGGTGTGGGGCTTGGGCACGAAGAGGCCCAAACTGGCGTGGACCAGGGGGCGCTTGCCCCGGCTGCGGCCCTGGCGGGCGGCGCGGGAGGAGAGCTCGCCGATGGCGGCCAGGTCCGCTTCCGTCTCGCCGGGCAGGCCCAGCATGAAGTAGAGCTTGACCAGGTTCCAGCCCAGGTCGAAGACCTGGCGGGTGGTGGCCAGGATCTGCTCCTCGCTCAGGTTCTTGTTGATGGCGTCGCGCAGGCGCTGGCTGCCGGCCTCCGGGGCCAGGGTGAAGCCGGTCTTGCGCACCCGCTTGATCTGCTCGATCAGCTCCGGGGTCAGGGAGTCCAGGCGCAGGGAAGGCAGGGAAAGCGAGACCTTGCGCGCGGCCAGGGCGTCCATCAGGGCCTGGGCCAGGGGCTCGATGCAGGAGTAGTCGCCGGTGGACAGGGACAGCAGGGCCAGCTCTTCCTGGCCGGTGGCGGCGATGGCCGCGCACGCCGCGTCCAACACCTGGCCCGGCTCGCGCTCGCGCACCGGGCGATAGATGTAGCCGGCCTGGCAGAAACGACAGCCCCGGGTGCAGCCCCGGGCCACCTCCAGACCGACGCGGTCGTGCACCGGGGAGACCACCGGGGCCACCCGGTTCAGGGGCGGCTGGTGGGCGCCCAGGTCGGCCACCACCCGGCGGCGCACCCTGGGGTGCTCCGGGTCCAGGGCCAGGACCCGTTGCAGGCGGCCGTTTTCATAGACCGGCTCGAACAGGGCCGGGGCGTAGACCCCGGGGATGGCCATGGCCCGGCGATAGAGATCCGGCCGCTCCCAGGCCTGGTCCTTGGCCTGGATCAGCAGGTCCACCAGTTGGTGAATCAGTTCCTCGGCCTCGCCCACCACCACCAGGTCCAAAAAGTCGGCCAGGGGCTCGGGGTTGACCATGGCCGAGCCGCCGGCGATGACCAGGGGGTGCTCCGGGCCGCGCTCGCTCCGGCGCATCGGGATGCCGGCCAGCTTGAGCAGCAAGAGGGCGTTGGTGTAGGTCAGCTCGTAGCCCAGGGAGAAGCCCACCACGTCGAAGGCCCCCAGGGGCCGGCCGCTCTCCAGGGCCCAGGGCGGTTCGCCCTCGCTGGCCATGAGGTCCAGCAGGTCCACCCAGGGCGCGAAGGCCCGCTCGGCCGCCACCTCGGGCCGGGGGGCCAGGGCCTCGTAGAGCACCTTGAGACCGAGATGGCTCATGCCGATCTCATAGGTCTCGGGGAAAACCAGGGCCAGGGACAGGCGCTCCTGGTCGGGGTCCTTGACCACCGACCCGGCCTCCCCGCCCAGGTAGCGGGCGGGCTTGATCACGCGATGCAGAAGATCCTGACGGGGCACGAGTTACTCCGTCTCCCCCGCGGCCAGGCGCTCCAACTGGGCCAGGGCGTTTTCCAGGCCCTCGGGCGCGGACTGGCCCTGGTCCAGGCGGGCGGCCAGGTCCTCCAGGCGGCGGGCCAGGTCGCGGGCCTTGTCCGGCAGGCAGGCGGCCACCGCCGGGGCGGCGCACAGGGGGCGCAGGTGGATGGTGTCGCCAATGCGGGGCATGTGGAAATGCACCTGGGGCAGGCGCTCGCTGGCCAGCTTGCGGAAGGCCCCGGCCGAGGTTTCCTCGCCGTGCATCAGGTAGACGTTCAGGCCGGGATGGGCCAGGGCGGTCAGCCATGCCAGCAGCTCGCCCTGGTCGGCGTGGGCGCTGAAACCGCCGATGGTGTGGACCTGGGCGTTGACCGCCACCTCCTCGCGGAAGATGCGCACCTTGCTCGCGCCTTCCACCAGGGCCCGGCCGGTGGTGCCGGCGGCCTGGAAACCCACCAGGACCACGTGGCAATCCTTGCGCCAGAGATTGTGCTTCAGGTGGTGCTTGATCCGCCCGGCGGTGGCCATGCCGTTGCCGGCGATGATCACCGCCGGCCCGTTGTGGTCGTTGATGGCCCGGCTCTCCTCGGTGGAGGGGGTGTAGCGCAGATTGGGCAGGGTCAGGGGGTCGATGCCCTGCTGCAACAGCTCCTTGGCGTGGTCGTCGTAGAATTCCGGATGCTTGCGGAAGATCTCCGTGGCGGCGATGGCCAGGGGCGAATCCAGGAAGATGGGCATGTCCTCGGGCAGCTCGCCATAGCGGTAGGCGGATGCCAGGGTGTAGAGCAGATCCTGGGTGCGCTCCACCGCGAAGGCCGGGATCAGGACCTTGCCGCCGTCCAGATAGGCCTGCTTGATCACGGCCAAGAGCTCGTTCTGGCTGTCTTCCAGGGACTTGTGGCTGCGGTTGCCGTAGGTGGTCTCCATGAACAGGGTGTCGGGCCGGGGCAATTGCTCGGCGTCCGGCACGATCAGGGCCCCGGGCCGGCCCAGGTCGCCGGAGAAGCCCACCCGGTGGATGCCGCCGTCCACCCTGAGGGTCATCAGCAGGCTGGCCGCGCCCAGGATGTGGCCGGCCTGCACGAAGCGGCCCTTGACCCCGGGCAGGAACTCGCGCTCGGCGTCCAGCGCCACCGGGCGCAGCAGGGCGATGGCCGCCTCGGCGTCGGCGGTTTCATAGAGCGGCTCCACCGGAACGCCGCCCGAGCGGCGGTTCTTCTTGCTCTGCCACTCGGCCTCCATCTCCTGGATGTGGGCCGAGTCCAGCCACAGGATGCGCAGCAGCTCGCAGGTGGCCTCGGTGGAATAGATCGGCCCGCTGTAGCCCAGGCGGACCAGGCGCGGGGTCAGGCCGCTGTGGTCGATATGGGCGTGGGTGATGAACAGCGCGTCCAGATCGCGGGGACGATAGGTGGTGGCCATCCAGTTGCGCCGCTCCAGTTGGCGGCTGCCCTGGAACATCCCGCAATCCACCAGGAAGCAGGTGTCGCCGTCCTTTTCCACCAGATAGGACGAACCAGTGACCGTGCGGGCCGCGCCCAGGCAGGTGATTCTCATGCCGCCTCCCGGCTGGGG
>CALERA010000029.1 GCA_937908275.1 uncultured Desulfarculaceae bacterium | reverse complement strand
GGTGCCCCGGGGCCAGGTGGTGGTGGTCTGCGGCCCCAGCGGCTCGGGCAAGTCCACCCTGATCCGCACCGTCAACCGCCTGGAGCCCATCGACCGGGGGCGCATCCTGGTGGACGAGGCCGACCTGGCCGACCCCGCCCTGGACCTGAACAAACTCCGGGCCGAGATCGGCTTCGTCTTCCAGCAGTTCAACCTCTATCCCCACCTGAGCGCCCTGGACAACATCACCCTGGCCCCGATCAAGGTGCGCGGCCTGGCCAAGGCCGAGGCCCAGCGCCAGGGCCTGGAGCTGCTGGAGCGGGTGGGGCTGGCGGACAAGGCCCGGGTCCACCCCGCCCAGCTCTCGGGCGGGCAGCAGCAGCGGGTGGCCATCGCCCGCGCCCTGGCCATGCGCCCCAAGATCATGCTCTTCGACGAACCCACCAGCGCCCTGGACCCGGAGATGATCGGCGAGGTGCTGGCGGTGATGCGCGACCTGGCCCGCGAGGGCCTGACCATGATGGTGGTGACCCACGAGATGGGCTTCGCCCGCGAGGTCAGCCACCGGGTGATCTTCATGGACCAGGGCCAGGTGCTGGAAGACGCCCCGCCCGGGGAGTTTTTCGCCAACCCCCGCCACGAGCGGGCGCGGCAGTTCCTGGAGCGGGTGCTCTCCCCGCTGCACTGACCGGCCGGCGCCCCGCCCCGGCCGGACCCCGCAACCGCAAAGGAGGAGACCATGCGCAAGGCCAGCCTGATCGCCCTGTCCCTGATGCTCCTGTCCGTCCTGGCCCCGGCGGCCGGGGCCGAGGACACCCTGGCCAAGGTGCGCCGCACCGGGGTCCTGGTGGCCGGGGTCAAGGACTCCCTGCCGCCCTTTGGCTACGTGGACCAGTCCACCCGCCGCATTGTGGGCTATGACGTGGACTTCGTGGCCGCCCTGGCGGTGGAGCTGGGGGTGCGCCTGGAGCTCAAGCCGGTGACCAGCGCCTCGCGCATGCCGCAACTGACCGAGGGCAACATCGACGTCATCGCCGCCACCATGACCAAGACCCCGGAGCGCGCCCAGCAGATCGACTTCTCCCACGCCTACTTCAAGACCGGCCAGAAGTTCCTGGTCCGGAAGGGCGCGGTCAAGGAGCTGGCCGACCTCAACGGCAAGAAGATCGGCACCGCCAAGGGCTCCACCAGCGAGCGCAACGCGGCCCAGGCCCTGCCCGGCTCCACCATCATCTCCTTCGACGACTACCCCCAGGCCTTCCTGGCCCTGAACCAGGGCAAGGTGGCGGCGGTGACCACCGACGAGTCGATCCTGGCCGGCATCCTGGCCAAGGCCCCCAACCGCGACAAGTTCGAGATCCCGCCCATCCAGATCAGCGAGGAGCCCTACGGTCTGGGGGTGCGCAAGGGCGACGCCGCCTTCCTGAAGGCCATCAACGACACCCTCCTGGAGATGGAGACCGACGGCCGGGCCAAGGTCATCTATGACCGCTGGTTCGGCCCCGGCTCGGACACGCCCATTCCCCGGGCCTTCGTCATCTTCCCCGACTAGGTCGCGCGGGGGCCGGCCGGTGCTGAGCTATCATTTCGATTTCGCCACCATCCTCTCCGGCCAGTACCTGGACTGGCTGCTCTCCGGGGTGGTGGTCACCCTCAAGCTCTCGCTCCTGAGCTGTGTCCTGGCCTTTGGCCTGGGCCTGCTGGTGGCGCTGCTGCGCCTCTCTCCCGTCGCCCCCCTGCGCGCGGCGGCCGGGGCCTATCTGGAGTTCTTCCGCAACACCCCGCTGTTGGTGCAGCTTTTCTTCTGGTATTTCGGCTCCTACCAGGTGCTGCCCCAGGCGGTGAACGACTGGCTGGTGGCCGGCGACTTCGAGTTCGCGGCCGGGGTCATCGCGCTCACGGTCTACACCGGAGCCTTCATCGCCGAGGACATCCGCTCCGGGGTGCGCTCCATCCCCAGGGAGCAGATGGAGGCGGCCCTGGCCAGCGGCCTGGGCTACCTGGGGGCCATGCGCTGGGTGATCCTGCCCCAGGCGGTGCGGGTCACCATCCCGCCCCTGATCAACCAGTTCCTCAACCTGGCCAAGAACTCCTCCCTGGCCATGACCATCGGGGTGGCCGAGCTGACCTATCAGGCCCGCCAGGTGGAGAGCTACACCTTCCGGGGCCTGGAGGCCTTCTCGGCCGCGGCCCTGGTCTACCTGGTCCTGAGCCTGGCCATCGCCGGCCTGGTCAACCTCTACGGCCGCCGGGTGCTCTCCCCGGCCCCGGGGCGCTAGGGCCATGGACGGCTGGCTGGACCTGTCGGTGATCACCGACAACTTCACCTACTTCATGGTGGGACGCTATCCCCACGGTCCGCTTGGCGGTTTCGCCCTGACCATCTGGCTGGCCCTGGCCTCGGGCCTGCTCTCCATCCTGGGCGGGCTGCTGCTGGGCCTCCTGAGCGCCGCGCGCCATCCGGTGGTGCGCTGGCTCAGCCTGGGCTTCATCAACCTGGTGCGCGGGGTGCCGCTGCTGATGGTGGTCTTCTGGACCTATTTCCTGCTGCCGGCCCTCCTGGGGCGCAGCGTGGGCGAGAGCCAGACCGTTATCGCGGCCTTAAGCCTGTTCACCAGCGCCTACATGGCCGGCATCGTGCGGGCCGGCATCGCCGCGGTGCCCCCGGGCCAGCGCGAGGCCGGGCTCTCCACCGGGCTCAAGCCCTGGCAGGTGATGGCCTTCGTCGTCCTGCCCCAGGGCCTGCGCCACATGCTGCCCTCCCTGGTCAATCAGTTCGTGTCCCTGATCAAGGATACCTCCCTGGCCTTCATCGTCGGGGTCAGCGAGCTGACCCAGGTGGCCACCCAGGTCAACAACCGCAGCCTGGTCCACCCCACCGAGATTTTCGCCTTCATCGCCCTG
>CALERA010000028.1 GCA_937908275.1 uncultured Desulfarculaceae bacterium | reverse complement strand
CCCGGCCTGAGCCAGGTGCTGCCCAAGGAGGTCGACACCGGCACCTGGCTGACCCGCAAGATCCGCCTCAACACCCCCATCGTGGCCGCGGCCATGGACACCGTCACCGAGGCCGACACCGCCATCAGCCTGGCCCGCCAGGGCGGCCTGGGCTTCGTGCACAAGAACATGTCCATCCAGGACCAGGTCCTGGAGGTGATCAAGGTCAAGAAGTCCGAGTCGGGCATGATCGTCGACCCGGTCACGGTGCCGCCGGACGCCTCCCTGCACCGGGTGCTGGAGGTGATGAGCCGCTACCGGGTCAGCGGAGTGCCGGTGGTGGTGGGCAAGAAGCTGGTGGGCATCATCACCAACCGCGACCTGCGTTTCGAGACCAACCTGGACCAGCCGGTGGCGGACGTGATGACCAAGGACCGGCTGGTCACCGCCCTGGAGGGCATCACCCTGGAGGAGTCCAAGGCCATCCTGCACCAGCACCGCATCGAGAAGCTGCTGGTGGTGGACAAGGACTTCAACCTCAAGGGCCTGATCACCATCAAGGACATCGAGAAGGTGCGCAAGTACCCCAAGAGCGCCAAGGACGACCTGGGCCGCCTGAGGGCTGGCGCGGCGGTGGGGGTGGGGCCGGACGGCCTGATGCGGGCCCAGGCCCTGATCGACGCCGGGGTGGACGTGCTTTGCCTGGATTCGGCCCACGGCCATAGCCAGAACGTGCTGGACGCGGTGCGCCAGATCAAGGGCGCCTATCCCGACTGCCAATTGGTGGCCGGCAACGTGGCCACCGCCGAGGGGGCCCAGGCCCTGATCGAGGCCGGGGTGGACTGTGTGAAGGTCGGCGTGGGTCCGGGCTCCATCTGCACCACCCGGGTGGTGGCCGGCGTGGGCGTGCCCCAGATGACGGCCATCTTCGCGGTGGCCGGGGTCTGCGGTCCGGCCGGCATCCCCTTCATCGCCGACGGCGGCATCAAGTTCAGCGGCGACCTGACCAAGGCCCTGGCCGGCGGGGCCAACGTGGTCATGATCGGTTCGCTGTTCGCCGGCACCGAGGAGAGCCCTGGCGAGACCATCCTCTACCAGGGCCGCCGCTACAAGGTCTACCGGGGCATGGGCTCCATCGACGCCATGCGGGCCGGCTCCGGCGACCGCTACGGCCAGAACGCCGAGGACCCGGCCCAGAAGCTGGTGCCCGAGGGCATCGTGGGCCGGGTGCCCTATCGCGGCACCCTGTCGGAGACCATCTACCAGTTGGTGGGCGGGCTCCAGGCCGGCATGGGCTACGTGGGCGCGCACAACCTGGAGGAGCTGCGCGAGAAGGCCCGCTTCGTGCGCATCACCGCCGCCGGCCTGCGCGAGAGCCACGTCCACGACGTGACCATCACCAAGGAAGCGCCCAACTACCGGGTGGAGGGCGTCTAGCCCTGGCACCCGCCCGCGCCGCGAGGGGCTCATGAGCGACATCCACGCCGAGAAAATCCTGATCCTGGACTTCGGCTCCCAGACCACCCAGCTCATCGCGCGCCGGGTGCGCGAGGCCCGGGTCTACTGCGAGATCCACCCCTGCACCATGCCCCTGGCGGAAGTCCGGGCCTACAACCCCCGGGGCGTGATCCTCTCCGGCGGCCCGGCCAGCGTCTACGCCGAGGGCGCGCCGACCCTGGACCCGGGGGTGCTGGCCCTGGGGGTGCCGGTGCTGGGCATCTGCTATGGCATGCAGATCATCACCCACCTCCTGGGCGGAGTGGTGGCCCGGGGCTCGCGGCGGGAGTACGGCCCGGCCAAGCTGGAGGTCGGCTCGGCGGTGGGTCCCTTCCGCGAGCTGGACCCGGCCGAGCCGCAACAGGTCTGGATGAGCCACGGCGACCGCATCGAGCGCCTGCCCGAGGGCTTCCAGGTTCTGGCGGTCAGCGACAACTCCCCGGTGGCGGCCATGGGCGACACCGGACGCCACATCTACGGGGTGCAGTTCCACCCCGAGGTGGTTCACACCCCCCAGGGGGCCACCATGCTGGCGGCCTTTGTCCTGGAGGAGTGCGGCTGCCGGCCGATCTGGACCATGCACAACTTCGCCTCCGCCACCATCGCCGACCTCAAGGCGCGCCTGGGCGGCAAGCGGGTCATCTGCGCCCTCTCCGGCGGGGTGGACTCCTCGGTGGTGGCGCTGCTCTTGCACCAGGCCATTGGCCACGACCTGACCAGCATCTTCGTGGACAACGGGGTGCTGCGCCAGGGCGAGGTGGCCGAGGTGACGAGTCTGTTCCGCAACGCCTTTGGCCTGAACCTGGTGGTGGTGGACGCCAGCCAGACCTTCCTCTCGCGCCTGAAGGGCGTCACCGACCCCGAGCAGAAGCGGCGCATCATCGGCCACACCTTCATCGAGGTCTTCGAGGCCGAGGCAGCCAAGATCGGCCAGGTGGACTACCTGGCCCAGGGCACCCTCTACCCGGACGTGATCGAGTCGGTCTCCTTCAAGGGCCCCAGCGCCACCATCAAGAGCCACCACAACGTGGGCGGCCTGCCGGAGAAGATGAAGCTCAAGCTGGTGGAGCCCCTGCGCGAGCTGTTCAAGGACGAGGGCCGCGAGGTGGGGCGCGAGTTGGGCCTGCCCGAGACCATCGTCAGCCGCCAGCCCTTCCCCGGCCCCGGCCTGGCCATCCGCATCATCGGCGAGGTGACCAAGGCCCGCCTGGACACCCTGCGCGAGGCCGACGCCATCGTGTTGGAGGAAATGCGCTCGGCCGGGCTCTACGAGAAGGTCTGGCAGAGCTTCGCGGTGCTGGCCCCGATCAAGACCGTGGGGGTGATGGGCGATGAGCGCACCTACGAGGACGTCATCGCCCTGCGCATCGTGGACAGCGTGGACGCCATGACCGCGGACTGGTCCCGGGTG
This sequence comes from uncultured Desulfarculaceae bacterium, assembly GCA_937908275.1. Lineage (GTDB taxonomy): Bacteria > Desulfobacterota > Desulfarculia > Desulfarculales > Desulfarculaceae > JACRDC01. The sequence goes on along the minus strand of CALERA010000028.1, from coordinate 3,861 downwards.
CCCTACGAGCTGCTGGCCAAGATCTCCAGCCGCATCATCAACGAGGTGGCCGGCGTCAACCGGGTGGTCTACGACATCAGCTCCAAACCCCCGGCCACCATCGAGTGGGAATAGACGGGGGGCGGCCATGAGTGGCCATTGCTGGGACGCCCGCGACTACAGCCGCAACGCCTCGGCCCAACAGGCTTGGGGCCGGGAGCTGATCGCCAAGCTGGACCTGACCGGCGACGAGCGGGTGCTGGACCTGGGCTGCGGCGACGGCCAGCTCAGCGCTCGGATCGCGGCCCTGGTGCCCCGGGGCGCGGTGCTGGGCCTGGACGTCTCGCCGGAGATGGTGGACTTCGCCCGCCAGAGCCATCCAGCCGCCAGCCACCCCAACCTGTGCTTCGCCCTGGGCGACGCCGCCGCCCTGGATCAGGAGGCCGGCTTCGACCGGATATTTTCCAACGCCGCCCTGCACTGGGTCCGGGACCACGCCTCGCTCCTGGCCGGGGTGCGCCGGGCCCTGGCCCCCGGGGGCCGGCTGGTCTTCCAGATGGGCGGGCGGGGCAACTGCCGCGAAATCTTCGCCGCCCGGGACGAGGTCATGGCCGCCCCGGCCTGGCGGGAATATTTCGCCGGCATGGCCGAGGCCTACTGCTTCCCCGGCGATGACGAATACGCCCTCTGGCTGAGCGCGGCGGGCCTCACCCCCACCCGGGTGGAGCTGATCCCCCGCGACATGACCCACGCCGGGCGCGAGGGCCTGGCCGGCTGGGTGCGCACCACCTGGCTGCCCTATCTGGAGCGCCTGCCCCAGGCGCGGCGCGAGGCCTTCATCGCTGACTTGCTGGACCTGTACCTGACCCGGCATCCCCTGGACCAGTCCGGCCTGAGCCATGTGGCCATGGTCCGCCTGGAGGTGGAAGCCCGGGTCTGATTCCGGCCCCCCACGCGGGCCGGGGTTGGGAAACGCCGTGTCCTTCGTCCATCTCCACGTCCACACCGCCTACAGCCTGCTGGACGGCGCCATCCGCCTGAACGACCTGATGCACCGCTGCGCCGAGCTGGGCATGGACAGCGTGGCCATGACCGACCATGGCAACATGTTCGGCGCGGTGAACTTCTACCAGTACGCCAAGAAGGCCGGCATCCGCCCGGTGATCGGCTGCGAGGTCTACGTGGCCCCGGGCGACCGCCGCGAGAAGGAGCACCGCCCCGGCCAGGAGATCGCCAACCACCTGGTGCTGTTGGCCTCCAACCAGGAAGGCTATTACAACCTGGTGCGCCTGGTCTCGGCCGGATTCATGGAGGGCTTCTACTACAAGCCCCGCATCGACCTGGAGATCCTGCGCGAGCACCACCAGGGCCTGATCGGTCTCTCGGCCTGCCTGCACGGCAAGGTGGCCAGCCTGCTGATGAAGGAGCAGGCAGACCTGGCCCTGGAGGCGGCCCGGGAGTATTCGGCCATCATGGGCGAGGGCAACTTCTTCCTGGAGTTGCAGGACGCCGGCATCCCGGAGCAGAAGAAGGTCAACCCCGGCCTGATCGACATCGGCCGCCGCCTGGGCCTGGGCCTGGTGGCCAGCAACGACTGCCATTTCCTGCGGCGCGAGGACCACGAGGCCCACGACGCGCTCCTGTGCATCCAGACCGGCAAGACCCTGGCCGAGGTGGACCGCATGAAGCTGCCGCCGGAGCTGTATTTCAAGTCCGGCGCGGAGATGGCCCTGCTCTTCCCCGAAGTTCCCGAGGCCATGTCCAACACCGTGGACATCGCCCGGCGCTGCGAGTTCGAGCTGCCCCTGGGCAAGCTGCGCTTCCCGGTCTATCCCCTGGCCGGCGGCGAGACCGCCGAGGACCGCATGCGAAAGACCGCGCGCAGCGGCCTGGACAAGCGCTACCGCGAGTTGGAGCGCCACGGCCAGGACTATGACCGCGAGATCTACGAGGCCCGCTTTGACTACGAACTGGAAGTGCTCTGCGAGATGGGTTTCGCCGGCTACTTCCTGGTGGTGGCCGACTTCATCAACTGGGCCAAGGACCACGACATCCCGGTGGGACCCGGGCGCGGCTCGGCCGCCGGCTCCCTGGTGGCCTGGGCCATGCGCATCACCGACCTGGACCCCATCCGCTACACCCTGATCTTCGAGCGCTTCCTGAACCGCGAGCGCGTGTCCATGCCTGATATCGACGTGGACTTCTGCTTCAACCGGCGCGGCGAGGTGCTGGAATACGTCAGCGGCAAGTACGGCAGCGACCACGTGTCGCAGATCATCACCTTCGGCACCATGCAGGCCCGGGCCGTGATCCGCGACGTGGGCCGGGTGATGGACATGCCCTACAACGACGTGGACCAGATCGCCAAGCTGGTGCCGGCGGTGATCGGCATCACCCTGGACAAGGCCATCGAGCAGGAGCCGCGCCTGAAGGAGCGCATGGCCGCCGACCACCGGGTGAACAAGCTGGTGGAGATCGCCAAGGCCCTGGAGGGCATGCCCCGCCACGCCTCCACCCACGCCGCCGGGGTGGTCATCGGCGACGTGCCCCTGAACCAGGTGGTGCCGCTGTACAAGGGTCCCAAGGACGAAACCGTCACCCAGTTCGACATGAAGTGCGTGGAAAAGGCCGGCCTGATCAAGTTCGACTTCCTGGGCCTGCGCACCCTGACCGTGATCGACGTGGCGGTGAAGATGATCCGGGCCGGCCGCGACCCGGAGTTCGCCATCGCCGACATCCCCCTGGACGACAAGGAGACCTTCGATCTCCTGAGCCGGGGCGACGCCACCGGCGTGTTCCAGCTGGAATCCTCGGGCATGAAGGAGCTGCTGTGCAAGATGCGCCCGGAGTGCTTCGAGGACATCATCGCCCTGGTGGCCCTCTACCGGCCCGGCCCCCTGGAGTCGGGCATGGTGGACGACTTCGTGGCCCGCAAGCACGGCCAGCGCAAGGTGGAATACCTGCTGCCCCAGTTGGCGCCGATCCTCAAGGAGACCTACGGGGTCATCGTCTACCAGGAGCAGGTGATGGAGATCGCCCGGGTCCTGGCCGGCTACAGCCTGGGCGAGGGCGACCTCCTGCGCCGGGCCATGGGCAAGAAGAACCCCCAGGAGATGGCCAGCCAGCGCGAGCGCTTCGCCCAGGGGGCCAAGGAAGGCGGCGTCGACCCCCAGAAGGCCACGGTGATCTTCGACCTGATGGAGAAGTTCGCCGGCTATGGCTTCAACAAGTCGCATTCGGCCGCCTACGCCCTGGTGGCCTACCAGACCGCCTTCTTGAAGGCCCACCACCCCCTGGAGTTCATGGCCGCGCTCCTGACCAGCGAGGTCAACAACACCGACGCGGTGGTGCGCCACATCGGCGAGTGCCGCGACCACGACAACAAGGTGTTGCCCCCGGACATCAACCAGAGCGAGCGGGAGTTCACGGTCAAGGACGAGGCCATCCGTTTCGGCATGGCGGCGGTCAAGAACGTGGGCGAGGGCGCGGTGGACGCCATCCTGGCCGCCCGGGCCGAGGGCGGACCCTACGAAGGGCTGTTTGATCTCTGCCAGCGGGCGGACCTGCGCCGGGTCAACCGCCGGGTGTTGGAGAGCCTGATCAAGTGCGGGGCCTTTGACTCCACCGGCGCCCACCGGGCCCAGCTCATGGCCGCCCTGGACGAGGCCCTGGACGCCGGCCAGAAGGCGGCCCGGGCCCGCGAGGGCGGCCAGACCAGCATCTTCGACCTGATGGGGGCCGAGCAGGCCAAGCCCTCCGCCCCGGCCCTGCCCGGAGTGCCGGCCTGGTCCGAGCCGGACCTGCTGGCCTACGAGAAGGAGGCCCTGGGCTTCTACAGATCGGAAGAGCGTCGTGTAGGGAAAGAGTGTAGATCTCGGTGGT